>NZ_JBYITD010000009.1:0-340471 GCF_057708945.1 Nonomuraea sp. bgisy101
TCGGAACGGACCGCGTCCGGCTGGAACCGCACGTCACGTTCGGTTCGGTGTGCTGGTCACCGGTACGGCTCGGCGTGGAGGCGCGCGCGGGTTGCGCCTCGTCGTGCCGCGCCCTATTCGGGTCTTGCCGAGTGCAGGCTTCCGCCGCTCCTGGGGGTGGCAGGACGGGCCGCGACGCCCCGGCGCCCGGGGCGGTGCGCGTCGGGCTCATATCGAAGTTCCTCGAATCGTCGTATACTCCTCTCGAAAGCTCATGACGACACACGCCCTCCCCTCACCAGACGCCGCCGCGCCGGACGACCCCGCGCAGCTGCTCGAGGTGTTCAAGGCGCTCGCCAACCCCGTGCGACTCCAGCTGCTCCAGTGGCTGCGCGAGCCCGAACGCCACTTCCCGGTGGAGGAGGGAATCGCCGACCCCGAGGAGGTCGGCGTGTGCGTGAGCCACATTCAGGCCAAGACGGGCCTCGCGCAGTCGACCGTCTCCGCCTACATGGCATCGCTGCAGCGTGCCGGGCTGGTCCGCGCCACCCGTGTCGGGAAGTGGACGCACTATCGGCGTGACGAGCAGCGCATCGCCCAGCTCGTCGACGTCCTCGGCCGCTCCCTCTAGCCGCTCGCGGGTCGGCGAGCGGAACCTCCGCGGTTGGGGCCCCACTCGGGTCGGCGCGACCAGCCCCAAAGTAGCTCTCTGTAATGTCTCAAGTCCGCGACGTGATGGTTACGGATGAGCGGTACCGCACCGTAGCGGCATCGGTGCGAGCAGGGTGCTCCCGAATCTTCAAAGCGATCGGGGGAGAAGGGATCCCTGCCGATGCGCAGAGAGTGGGAGCTGGAGGACCTCATCGAGTGCTGGACCCTGGATGAGGCCGAGGCCGAACTACTGGCGAACAAGAGCGGCGCCACCCGTCTCGGGTTCGCGTTGATGCTGAAGTACTTCGAGCTTGAGGGTCGCTTCCCGCGCCGGGAGGACGTGCCGAAGGCCGCGGTCGACTACATGGCGGGCCAGGTGAAGGTCGATGCGGCACTGTTCGCCGAGTACCGCTGGTCGGGCAGCACGATCGAGTATCACCGGGCGCAGATCCGCCGGTTTTCACGGCTTTCGTGAGCCGACGGTCGCCGACGAGGACAAGCTGACGGTCTGGCTGGCCGAGGAGATCTGCCCGGTGGAGACGTCGCGGGAGCGGCTGCGTGCCGCGCTGCTGGCTCGCTGCCGGGAGGAACGGACCGAGCCTCCCACGCCCAAGCAGATCGAACGGCTGGGGGGCGCGGCCGAGGCGCTGTTCGAGCGGGAGTTCACCGCCGCCACGGCCCAGCGCCTGCCGGCCACGGCGGTTGCCGCGCTCAAAGACTTGATCACGGTTCCCGACCCCGAGCCGGAGGGCGAAGGCGAGGCCGGCACGGCCGCAGTGCGCAGCTTCCTGCAGGAGCTGAAAGAGGACCCAGGACCGCTGCAGCTGGAGACGCTGCTGGCCGAGATCGTCAAGCTGGAACGGGTCAAGGCGATCGGGTTACCGAACCACCTGTTCGAGGGGGTGTCGGAAAAGGTGGTGGAGGTGTGGCGGGCCCGGGCGATGCGCATGTACCCCTCCGACTTCGCCGCCGCGCCGGAGCCGATCAGGCTGACCTTGCTGGCGGCGCTGTGCTGGGTGCGCAAGGCGGAGATGATCGACGGGCTGGTGGAGTTGCCGATCCAGCTCGTGCACAAGATCAGCGTACGGGCTGAGAAGAAGGTCGAGAACGAGCTCAGCAGTGAGTTCCGGCGGGTGCAGGGCAAGCACGGCATCTTGGCCCGGCTGGCCCAGGCCGCGCTGGACCTGCCCGAGGAGCTTGTCCGCAATGCGATCTACCCGGTGGTGGGCACGGCCACGCTGGCCGACATCATCGCCGAGGCCAAGGCGAACGAGAAGGAACTGCGTACCCGCGTACGGGTCAAGCTGCGCGGCTCCTACTCGCGCCACTACCGGCGCGGCCTGCCCAAGCTGCTGCGCGCGCTGGCCTTCCGCTGCAACAACACCGCCTTCCAGCCGGTGATGGACGCCTTGGCGCTGCTGGAGCGCTACGACGGCTCCGAGGCCGTCTTCTACGACCGCGCCGAGACGGTCCCGATCGAGCACGTGGTGCCCGAGGACTGGCAGGAGGCGGTGGTCGACGACCGCGGCCGTATCGAGCGCATCCCGTACGAGTTGTGCGTGCTGGTCGCGCTGCGCAAGGCCATCCGCCGGCGGGAGATCTGGGTGGAGGGCGGCAAGATCTGGCGCAACCCCGAGGCCGACCTGCCGGCTGACTTCGACGACAACCGGGACGTGCACTACGAGGCCCTGAAGAAGCCCCGGGATCCGGCGGCGTTCCTCGCCGACCTGCAGCGCCGCCACACCGCCGCCCTGGACCGGCTGGAGGGGGCGATGCGCAAGGGCACCACCGGCGGCGTGAAGATCACGCGGAAGAAGGGCGAACCGTGGATCAGCGTCCCGCCGCTGGTCAAGCAGGAGGAGCCGACGGGCCTGAAGGCGCTGAAGGCGGAGATCTCCCGCCGATGGGGCGTGATCGACCTGCTGGACGTGCTCAAGGACGTCGCCCATGTCACCGGCTACACCTCCGCCTTCACCTCGGTGGCCTCGCGCACCGTCATTGATGAGGCGGTGCTGCAGAGACGGCTGTTGCTCTGCCTGTACGGGCTGGGGACGAATGTCGGGATCAAGCGGGTGGCCGACGGGGTGGCCGCGGCCGCGCTGCCGCCCGGGCAGCTCGACAACGAGGCGGCGCTGCGGCGCACCCGCCGGCTGTTCATCAACCGCGACAACCTCCGCGAGGCGATCCGCCTCATCGTCAACGCCACCCTCAAAGCGCGCGACACGGTGCTGTGGGGCGAGGGCACCTCGTGCGCGTCCGACTCGCGCAAGTTCGGATCCTGGTCGGCGAATTTCATGACCGAGTGGCATGAGCGCTATCACGGGCCGGGGATCATGGTGTATTGGCACGTCGAACGGCGGTCCGTGTGCATCTACAGCCAAGTGACCAGCACGACCGCCTCCGAGGTGGCCTCGATGATCGAAGGCCTGCTACGGCACCTGACTGATGCCGAGATCGATCGCCAGTACACCGATACCCACGGCGCCTCGATCGTCGGGTTCGCCTTCTCCGAACTGCTGAGCTTCAAGCTGCTGCCGCGGCTGAAGAACATCGGTTCCGCCCGGCTGTACCGGCCGGGGACCGGCGAGGACGAGGCCTGGCCGCGCCTGGAGGCGGTGCTGTCGAACAAGACCATCGACTGGGACCTGATCGCCCGCCACTACGACCAGATGATCAAATACGCGACCGCGCTCAGATTGCGCACCGCCGAGTCGCACCAGATGCTGCGCCGCTTTACCCGCGGCGGCCCCAAGCACCCCACCTACCAGGCGATCGAGGAACTAGGTCGCGTCGTCCGGACAATCTTCATCTGTGACTATCTCGCGGATGAGGAACTGAGGAGGGAGATCAACGAAGGCCTGAACGTGGTGGAGAACTTCAACTCGGCCAGCAAGGATCTGTTCTACGGCAAGGCCGGCGACCTGACCGGCGACGACCGGGAGAACGTCGAGGTCTCCGCGCTGGCACTCCACCTGGTCGCGGCCGCGATCGCCTACCTCAACACGCACCTGATCCAGATCGTGCTGCGCGATCCGGCCTGGCGAAAACGGCTGAGCGCGGCCGACCGGCGCGGGCTGACCGCGCTGTTCTGGTCCCATCTGAACCTGTACGGGCGCTTCGAGCTCGACATGAACCGCCATCTGGAGTTGGACGGCGTGGGGCCCACCGCCCGCTTGTCGCCGTTCGGCCGCCGGCACATCACGTGATCGGCACCTACACCTTCGCGCTGCCCGATCTCGGTCCTGGAGGCATGCGGGATCATCAGCGGATTGTGCGGGAAGCGCTTCGCCGTCGTCGAGCAGAACGAGGGAGCCCCCGTATAGATCGCGTCACAGAACAGCAGCAGAAAGAGCGCCTCGCCGACACGGGGCGCTCTTTCGCGCGCGGAGAGTGTCAATAGCGTTCCCGCCACGGTCAAAGGATGATCATAACGCGTGCGACCAGCGGAAATACCATGCACCGCGGCGACATACCAAGCCCTGACTTTGTCGATGAGAGACGGCTTCGGTTGACAGTCGGCTGGTGCTGCCGGGCTCGTCCTCGGGACATGCGCGAAGGCCGGCAGGTGCCGCCAATCCGTCAGGCCGACGCCGCGCCGAAGGCGGCGGCGTGGTCGGCGACCCATTGTGCGTAGGTGAAGGGCGGTCTGCCGGTGACCTGTTCGACCGTCGGCAGGACCTCCGTGGGCTTGCCGACTCTCGCGGTGAGCAAGTTGACGTAATCGTCGATCCCCGGAGCGGGCATGCCGAGGCGGACCATCTCGTCCCGGAACCAGTCCTCGGACTGCTCCTCCCACCGCAACGGCCGCCCGATGGTCTCCGCGATGACGCGCAGGCGGTCGATCTGGGTCAGCGACTGCGGTCCTGTCACCGAGTACCCCTCGCCGGCACGCCCATCGAGGAGGCTGCGGACGGCGACCGCGGCGATGTCGCGCGGGTCGATCGGCGCCGTCGCGGCCTCGCCGTAGCGTCCGCGTACGACATCGCCCTCGATGATCTGAGGCGCCCAGGTCAGGTCGTTGGTCGTGAGCGCGTCGGGCCGCACGAAGGTCCACGGCAACCCGGACGCTTCGACGGATCGTTCGAGCCGCAGGTGCACGTCGCCGACCCAGCTGGGCGTGGACCACGTGACGGACACCGAGGACAGCATCACGACATGCCGCAGGCCGGCTCGCTTGGCCGCGTCGAGGAATCCGTCGACCCCCTGGAGAACGGGGAACAGGAAGGCCCGCTCGATGCCGGACAGTGCCTCAGACAGGGTCTCCGGCTGGGTCAGGTCGCCGGTCACGACCTGGACCTGGTCCGGGAACGCATGGCCGCTGGGGTTGCGGGTCATGACGCGGACCTTCTCACCCTCCTCCAGGAGTTGGCGGACGACGTGGGAACCGACGTTTCCGGTGGCACCGGTTACCAGGATCATGGTGGGGATCTCCCTTAGTTTCTTGGCTTCTTTGAGCCGGGGGCCGGTCGGTGACGATCGCGTCACTCGACCAGCCGTCCGGTGAATTCGAGGTCAGCGGTAAGTTCCACGAGGCGCGTGGATCGTTTGCGCGGCGTCCTGACGACCATGAAGCGCCGGCGACCCGATCCCTGTGACATTGCGGTCTCCCATCAGGACGCACGCCGAACGGTTACCTCGGCGCCTTCGGTCGCGTCATGACCATGACGGAATTAGCGCAAGGAAGGTAACAACATGGCCGGATCAGGTCCTCACGAAGCACTGGCGGAAGCCTTCGAACAGCAGCGCGAGCGTCTGGTGGCGGTCGCCTACCGGATGCTCGGGTCGCGGGTGGACGCCGAGGACGCGGTGCAGGAGGCGTGGATCCGGCTGGCGCGGCAGGACGCGGCCGGGATCGACAACCTGGCCGGCTGGTTGACCACGGTGGTCGGCCGGGTCTGCCTCGACGTGCTGCGCTCGCGCAAGACCCGGGCTGAGCTGTCGTACGACGACTGGCTGCCCGAGCTGGTGGTGACGGTGGACGGCGGGGCGGCACCCGAGGACGACGCGATGCTCGCCGAATCGGTCGGGCTGGCACTGCTGGTGGTGCTCGACACCCTCACGCCTACCGAGCGGCTGGCGTTCGTCCTGCATGACATGTTCGCGGTGCCCTTCGCCGAGATCGGCGAGATCATCGGCCGGTCCGCCGACGCGACGAAGATGCTCGCCAGCCGGGCCCGCCGGAAGGTGCAGGGCACCTCGCTGCCAGAGGAGGAGCCGCGGCGACAGCGCGCAGTGGTCGACGCATTTCTTGCCGCGGCGCGCAACGGGGACTTCGAAGGGCTCGTACGGCTGCTCGATCCGAAGGTGACCTGGCGCACGTACCACCCGCAGGGCGTGCTGACCACGGTCGGGGCGGCCGAGGTGGCCGGTCCGATCCTGCGCGGCATCCGGTCGATGACCTCGGCGCTGGCGGTTCTGGTCAACGGCGAGCCCGGGTTCGTGGCCTGGGGTGCGAAAGGCAAAGTACTCGGCGTGGTGGGGTGCACCGTGGTCGACGGCCGGATCGTCGAGCTCCTTACCGTGAGCGACCGCAAGCTCCTCGACACCATGGGTCTGCCCGCGCGACCCGAGTAGCGCACGTCTGTCGCATGGGGTTGTTACGTCTTGGTGGGGTGCTTCGTCGTAGTGGTGCAAGTATCCGAAGACGAAGGAGATCGAGATGGAAACCCGGATCAACCCCATGGTCAACGAGGTCGGGTCGAAGTGGGCCAAGTACATCATCTCGTCGAACAAGGTCATCACCGACTCGGCACTGCCGAAGGCGGTGCAGGAGCTGGTGAAGATCCGCGCCAGCCAGATCAACGGCTGCGGCGGCTGCCTTGACATGCACACCAAGGACGCCGCGGCCGCTGGCGAGAGCATGGTGCGGATCAACCTGGTCGGGGCATGGCGGGAGACGACCGTCTACACCGAGGCGGAGCGGGCGGCGCTGGAACTCACCGATCAGGGCACCCGCCTCGCCGACTCAAGTGGCATCACCGATGAGGCGTGGGCGAACGCGGCGAAGCACTTCGACGAGGATCAGCTGATGGCTCTGGTGGCCCTGATCTGCACGATCAACGCCTTCAACCGGCTGAACGTGATCACCCGGACGCCCGGCGGCGACTACCAGCCCGGACAGTTCGGCTGACGCGGACATTCCCCCTCAGGCTCTCAGGCGGACCCGGGACCCCGGGTCCGCCCCGCGGCCGCCGACCCCAGACCCTCTGCCAAAGAGAAGACTCATGAACATCGCACTGTGGATCATCACCGGCCTGCTGACCGCCCTCTACCTGTTCTCCGGCTTCGGGAAGCTGTTCGTGCCACGGGAGAAGATGGCCCAGATGGCCAACGCCGCGCGCTGGGTCCTCGACTTCAAGCCCGGCACCCTTAAGGCCATCGGAGCGCTCGAGGTCCTCGGTGCCGTGGGCCTGATCCTGCCCGCCTTGCTCGGCATCGCGCCGGTACTGGTACCGCTGGCGGCTAGCGGCCTGACGCTGCTCATGACCGGCGCCGTGATCATGCGGATCCGCCGTGGCGAGACCAAAGCCGCGCTGGTGGACGGGAGCTACCTTGCCCTGGCCGCCTTCGTGGCGATCGGCCGCTTCGCACTGGAACCCTTCACCGGCTGACCGGCCCGTCACCCGGGCGGGATGCGGGCCGCGATCCGCTCCTGCGGGTGGGCGCACTCGCCGAAGGGCAGCGACAGGGCAGGGCGTGCTCGATGAGCTTCTGTGCGCCCTGGTCGGCGACATGACCGGGCGGCTGCGGTGAAGGTAGCCAGGGATGACCACGACGCAGCGCTGCTGGCTGAAGAGCGCGCCGTCGAACGGCTGACGCGACTCAGTCGATCCCTTCCGAAAAAGGGTCAATGCGCCCGAGATCGCCAAATGCCCACGGGAGCGTCTGGCTCCTCGCACCAAGGTGTGAGGAGCCAGTCAACATGCCTTACATGCCTGAAAAGATCATCTCACTCTGACCTGCGAGAAGAGTCCAAGAACCCAGATAACGATGGGCTGCGCACTCATTCCCGCTTTCACGAAGGTTCTCCCATGAGCGAAGACACGACGACGGCGCGGATGCGCGCGATCATTCAGGAGTCCGCGGGCGGCCCCGAGGTGCTGACGCTGGCCGAGGTTGACCGTCCTGAGCCGATGCCGACGGAGGTCCTGGTACAGGTGCACGCGGCCGGCGTCAACGCCACGGACTGGAAGTCACGGACGGTCGGCAGGTTGCTGGGCGACCCGCCCGCCATCCTCGGCTGGGACGTGTCCGGGGTGGTCGAGGCCGTGGGCCTCGGAGTCACTCGCTTCCGGCCTGGTGACGAGGTCTTCGGCATGCCCCGCTTCCCGCACAAGGCGGGCGGCTACGCGGAGTACGTGACCGCCCCGTCGCGGCACTTCACCCGTAAACCGGCCGGCCTCGACCACGTGCACGCCGCGGCGCTGCCGCTGGCGGCGCTCACCGCGTGGCAGGTCCTGCACGACACCGCGAACGTGCAGCCGGGCCAGCGCGTGTTGATCCATGCCGCGGCCGGCGGGGTCGGCCACCTGGCCGTGCAGCTCGCCAAGCATCTCGGCGCGTACGTGATCGGTACCGCTCGTGGGTCCAAGCACGCCTTCGTACATGCGCTGGGCGCCGACGAGGTGATCGACTACACCGAGGAGGACTTCGCCGAGACGGTCCGCGACGTTGACCTGGTCATCGACAGCATCGGGGGCGACTACGGGGCGCGTTCCCTGCAGACGTTGCGGAACGGCGGCACTCTTGCCCAGCTCAACCCGGGGCCTGACGAGGACCTCCTTCGCCAGGCTGGGGAGCGCGGCATCTGGGCGGGCTTCGTCCTCGTCGAGCCGGACAACGCCGCGATGGCGACGATCGCCGAGCTGGTCGAGGCGGGACGGCTGGGCGTCGAGGTCGACACCGTCCTGCCGTTCGAGCAGGCGGCCAAGGCACATGAGCTCGGCGAGACCAACCGAGCCACCGGAAAGATCGTACTCACTGTCGCCGGATGACCGGCCGCGGAATACCGCCCACTGGTTGCCGGCTTCGAGCTGAGGATGGGATGCGGGTGTCACGTTTGCCCGCTGACCCTCAATCAGTTTCCTGGTCCCCATCGCCGCCTCCAGCGTCTGATGACGGCCATGCTCATGTACGTGATAATGGGCGAAGAGCTCGACGTCGCCAGCCGATTTCCGCTGGGCCGACCTGGGGCGCAGCGAGGAGGTCGCCAATCTGGTCGCGTTCCTGGCAGGTGAGAGCGCGTCGTTCATCACAGGCAGCGTGCTCACCATCGATGGCGGCTGGCTGGCCGGCGGCATCGAACTCGGGGGCGATGCCGAGCAACCAACGACCAGCGACGACCGCATGGCTGCCATTGCAACACGTCCTCCCTGAACTCGTAAGAACTGGCCGAACAGATCACCCGCATCGCCGACGCCGCGGCGGTGTCACCGAAGAGGCATGACCTGACCGCCGTCCGGTCTGCCGCCCTGTATCAGGAGGACATGTGCAACGTGGCGAAGTCTGGTGGGTCGCGTTCGACGAGCGGCGGCCGGTCGTACTGCTGTCGGGAGACGACGCGTCCGGGATCCGGGCGATGCGGGTCGTCGCTCCGGCGGGCGTCGACATCAGCGGCCTGGGCGTCGAAGTGGTAGTAGGAGCCGTGGAAGGACTGCCCTTTGAAGGCGTGCTGCGGATAGCGTTCCCTCATCCAGGCGTTACTCCGTGCACGTGGCTGACCACGGTGTCCCGGGACGACCTGATCGAGCAAGCGGGCGTCCTGTCCTCCGCGAAACTCAGCGAGATCGAGGATGCCCTCCGTCTCGGGGAGCAGGCGAAGGAGTGGACCCCAGCGACGACCGCGAAACTCAGCGAGATCAGGGACGCCCTCCGTCTCGGCGGACTCAGGTAGGCGGAGAAGGCGAACCCCGTCCTGGACGACCCCACCAGCGTGACCGGCGAGGCACAGCGCATGCTCGCCTCCGGCAGGCGCAGCGTGCTGACCGGGCAGGACCGGGACGCCTTTAAATCTCGTGAAGGGCAGGTCCGTGGCCCAACGTCTACCGCATCCTCGCCGACCGCCACGTGCGCCCATTCTGGCGTCTACGCGCAGGGCGCCCCGCTCATGCCAGTTATGGAGAGTTACTTCGATACGGACTCGAGCGGCGGAGCAATACTGATGTACGTGATAATGATCTATTATCACATACATGAGCGATCATGACGGTGCGGTGACCAGGACAACGCCTCGCCGGGATGGTACGCGATTCCGGCATGTTATCCGGTACATCATCCGGAGCGGTGCGACGACCGCCGCCCGGTGGCTGGCATGACTGCCACGCCGAAGATCACCGCGCTGCGCGGCGGGCACGTCACGCTCGCCGCGGCCGCCGACGCCTTCCTGGCCACCCCTCGCGCCGCCAACCCCAACACCCACCGCGCCTACGCCTCGGCCATTGACCGCACCATCGCGCTGCTCGGCCGCGACCGGCCGCTCGCCGAGGTCAGCGACGCCGAGATCGGCGCCGCGCTCACTGAGCTATGGGGGTCGAGCGCGCCGGCGACCTGGAACCGCAACCGCGCCGCCATCACCTCCTGGCTCGCCTGGTACCAGACCAAGAAGCACTGGGCCGCCCCGTCAGTCCCAGCCGACGCCGAACGCCGCAAGGAAAGCGCCGACGAGACCCGTGCGGTTGCCAAGACCGCCATCCACCGGCTGCTGTCACGCCGCGACATCCCGCTGCGGGAGAAGACGCTGTCTCGGATGCTCTATGAGACCGCCGCCCGGGCCGCCGAGATCCTGGCGCTCAACGTCGAGGACCTCGACCTGGAGCACCGGCGTGCTCCCGTCCGCTCCAAGGGGGGCGCCATCGAGTGGGTGTACTGGGACAGCGGCACCGCCCACCTGCTGCCCCGCCTCCTCCGGCTCCCGAACGGCGGCACCCGCACGCACGGCCCGCTGTTCCTGTCCGAACGCCGCCCGGTCCCCGCCCGACGCCCGGCCGCCGCCGACATCTGCCCGCATACCAGCCGCGCCCGCCTCGGCTACGACCGCGCCCGCGTCCTGCTGGACACCTACGCCGGAATCGATCTGCATCAGCTGCGGCATTCCGCGGCCACCCATCTCGGCGAGGCCGAGGTCCCGCTGCAGCTCATCATGGGCAAGACCCGGCACAAGAACCCCCGCACCGCCATACGCTACGTCAAGCCGGGTGCTGAGGCCCTCGCCAAGATCACCGAGGTGCTGGCGCCCCGTCGCCGCACTCACTGATCCATCAGTTGCCCGTGAGGGAGGCCGACATGGCCATGAGCCAGCGACCTCCGTAAACACAGCCCGTGAGCATAATTACAGAGAGCTACTTTGGGGCTGGTTGCACCGACCCGAGTGGGGGCCCCGGTTCAGTCATCACCCTCTCTCCATGTCCTCGACCTCGGCCACCGGGAGCAGATTTGACTTCTCATATCGACTTTCTGCGATACTTCGATGCGTTGATGAGTTCGTGAGGACGGTTCCGCGCCGTCGGGCAGGAGGCAGACATGGGCATGATCGATGGGATGGATCTGGGGCGCTTCGGGGTCTGGACGTTCGACTTCGAGGATCAGCCGGCGAGCATGATGCGGGAGTCCGTTCAGGAACTCGAAGAGCTCGGCTGGCAGGCGTTCTGGATCCCGGAGCGGGACGGGCGTGAGGCGATGACGCACGCGGGGTTCCTGCTTTCCTGCACCGAGCGCATCAGCGTCGTCAACGGCATCGCGCGGATCTGGTCCCGCGAGCCGCGGTGGACCCAGGGCGCGGCGTTGCTCCTCGCCGACGCCTACCCCGACCGACACCTGCTCGGCCTCGGCATCGGGGCCGGTCGCCCAGGGATCAGCCCGCTGCAAGCGATAAGCGATTATCTGGACGACATGGACGCGACGACGAGCGCCAATCCTCTCCCGCGGGCGCCGATGCGACGCCTGCTCGCGGCGTACGGGCCGAAGATGCTCGAGATGGCCCGCGATCGCTCCGAAGGCGCTCACACCTACCACGTGACGGTGCGGCACACGGCGCAGGCGCGCGAGGTGCTCGGCGACGGCCCGTTCCTCGGCGTGGAGCAGGCGGTGCTGTTCGAAAGCGACCCGGACAAGGCGCGCGAGATCGCGCGCGAGCATCTGCACGTGTACTTCACGACGAAGTACAACATCGCCAAGTTCCTTCGCCTGGGCTACACCGAGGCGGACATCGACGGCGGCCGTGGCAGCGACCGGCTCGTCGACGACCTGGTGTTCTGGGGCGATCTCGACACGATCGTCCACAAGCTGCACGACCACCTCGACGCCGGCGCCGACCACGTCGGCATCCAGGTTCTCGGCATCGAGCCCGGCCGGTCGGCCATGCCGCGATGGCGGCAGCTGGCAGAGGCGCTGCTGCCGCGGCGAGTCGCCGTGTAGGCCTCCCGCGCGGCGGAGACGGACGGTCCGCTGCCTGCAGTACAGGCGGTGAAGCAGCGGCGCCGCCGCGACGATCACTTCGGCGTCAGGCCGCGTCGCCGCACCAGGGGGAGGTACACCTCGTCCACGATCTCGACGAGGACATCGTCGGGTGCGGTAGGGACGCCGCGCACGACGAATTCGTTGCGCAGCAGGACGATGGCCACGGTGGCGACCCGCGGGTGGAGCGCCTCGGGGGAGGCTTCACCGCGCGCGACCGCGCGCCCCAGGATGGTCAACCAGGGGGCGGCCGCGGCGTCGCCCGACTGTTCCTGTAGCTGGGCCAGGAATTCCGACGCGCCGCCGGCGGCGGAGAGCAGCTCGCGCAGGATCGCGCCGAGGGGGAGCTCCAGTGCCGGTTGGCCTGTCGTAGGAGCTCGAGGGCGTCGCCGCGCAGGTTGCCGGTGTCGGGGGGTTGCACCGTGGTGGTCAGTTGACGATAGGCGGCGATGCCGAGCGTGAGCCGGTTCGGCCAGCGGCGATAGATGGCGTTCTTGTTGGTGCCGCTGCCGCAGCCGTTCGGCGCGCGCGGTCACGACCTCGGCTCCCCGTTCGTCGCCGGAGCCGAGCTCAGCATCATGAACAAGGGATTCCTGCCCGGGGAGATTCTGCACCCCCGAGCCCTGGAGAGCCTCCAATCCCCTTCCGAGGTGACGAACACGATCGGCTCGTGGCCGCTTCTGGCCGGATCTCGGCCGGACCCGCTTCTCGCTCAGCGCCCGCCAGCCCGCCCCATCCAACGGTCCAGCGAAGTGCACGAGGCCGGGGCTCAGCTCGTTGCGATGGGGGCCAGACGGTGGCAAAGCTTCATGAAGAGGTCCAGGTTGACGACATAGCTCGTCGGCTCCGAGTCCACTGTCGTGCGCTTCTGTGAACCGTTGAAGCAGACTTTGCCGACGACGTATCCCAGCTCTGTGATCTCCTCCCAGGCGGCCCGGTGCTTGCTGCCGCTCACACCCTGTTTGTCGGCCCGGTAGACGCCGAAGTCGATCGTCTCGCCGCGTTCGATGCGCGCCAGAACGTCCGGGAGCTGGAAGTTCCTGATACTGGCCTGGATGTGCCGTCCCCAGTCGTGCGGATAGAGGAATGGTGCGCCCTGCACGTGCGAGGTGACGCCGTACCGTTCCTTCTGGCGTCCGATGAAGGCCCAGCTCCCGAAGCCGATGCTCACGGCCGCGCCGTTCGGATCGATCAGCGTGTAGCGAGCGTCCGAGTCCACGCCGTTCACGGTGCGGAGGTTCTGCAAGATTCTCGCGTCGTACCACTCGTACGCAGCCATGTAGCCGTCCGGGCCGGTGATGACGGCGCCGTTGTGGTACATGTACAGGCGCGAGTCACGCCACTTCTTCAGGCCGAACCCTTTCTTCGCCTCGACCGTGAAAAGCCAATTCCCTAGGTTGCGCTGGGTGGCCAGCGTGGTGGCGGCCTGGCTGGGCGGTTCAGAAGGGGCCACGTTGCCCATGTACTCACTCCTCGGGTCAACTGCGAGTGATCGTCACAGTAACGGCCGCCTTAGATGTACGTCTATGTCTGAGAGAGATTTCACGGCGCGTACCAGGGCTTTGACGGGATCGGTGAGCTTCGGGATGGCATCCGTCGTCGCATCAAGAGATAAGCCTGGCTTACGCATCGCCAAACAAAGACTAACTGGATCTTTCTGATGTGTTTCCAGCAGGCTGGAGGTATGAACCTGCGCAGCTTCCTCGCCCTGGCGGGCACCGTGGTCCTGTGGGCCTCCGCCTTTCCCGCCATCCGGGTCGGAGTCGACGGCCTGGGCGTGGCCGCGTTGTCCTTTCTCCGCCTGGCGATCGCCGCCGTGGCGCTGGCGGCGGTCGCGCCGTTCGCGAAGGTGCGCCGGCCCAGGCGCCGCGACCTGCCGCTCATCGCGCTGTGCGGCGCCACCGGTATGACGGCCTACCAGGTCCTGCTCAACTGGGGCGAGGTGCACGTTCCCGCAGGGACCGCCAGCCTGCTGATCTCCGTCGCCCCCGTCTTCAGCGTCCTGCTCGCCGGCGCGTTCCTGTCCGAGTCCGTCACCCGCACGGTGGTCGTCGGCAGCGTCGTCGCGCTCGCGGGCACGGCGGGCGTCACGCTCGCCGAGGGATGGTCGGGATTCTCCGCCGCCAGCCTGGTCGTCCTGGCCGCCGCCGTCGTCCAGGGCGTCTACCACGTCGCGTCCAAGCCGCTCCTGCGCCACTACACAGGACTCGAGGTCGCGACCTACGCCATGGTCGCAGGAACGATCTTCGCCCTGCCTCTCGTGCCCGCCACGGCCGGCGCCGCCCTCTTCGCTCCGGCATCCGCGCTGGCGTCGGCGGCGTTCCTCGGCCTGCTCCCCTCCGCGCTCGGCTTCGTCATCTGGGGCTACGCGGTCGCCAGGCTGCCGTTGTCCGCCTCGACGGCGGCCCTGTACCTCGTGCCGCCCGTCGCGCTCGTCGTCTCCTTCGTCTGGTTGGGCGAGGTGCCGCACCCGGTGGAGCTCGCCGGCGGAGCGGTCACCGTCCTCGGCGTCGTCCTGATCAACCGCCGCGCCGCCGCGAAGGCGCCCAGGGTCCCCGGCAGGCAGCCCGTGGCGACGGTCTAGGCCGACCGCTCGCGGCTCTCGCGGCCGTCGGAGCGCGGCACCAGGACCGGGCCGGTACGGCCGAGCACCGTGTCGCGCCCGACCACCACGCGACCCACGTCGTCCCTGCCCGGTACCTCGAACATGACCGTGGCCAGCACCTGTTCGAGGATCGCGCGCGCCGCCCTGGCTCCGGTACCGCGCAGCAGCGCGAGCTCGGCGATCGCCTCGACGGCGTCGTCGTCGAACGCCAGCTCCACCCCGTCGAGCTCGAACAGTCGCTGGTACTGCCTGATCAGCGCGTTGCGCGGCTCGGTGAGGATCCGCGTCAACGCCGTCCTGTCCAGCGGCAGGCAAGGGGAGAGCACGGGAAGGCGGCCCACGAACTCGGGGATCAGCCCGAACCGCAGCAGGTCCTCCGGCATGACGTGGGCGAACGGATCACGGCCCGCCTCCGGCACGGGCGCGGCGCCGAACCCGGCGCCTCCGCGGCCCACCCGTGCCTCGATGATCTGCTCCAGCCCGGCGAAAGCGCCACCTGCGATGAACAGCACGCCGCTCGTGTCCATCCGGACCACGTCCTGCTCGGGATGCCTGCGCCCGCCCTGCGGATGGACGCCGGCGACCGTACCCTCCAGGATCTTCAGCAGCGCCTGTTGCACACCCTCGCCGGAGACGTCACGGGTGGCCGACGGGTTCTCGTCCCTGCGGGTGATCTTGTCGATCTCGTCGATGTAGACGATGCCCTTCTCCGCCCTGCCGACGTCGTTCCCGGCCGCCTGGAGCAGCTTGAGCAGGATGTTCTCGACGTCCTCCCCGACGTAGCCCGCCTCGGTGAGCGCGGTGGCGTCGGCGGTCGCGAACGGGACGTCGAGCAGGCGGGCCAGCGTCTGGACGAGGTGCGTCTTGCCGCAGCCCGTCGGGCCGATCAGCAGGATGTTGGACTTGCCGAGCTCGACCTGCTCGTCCCTCGGCGCGGACCTCGACCGGGCCGCGTGGACGCGCTTGTAGTGGTTGTACACCGCCACCGCGAGCGTTCTCTTCGCCCGGTCCTGCCCGATGACGTACTGGTCGAGAAAGGCGTGGATCTCGCGCGGCTTCCTCGGCTCGGGCAGCGTGACCGCCTGGTCGAGGTCCTCCTCGACCAGCTCGTTGCACACCTCGACGCACTCGTCGCAGATGCAGATCCGGCCGGGACCGGCGATCAGCTTCCTGACCTGGCTCTGGCTCTTGCCGCAGAACGCGCACGCCGGCACGTCGCCCCAGCCCCCTGTGCGGGCCACGGCGGTCAGAGGGTGACCGGCAGCGACGCCAGGCGCCAGGTGCCGGGATCGGGCAGGCGGCCCACCCGTCCCTCGGGTACGGCAGGCGCCAGGCAGGGGAAGCGGCGTAGCAGCGCGCCGAGCGCGACCTCGGTCTGCACGCGGGCCAGCGCGGCCCCGAGGCAGAAGTGAGGGCCGTGGGCGTAACCGAGATGCCCGGAGGCTCCTGGGGCACGGGCGATGTCGAGCCTGTCAGGATCGGCGAAAACGCGCGGATCGCGGTTGGCGGACACGATGACGGCGGTGACGGGCTCTCCCTTGGGGATCGCCGCGCCCGCGAACGCGACGTCCTCGCGGGGGCGGCGGGGAATGGTCAGCAGTTGCGGCCCGCACCAGCGCGTCAGCTCCTCGACCGCGCGCGCCATGAGCCCGGGGTCGGCGCGCAGCGCCGCGAGCTGGTCTGGATGACGCAGCAGGGCGTCGACGGCGTTGGCGATGAGGTTCGTCGGTGTCTGGCCGGCGAGGACCAGGTGCCAGACGAAGGTGACCACCTCGGTGTCGCTGAGCCTGTCGCCGTCCGCGGCCTGGGCGCGGATGAGGTCGGAGATCAGGTCGTCGCCCGCGTCGGCCCTGCGGCGCGCGACCGCCGCCTTGGCCCCGTCCACGATGGCGGGGATGGCGTCGGCGAACTGCCGCCCGTGTCCTGCGGCGACGGCGGCGCCGTACTCACGCCAGCTCGCCCGGTCCTGGGCGGGGATGCCGACCAGCTCGCAGATCACGTCGATCGGCAGCGGCCTGGCGAAGTGCGCCAGCAGGTCGACCGCGCCGGTCTTCGATCCGTCCTCGATCCGTCCGGGAAGCCGGTCGAGCAGGGCGTCGACGAGCGGCTCGATGCGTGACCGGAAGGCGGCCGCTCTTCGTGCGGTGAACGAGGGCGAGACCAGTCTGCGCAGCCTGGCGTGCTCGTCGCCCTCCATCTCCTGCATGGTCCGCAGGTAGACCAGGCACTCCTCCGGTACGGCGGGGCGCATGAAGCTGTCGGCGCCGAGCTCGAACACGGGATCGCCGAGCATGGCCTTCGCCTCGTGGTAGCGGAGGACGGCCCACATCGGGCCGAATCCGGGGGCCGTCAGGCGCGCCACCGGCGACCGCTCCCTGGCACGGCCGTAGACGGCGGCGGGGTCGCGCAGCAGTTCCTCATCGGTGAGATCGATCTCGGGGACCACGGAAGCCTCCAGCTTGTAATGGCATCAGCATCCAGATGATGTCGCCATTTGAGTGGCCACGTTATCCCGGAAGTCCGGAGGCGGCAAACGCTGACATCTGGTGACCAAATTGCTAATTTGGTCATGAGTCATTGGTCATACGAGAGGAGTCTCATGGCCGAGCCGTTGGATGCCGCCGATCGCCTGGCGCGCGCCGACCGGATCCTCGACGCCGCCAAGGACCTGCTCCTGCGCTGGGGCTACCGGCGAGCCGCGATCGACGAGATCGCCAAGCTGGCCGGTGTCGGCAAGGGCACGGTCTACCTGCACTGGCGCTCCCGCGAGCAGCTGTTCCTGGCGGTCGGGGCCAGGGAGGCGGTGGCGATGATCGGCGAGGTGGTCGCCGCGATGCGCGCCGACCCCGCCGAGATCGCCCTGCACCGCTACATGCGCAGATTCTTCGTGGAGGCGATGGAGCGGCCCGTGCTGCGCGCCATCTTCACCAGGGACGCCGACACCATGGGCGCCTTCCTGAACAACCCCGCCCGCGGGCCGCTGGAGAACGCCAAGCTGCTGTCCTCCCGCGAGTACCTGGGCGTGCTCGCCGAGCACGGGCTGCTGCGCGAAGGACTGCGCCCCGAGGACCTGGACTACCCCCTGCCGACGATCGTGTACGGCTTCTTCGCCATCGAGCCCTTCCTGCCGTCGCAGGTCACGCTCGAACTGCGGGACAAGGCCGACCACCTGGCCGAGACCCTGCACAGGACGTTCGGGCCCGCGCAGGTGCCGACAGGGGCCGCCTGCGCCCCCGCCGCGGACAGGGTGATCGAGATTTTCGAGCGGCTCGGCCGCGATTACCGGCAAACGGCCTACGGAGGCGACGCGTGACCATTCTCGGACTGCACCACATCGGACATGTCGTCAGGGACATGAGGGAGGCGGTCGAGCGGTACGGCACGCTCGGCTTCACCCTGCCTCCCGCGGCCTATCCCGTCCTGCCGCCGGCGCCGGGCGCGCCCGCCGAGCCGTTCGGCGTGGCGAACACCCACGCCTACTTCCCCGGCAACTTCGTCGAGCTGGTGACACTCGTGGGCGGCGAGGCCACGGGCCGCATGCCGGCCGACGCTCGCCCCATCCCGTTGCGCGTCCCCGACGACAGGCTGGCGGGGATCGTGGCGGCGATCCGCGACACCACCGCGAACCTGATCTCCTGCCTCGGCCGGTTCGAGGGCGTGCACATCCTCATGCTCGACACCGACGACGTCGGGCACGAGGCCGCGCGGCTGAGCCAGGAGGGCGTCGGGCACGGCGGCGTGCACGCCGTCCAGCGCCCCGTCGAGACCGCGCAGGGCACCAGGATGGAGCCCGTCCGGTTCCTGGAGATCGACGGGACGGCCCCGGGGCTGGTGGCCGAGGGCAGGGTGGGCCTGGCGGAGAACGCCGGTTCCGGCCACGGCCCGCACCCCAACGGCGCGACGGGTCTGCTCGAGTGCGTGCTGTGCGTGGCCGACGCCGAGTTGTCGGAGGTCGAGGAGCGCTACACCCGCTACCTCGGGGTTCCTGCACGCGCCGAAGGCGCTGCGAGGGTGTTCGACCTGCGCGACGCCGCGGTCACGCTGGTGGGCGCGTCGGCCCTGGGGGATCTGCTGCCCGGCGAGCGTTGCCCCGCCCTGCCCGGGTTCGCCGCCTACACGCTGGCGACACGGGACGCGGACGCGACCGAGCGGTTCCTGCGCGGCAGGGGAGTGCCGCTCGGCAGGACGGCCGGGGGCGAGATCTTCGTGCCCTCCGAGGCGGCGCTCGGCGTGGCGATCGTCTTCCGGGCGGGCGGTGGAAGACGATCGGTCAGCTCTGCTTGAGGTGATCGTTCAGCCAGGCGATGGAGTCCTTGGCCGAACGGACGCCCTGGTCCTGATCTCCGGCGGGGGAGGCGACGCCGCCGTGTACGAGGACGTGGTGCCCCTGCTGGCGGCCCGGTACACGGTGATCACATTCGATCGGCGTGGCAACTCTCGCAGCCGCCTGGAGGCCGAGCCGGAGCAGGCGTCCATCGCTGTGGGGCGACAGGCGGTCGATGTCGTCGCGATCCTCGACCACCACGGCATCGACCGCGCCTTCGTCTTCGGCAACAGCAGTGGCGCGATCATCGCTCTGGAGGCCCTGGCGCGGCACGGCGACCGGCTCCTCGGCGCCGTCGTGCACGAACCGCCGCTGATCCGCATCCTGCCCGACGGGCCGGACAGCCCCGAACAGCGCGCCATCGGCGAGATCAGCGAGCGTGAGGGACCTCTGCGAGGGTTCGTGGCGTTCGCGGCCATGACCATGGCCAGGCCACCACGGCTGTTCGCCGGCCCTGCGGGCAGGGCCGTGACGGCCGGTCTCCTGAACGCGGTGCTGGGAGGTGCGCGGTTGGTGCGGTGGGCGACCGGCCGCAGGCCTGGCGGGATGATACGGCTCATGGGGAACACCGAAGTTCTCCATGCGCAAGCTCGGGGCCGAGATCGGCGTCGACCCGATGGCGGTCTACTACTACGTCGACGACCAGGAGGCGCTGTTCGACGAGATCGACGTCGATTCGCTGCCCTGGCACGGCTCCTGGCGCGCCCTGGCCGAACAGACCTATCGGCGTATGCACGAGGTGCTCGCCGCCCACCCGCACGCTGTGCCGATCTTCGGCTCCCGCCCCGTGCGGTCGGCCAAGGCGATCGCCACGGGCGACCGGACGATCGAGTTCCCGCGGGACCGCGGCTTCCCGCCCGAGATCGCCCTGCAGATGACGCGCGCCCTGCGCGACTACACCATCGGCCACGCCATGGGGCTCGCCGCCGTCCACCTCGGCGCGCAACGGCGCAGCAGGAAGCCGAAACGGGGGACGCCCGGCTACGGACCGCTCGCCGAGAGCGCCGACGCCGTGGGCCTCGAGGAGCACTTCGACCTCGGCCTCGCCGCGATGCTCGACGGTTTCGAGCGCTGGAGACGATGACTTCCTCCGTGCCGCCGACCCCTGCCTCCCCTGGAGGACCTGCCGCGGGCACTCGGGCGGCGCCGCGTCCGCCATGCGCGAGCGCCCGCGGAGATGGGGTAGTTTGCGCAGGTGATCGACGACGTGCTCGGCCCCTCCCTCGACGTGCTCTTCTGCGGGATCAACCCGGGCCTGCTGTCGGAGGCCACCGGCCACCACTTCGCCCGCCCCGGCAACCGCTTCTGGCCCGCCCTGCACCTGTCAGGCTTCACCCCGCGCCTTCTGGCCCCCGCCGAACAGCACCTCCTGCCCTCCTACGGCCTGGGCATCACCAACGTGGTCGCCCGAGCCAGCGCGAAGGCGTCGGAGCTGACCCGCCAGGAGCTGGTCGAGGGCGGGGTACGGCTGGCCGGGCTGGTGGCCGAGGTGCGGCCCAAGACGCTGGCCGTGCTGGGGGTTTCAGCGTTCCGTACGGCTTTCGCCGTACCCAGGGCATCGATCGGGCCGCAGGAGGCGAAGATCGGTGAGACGCCTGTGTGGGTGCTGCCGAACCCGAGCGGGCTCAACGCGCACTGGACGTTGGCCGGCATCGCGGACGAGCTGCGACGCTTGCGCGCGGCGCTCTGAACGCGCCCTGGCGCGCGAGGCGATCGCCCAGCCGTACGGCGGCAGGGTGATCGTGTCCTGACCGAGTTCGCCGCTTCCCGCGATGAGGCGCCACGCGGCGCAGGCCAGTGCATGATTCCCTGATTAGTAAGAGACATCTTAGCGATTAGCTGTCGGCGAGCCGGTCCATCAGCCGCCCTGCCAGCAGCAGGACCTGGCGCTCGGTCTCGGTGAGCCCGGCCATCGCCGACGTCAGCCACGCGTCCCTTTCCGCCATGTCACGCCGCAGAGCGTCGGTGCCCGCCCGGGTGATGGTGAGGACCGATCGGCGGCGATCGGCCTCGCCGCTGTCGCGCGAGACGAGACCGTCCTGCTCGAGCTCTGCGAAGAGCCTGGTGAGCGACTGGGGTCGCTGCCGCTCTGCGGCCGCGAGCTCTCCAGGGGTGGAGGGGCCGTGACGATACAGGTGGGCGAGGACGCCGAGCTTGTTGTTGCTGAGCGCCCCAGCGGGGCGCACCGCCCGCATGCGACGGGCGAGTCTGGTGACCCCCTGTCGGATCTCCGCAGCGGATTCGTTAGCCATATTGATACGCTATCACTTACTATCCGGCCATGTTGGTCATCATGGTCGCCGTGCTTCTCGGCTACGGCACCGCCCTCCTCATCGGGCTCGACCTCGGTGCGATCATCCAGACGGTCGCTCTGACCTGGACGCTGGCCTGGACGCAGCGGACAGCGGATCTCTCCGACCACCTCATCGGTCTCGTGGTGCTGCCGGTGACCGCCCTGGCGCTGGCCGGGACGGGCTCGTTCATGCCCGCCGTCTTCGTCCTCGCGGCAGGCGTCGCCATCTGGATCCGCCGCTTCGGACCTCGGGCCACCAAAGCCGGGACCCTGGCCACCCTTCCTCTGATCACGGCGCTCGTCGTGCCGGAGCCGATCGCCTCCGGCCCGTGGACGGCGGTCGCGACGCTGATCGCCGTCTTCTGGGTCGCCGTCGCCCAGGTGCCCGGCGGCCTGCTCGGACGGACGCCTGCGGCGGCGGCCGAGCGGCGGGCGGGTTCAGGCATCCTGCCGAGCACACGGATGGCGCTGCAGATGAGTGTCGCCCTCTCCGTGGCGTTCGCCGCCGGGCACCTCGCCTTCCCCGAGCACTGGACGTGGGCGGTGCTCACCACCTTCATCGTGTGCAGCGGATCGCGCAGCCGCGGTGACGTCCTGCACAAGGGTGCGCTCCGGGCACTCGGCGCGGCGCTCGGCACTGTCGTGGCGAGCTGGATCGCTGGGCTGTTCGGCCCGCGGGATCCGTGGGCCGTCGTGCTGATCTTCGCGATCCTCGCCGCGGCCACCTGGCTCCGGCCAAAGAGCTACGGCTACTGGGCCGCCTGCATCACCGCCGCCTTGTCGCTGCTGTACGGCTATATCGGGCAGGCGGACCCAGCGCTCCTGCGACAGCGGCTCATGGCGATCGTGGCCGGCGCCGTCATCGGGATCGCGGCATCGTGGCTGATCGCTCCGATCAGGACCGTCGACGTCGTGCGCAGGCGGGTCGCGGACGCGCTGGCGGCGCTCGCCGACCTCCTCCGCGGGGAGGATCGCGAGTACCACAGGGCCCGGTTCGACCACGCCGTCGAACAGCTCGGCCTGCTGGCCGGACCGCTGAAGGCACACCGCGCGCTCCGCCGCCGTGGAGGGCCGCATCTGGCCGACGCGATCGACGCCGTACGCTCGTGCGCGGGGCCCGCCCGTGCCGTCAACCGATCATCACGGGAGCCGGAGACCGTCGCCGCGGTGCTGGCCAACATCACCGCGGTCCGGCTGGCGATCGGACGGCGGCCGGGCCCCGCCTACCGGCCGCCGTCAAGCCCCGGGGCCGATGAGGCGCTCGCCGAGATCGACGCCGCGCTGTCGAGGCTCGCCGCACTCTTCCCACACTCACCGGCGAGCTGAGGAGGCCTTCACCGTCTCGCCGCGCTCCCGCCGATCGCCATGACCGCCATGAGGAGTGCGACGGCGCCACCTGCCGTCATGACGGCGGACGGCGAGGCCGCGTCGACCACGATCCCGCCGAGCAGGGCGCCGATCGCGATGGTCGCCTGGAAGGAGGAGGTGAACAGGATGGCGGAAGCCTCGGTCGCCTGGGGGGCCGAGGCGGCGAACCAGGTCTGCGAGCAGACGGGGACGGCGCCGTAGGTCAGACCCCAGACGACCAGCAGGGCCAGCGCGCCCGCCTGGCCGCCGCCGAGCAGAGGGAGCAGCAGGGTCGAGCAGGAGATCAGGAGGCCGCAGCCGGCGAACGTCGCCTTCACCGCCCTGGTGACGAGGAAGCCCCCGACGAAGTTTCCGACGATGCCGGCCACGCCGTACACGAGGAGGAAGGTCGTGATCTGGCCGGGGCCGACCCGGGTGACCTGCTGGAGGAACGGCGTCACGTAGGTGTAGGCGCCGAAGTGGGCCAGCACGACGAGGAAGGTCAGCACGATGGCCGTCCGGATCCCGCGGCTACGGAACAGGCCGCCGACAACGCTCAGGCGCGTCACCTGGTCGGCGGGCAGGCGGGGCACCAGCGCGACCAGCGCGACGAAAACGGCCACGGACATGACGCCGAGGACGACGAAGGCGGCCCTCCAGCCCGCGAGGTGTCCGATGAGCGTGCCGGCGGGCACTCCGAGCACCGAGCCCAGCGGGACGGCCGAGAAGATCACCGCGGTCGCCGTGCCGACCCTCTCGGGCCGCACCAGCCGTATGGCGAGGCCCGCGCCGATCGACCAGAAACCGCCGATGACCAGCCCGACCAGCACCCTGGACACCGCCATGACCCAGTAGGAGGTGGCCGCGGCCGCCAGGAAGTTCGCGACGGCCAGCAGGAGCACGAGCGCGCACAGCATCGTGCGCCGGTCGAGCCGCCGGGTCGCGACGGTGACGGTGGGGGCGGCGATGGCGGCGACGATGCCCGGCATCGTCATCATCAGGCCCGCCGCGCCGTCGGAGATCGCGAAGCTCGATCCGATCGACGTCAGCAGGCCGATCGGCAGGATCTCCGCGGTGACGATGGAGAAGATCCCCGCCATCACCGACACGACGGCCAGCCAGCCGATCAGCGGTGATCGCGCGAGTGGCGTGGCGAGGGGAGTGGAAACGGTCGTTGTGGGCATCTGCCCAGTTCAGCAGCCCGGAGCAGGCGAGCGCTGGCGGGTTTGAGACCTCACCGGCTCGCGGGAGCCGCGATGGTGATGATCTCTGGGCTCGCGTCGCCGAACGGCCGCCGGTCCCAGTCCCCGTACTGCCCGAGCACCGCCAGCCCCGCCTCGGACAGGAAGCAGGAGAGCGCGGTGGCGTCCACGAAGCGCAGCGTGCTCGGGCTCACCTCGGGGGCGTCCCATGCGGGACTGCTGAAGGTCGTGGCGAACCGCACCAGGTGCCCTTCGACGGGGGTCTCGACCGCGTGCTCGACCCGCACGTCGGCGCCGTCCGCGCCGGTGACGGTCACGCCGTGCTCGGGCGTCCACCTCTCCCACGCCCTGAAGGCGGGGTTACGGGTCTCGAAGGCGAACCTGCCCCCTTCGCCATGCATCCGCCGCACGCCCGCGAGCGTCCCGCGGATGTCGTCGTCGGTCAGGAACACCTGGAAGACGTGCCCGGTCATGACCACCAGGTCGAAGGGCCCGCTGACCGAGGACAGGTCGCCCAGCACCCACTCGACGTCCGGGTGACGGCGGGCCTGGTCGAGCATCCCCTCCGCGGGGTCCACGCCGCACAACCGGCCCTCGTGCCCGCTGTCGCGGGCCCGGCGCAGCAGGGTTCCCGTGCCGCATCCCACGTCGAGGACCGAGGATGCGGACATCACCAGGTCGAGGTAGAAGTCGTCGCTCGGTCCCCATGGGTTGAGCACGTCGTACAGGCTGACGAGTCGGGCATCGGCATAGGCATCGACCATCCGAGCATCGTGTCAGAGGCGGATGTGACCGAGCCTCGACAGGTCCCGGCCGACCGTATTGAACTGATCTATCCAGAACGTGTTACGGTGAAGCCATGGCACGGCCGAGGCAGTTCGACGAGGACCTGGCGATCGACGCGGCGATGCGCGCGTTCTGGTCCGCGGGCTACGAGGCCACCTCGACGCAGGACCTCTGCGAGGCGACGGGTCTGGGCCGCAGCAGCATCTACAACACCTTCAAGAGCAAGCGGGACCTGTTCGAGAAGGCGCTGCGCCGGTACATGGACAGCAAGAACGCCGCGTTCTTCGACCTGCTCGAAGGCGGCCTTCCCCTGCGCGAGAAGGTCAGGGAACTGCTGTGGCAGGTCGTCGAGGCCGACGAGCGGGATCCGCGCGGCTGCCTGGTCGTCAACTCGATGGTCGAGTTGGCGCCGCGCGACAAGGACGTCGCGGAGATCCTGCGGCGTGATCAGGATCTGCGCTTCGAGGCGCTGCGGACGGCGCTGGAGACCGGCAGGCGACTGGGCGAGACCGACAAGGATCCCGTCGAGCTCGCCCACTTCCTGATCGCCGCGATCAGCGGCATGCGGGTCGCGGTGCGCGGCGGGGCCGACAGGTCCGTGCTCGAGTCGATCGCGCGCAACGTGCTGGACGCGATCTGATTTTTTCGTGCGCCAATTATGTACTGATCTATCCAAAAAGGAGGCGCGGCTCATGCCGCTGGCCGTCTACATCCTCGGCCTGGCGATCTTCGCCCAGGGCACCTCGGAACTGATGATCGCGGGCCTGTTGCAGGACATCGCCACCGACCTGGGCGTGTCCGTCCCCGACGCGGGCCTGCTGATCTCGGCGTTCGCCATGGGCATGCTGGTGGGCGCCCCCGTGCTGGCCGTCGTCACGTTGCGATGGCCGCGCCGTACGGCGTTGCCGGCGTTTCTCGCGATCTTCGCGGTGACACACGTGGTGGGCGCGGTCGCGCCAGGCTATGACGTGCTGTTCGCGACCAGGGTCGTGGGCGCGTTCGTGTACGCGGGGTTCTGGGCCGTCGCCGCGATCACCGCCGTCGGGCTCGTCCCGTCGGGCGCGCGCGGCAGGGCCATGGGCGTCGTCGCGGGCGGGCTCACGCTGGCGACCATCTTCGGCCTGCCCGCAGGGACGCTCGTCGGCCAGCACTTCGGCTGGCGCGCCGCCTTCTGGGCGGTGAGCGTGCTGTCGGTGCTGGCGATGGCGGGAGTGGTCGCCACCGTGCCCGCCGGCGGTACCCGCGGCGAGGACGTGCCGGTGCTGCGGCGCGAGTTGCGCGCGATGGCCAGCCCGCGGCTCTGGCTCGCCTACGGCACGACCGCGCTGTCCACCGGCGCCCTGCTGGTCGTCTTCGGCTACCTCGCGCCGCTGCTGACCGGCACCACCGGACTACCTGCCGCCTGGGTGCCCGCCGTGCTCGCGCTCTACGGCGTGGGCGCCTTCATCGGCATCACCATCGGCGGCAGGACCGCCGACGCGCACCCGTTCGCCACGCTGCTCGTCGGCCTGGCCGGGCTGGTCGTCAGCGCGGTGGCGCTCGCGCTGACCGCGCAGAGCCCGGTGGCGGCGATCGCGCTGTCGTTCCTTCTCGGCGCGTTCGGCTTCGGCATCAATCCGGCGCTGAACACGCGCGTGTTCGCGCTCGCGGAGGACGCGCCGACGCTGGCCGCCAGCACGAACTTCTCCGCCTTCAACGTCGGCATCACCGTGGGCCCCTGGCTGGGCGGCCTCGCCATCGGCGCAGGCGCCGGTTACCCGTCCGTCGCCTGGATCGGCGCCCTCCTGGCGGTCGCCGCGACCGCGACCGTGCTCGTGGCCGCCGCCAGAGAACGCCCCCGCGTCCTGGCCACCCGGTGATCGACCGGCTGCGTCGCGATTGTCCGCAGAAATCGTGACGATTCCATCCGCACCCGTTGCCGGGGTCTTGCCGGGCGCGGGAAGGATGCAGGCCATGAGCGTTGTAGCTGACGGTCCGGGGCGGCGCACGCTGCTGGCAGGCGGCGTGGCTCTCGCGGCGGCACACCTCGCCGGCTGCTCGACTGGCGAGGTGGTGCACGTCGTGAGCAAGGCGGGCAAGACGACGCCCGCGCCGCCCACGGGACCGGCTCCTGACTCGCCGAAGGCCGCCTACGAACGGCTGATGGAGGGCAACAGGCGCTGGGTGACCGGCGCGCTCCGGCATCCCGATCGCGATCCCACACGCCGCGAGCTGCTGGCGGCCAAGCAGCAGCCCTATGGAGTGGTGCTGTCGTGCATCGACTCCCGGGTCCCGCCCGAGCTCGTCTTCGACACCGGGCTGGGCGATCTGTTCGTGATGCGTACCGGCGGGCTCGCCGTGGGGCCCGTGGTCACGGGATCCGTCGAGTACGGGCCGATGACCAGCGGGACCCCGCTCATCGTCGTCCTCGGACACCAGCGGTGCGGCGCCGTCTCCGCCGCGTACAAGGCCCTGCGGGAAGGCGAGCCGCTTCCGGGCAACCTGCAGGCGATCGCGCAGGCCCTACGTCCGGCATACGAGCAGACCGTCAGGGACAGCGGCGCCGACCCCGTCGAGACGATGAGCAGAGCCCAGGTGAAACTGACCGCGGACGGCCTGCGTGGCAATCGGGACCTCGCGCCGTTGGTGAGCAGAGGAAGCCTGGCAGTGGTCAGCGCGTACTACTCGCTGGACACAGGCCAGGTCGAGACCCTGAACGGAGCCCCCGCCTGAGCGCTGCATCGCGGCCGGCTCCCCGCGGGACCGGCGCGGGCACAGCCTGTCTTCACGCTGCCCGGCCCTGCTCACGGGACGGCCAGCGGGTCGGGGCTCGCTTCAACGGTGGCTGTCAGGTCGGTGCGCAGCGCGTACACCACGAAGGCGACCAGCACGACGGCCGCGAGCACGGTGGCGAGGACGAAGACCGCGCGCACCCCCCACAGCTCCGCCCCGATACCGGCCAGTGCGGCGCTGACGGGGATCACGCCCCAGCTGAGCACCCGCGAGGCGGCGTAGACGCGGCCCAGCAGGTCAGGCGGCGATAGGTTCTGCCTGACCGTGGCCACCAGGATGCGCCAGACGCTCGAGCCGGCTCCCGCCGTCACCACGCCGGCGGCCACGATCCACACCCCGCCGTCCATCGCGACGGGCGCCACCAGCAGAACGGTCCCGGCGGCGTCGGCGATCAGCAGCCGGGTGACGCCGAACCGGCGCCGCAGCGGCTCGACGACCGCCGAGGCGAGCAGCCCTCCGACGGCCATCGCGGTGAGCAGCAGGCCGTACTGGGCGGTGGTGAGCCTGAGCGGGCCCGGGCTGACCGCGTACACGACGAGCAGGGCCGTGGCGGCCGCCCAGACGATGTTCATCGCGGCGGTGAACAGGGTCAGCGTCCGCACCACGGGCAGCCGCCACAGATACCGGAAGCCGGCGGCCACGCCGCCGCTCCCCGCGGCGGCGCCTGCCTGCTCTGGTGCGCGGCGCAGCGTCATCGCCGCGAGTCCGGCGACGGCGACGACGTAGAGGGCCGCGCTCGCGCCGGTGGCGAGGGCGAGCGTGGCGCTCGCCAGCAGTCCTGCCAGCGGTGGCCCGGCGAGTTGGTTGGTGAGGTTGATGGTCGCTTCGATCCGCGCGTTCGCGCTGTTACGGCCCACGGGTTGGACGACCATCGGGACGGTGGAGGTCAGGGCGGTGTCCACCAGCGTCTCTGCGGCGCCCAGCAGCACCGCCGCGGCCAGCAGTACCGGCAGTGACAGGGTGCCGGTGACGTGGCTGACGGAAAGGCCCGTCAGTACGGCCGCGCGAACCGCGTTGACCCCGCTCAGCAGCATCCGGCGGTCGACCCGGTCGACGATCCAGCCGGCGTGCATCCCGAAGACCGGCCAGGCGAGGGTGAGTGCCGCCGTCACCGCCGCCACCCCGCCGGGCGAGGCCTCGACGGCGACGGCGAGCAGCGGCAGCGCGAACAGCGCCATGCCGTCGCCCAGGTTGGCGGCGCCGGTGCCGAACCACAGGGCGTTGAACGGCCTGCCGAGTGACCTGGGGCGAAGGCGCATCGATTCTCACCTTTCAAACGCGTTTGATCGGTCATAGCCTGGCTCAGGCCTCCTTACCTGTCAACACGGCTTGATTGGTGAGATACTTGGGGAATGACCTATGTCGAGCTGGTCGGCAACGCGTTGTGCCTCGACTTCGCCAACACCGTCAACGCCCGCCCGGTGGCCCGGCGCGACTGGCTGGCCACGGCGCCCGGGGCCACCGACTGGGCCCGCGCGACGGGCCATCCGATCGAAGACCCGGCAGGCCTGGCCGATACGCTGCCCGCCGCCCGCGATCTACGTGAGGCGGTGTTCCGGGTGTTCCAGCCGCTCGCGCGCGGGGAGAGCGCGCCGCGAGCCGACCTCGACGCCGTCACCGCCGTGCACGCCGACGGCGTCGCTCACGGCCGGCTCGAAGGCGATGACAGCACCTTCCGGCTGTCGTGGAGCGCTCCGCGAACGGCGCGAACCCTGCTGTGGGAGGTCGCGGCGTCAACGGTCGAAGTGCTCACCCAAGGGCCGCTGGACCGTCTCGGAGAGTGCCCGTCCTGCTGCTGGCTGTTCCTCGACACCAGCAAGAACCGCCGCCGCCGGTGGTGCAGCATGACCACCTGCGGCAGCCGCGACAAGTCGCGGCGCTACTACACCACCCATTCGTCGTGAGCTGAGCATTCCCATCTCCCGAGGCCGTCGCGCGTGCCGGCCGGAAGGGAGCGACTCGCCCGAGCCTTGATGATCGCCGTACTGGCACAATGCGGGCATGCGATGCACCCAATGCGATGGCACGGAGCTCGAGCCGGGCTTCATCGAGGACGGCGGCGAGCATTCTCAGGGGTACGCTCGCTGGATCCAGGGCCCTCTGGAGCGCGGGCTGTTCGGCGGTGCCAGGCGCCTGTGGAAGACGCGCTGGATCATCGACGCCTACCGCTGTGTGGGGTGCTCGCACCTCGAGCTGTTCGTCCGTCCGAAAGACTGAGCCGAGCTCCCATTGACTGCCGACGGCCCGTCCATCCCGCCGCCTGACCATCACGTTCATCTGAACATGACGTAAACCAGCAGCGTGGCCAGGGCCACCAGGACGGCGCCCAAGGCCAGCCTGCCGTGCGGCCGTATCCCGGCGAGCTGATCGCTTCCTCCCCGGGCGGTCCCTGTCAGGTGCCGGGGGCCCGGTACTCCACCTCCTGCCTCGTAGCCTCGTCGATCTCCTCCGGCGTCAGGAGGACGACCGTCTTCGTGCGGGCTCCGCCGGCCGCCGACACCCTGAGGCCCAAGGCGGCCGAGGAGACATTGTCGGGCAGGTCGACGATGACGTAGACGTCGGTCTCGCCGAAGGCGTAGTACATCTGCTCCACGCGGCCACCGAGGCTCTCGGTCATGCGCTCCACCGCCTGGCGCCGCCCGGTGCCTCCTTCTCGCAGGACGCCCTTGATGCCGTCCGCGGTGTACGTCGCCTGAATGAGATATTTGGGCATGCTTGACCCTCTTCCCGTACCGCCGCCCCTGCCGGGACGGTCATGAAACCGGTCACGTGGACGGCGTTCTCGGCTTCGGTTGACGGTAAGCCCACTCGGTGTCCTGATTTCCGCCTGGACGCCCGACGCACCAGCGGACCCGCCGAGCCGACAGGCGCACCCGGGTCGGTACCGTGACGCCTGGCCGGCGCTACTGGCGTTGCGTCAGCCGGTTCTCGATGCGGGCGGCGGAGGCGAGCAGGCGAGAGTCACGGGCTGAGGGGGCCGACAGGAGGAGTCCGACGGCGCCCGTCCGCGGCGTTCCGATCGGGAGGGTGACGCCGGGCATGCCCAGGTAGCTGAGGAGCATCGTGGTGCGCAGGCTCCGGCGGTTGGCCAGGTCGTACAGCCGCTCGTCGGCCAGCAGCGGCGCCAGCGGGGGAGCCGTGTGGCGGACGGCGGGACAGGCCAGGATCGCGCCGCCGAGTTCACGGCCGATGTCGGTGCGAAGGCGCTCCATCGCCTGGTACACGGGAGCGGGATCGCGCGGCTGGGCGGCGAAGCCGGCCAGCCGCCGCATGACCCCGGGGTCGACCCGGGCGCCGTCGTCAGACCGGAGCAGGTGCCCGTAACGTGCGTGCGCCTCGGCCTCGACGATCGTCGCGTTCCGGTCCATGACCTCCTGTGCCTTGGCCAGGGCCGGAAGGTGGCGCTCCTCGATCCGCACGCCCTGGCTCGCCAGAGCCGCCATGTGCTCCTCGAAGCGCCGCCGGACCTGCGGCGCGCAGTCGTCGAGCAGTTCGCCACGCGGGACCACCAGGCTGGACGGGCCCTCGTCCCCGGTCGACGCAGGCTCGCCGGCCAGGACGGCGTCCGTCGCGATGATGTCGCGCATGGACGTGGCGAGGACGCCGATGCTGTCGAGGGTCGGGGAGAGTGGGAGCATGCCGTCATCGCCGTAGCGGCCCGCGCTGGCCTTGTAGCCGATCACCCCGCAGAAGGCGGCGGGCACGCGCACCGAGCCCGAGGTGTCGGTGCCGATGGCGACCGGCACGATGCCGAGGGCGACCGCCGCGGCCGACCCGGACGAGGACCCGCCGGGGACCAGCGGCTCGTCACCGGCGGTCGGGTTGATCGGGGTGCCGAAGTGCGGGTTGACGCCGAGTCCTCCGAAGGCGAACTCGCTGAGGTTGGTCTTGCCGACGCACACCATCCCCGCGTCGGCGAGCCGTCCCACGACGGACGCGTCGTGCTCCGCCGGCGGCAGGGAGGCCCGGGTGCGGGAGCCGGCGGTGGTGACCGTACCGGCGAGATCGAACAGGTCCTTCACCGCGACCGGCACGCCGTCCAGGGGGCTGTTGGTACGGCCGGCCGCGTGCCGGGCGCCGGCGGCCGCGGCCTCCCTGACCGCCCGGTCGACGGTCAGGGTGATGAACGTGCCCTCCGCCCTGGGCCTGCGCGCCAGCCGCAGGGCCCGCTCGGCCACGTCGAGCGCGTCGAGGTCGCCTGCCGCCAGCCGCTCGCCGAGACCGACGCCGTCGATCGGATCCGATGTCACCGAATGATCCCTTCCTGCGCGCTCGCCCGCCCCGTGCGAGGTTCGGCCTGTGCCGTACCCGAGGACCCGGCCACGGGGCAGCCCTTCGTGGCCTCGCCGAGAGTGACCGTCACCAGCAGGCCGGCGAGGCTCACCGCCGCCGTCACCCACATGATGTCCCACCCTTCGCGGCGTCCTGCGGGCGGCAGGCGGTCGGGAGCCGGAACGGGTTCCCGACCTGGATGAAGCGCGAGTCGACGCGGCCGAGCGGGCGCAGGCCGTCGATGTCGACGCGACCGTCGCAGGACAGGACGCCGGGCGCGAGGTGGAAGGCCACGACCTCGCCGATGACCAGGGTGTCGCTGCCCGGCCGCAGCGTCGTGTGAAGGACGCACTCCATGCTGATCTTCGATTCGCCCACCCTCGGCGGGCGGACCCGCATGGAAGGCGCCGGCGTGACCCCGCAGGCCTCGAACTCGTCCACGTCGGCGGCGTGTTCGAGGCTGGTGCCGTACATCAGGTCGGCCGCGTCGGCGCTCACGGTGTTGACGACGAACTCGCCGGTCGTCTCGATGTTGCGCAGGGTGTCCTTGGCCGTGCCGTCACCGGCCGCCTCGATGCTGAGGCACAGCATGGGCGGCCTGCTGGACACCACGGTGTAGAAGCTGAACGGCGCGAGATTGCGGACACCGTCCAGGCCGACCGTCGAGGTCCACGCGATCGGCCTGGGCACCACGGCGGCGATGAGCAGCTCGAAGATCCGCTCCTGCGGGACGTCGCCGGGGTCGATGGTCTGTGCTTGGCATGGGGACAAGAGTTCCTCCGAGAGGGCTGCCGCTCCAGGAGAACAGCGGCGCCGGCCTCGGCGGAATGGAGGAAGTCACAGACTGTCCCAGTGAAGGATGGAGATGTCTCCAGGGGCTTTGATCGCCCGTTCAGGTCCTGGCCGGGAGGAGCGAGGTCGCCCGGTGGACGGCCGACAGGACGGCGCGGACGGAGGCGGTCAGGACGGAGGTGCCCTCGCCCGCGCCCCAGCAGGTGACCTCGCCGACCCTGCACTCGGCGTAGGCCATCGCCGTGCTGTCGGTGCCCTTCGCCGTCGCGTGCTCGGCGAAGTGCAGGATGTCCACGTCGATGCCGGCGCCGTGCAGCGCGTCGGTGAGCGCGGACAGCGGGCCGCTGCCCACGCCGACGCCCAGCTCGCAGGTGAAGCGGTGCTCGCCGGGGGCGGTCTCCGAGGTGCTCCACGACATCGTGGGGCCGGCGAGGTAGGTGCCGGCGAACAGCTCCCACAGGTCCTTCGGGGTGGCCTCGTGGCCGCTGCCGTCGGTGGCCGCCTGCACGACGGAGGCGAAGTCGGCGCGCAGCCGTACCGGCAGGTCGAGGCCGTAGTGCTCGTGCAGCAGGTGCGCGATGCCGCCCTTGCCCGACTGGCTGTTGACCCTGATCACCGCCTCGTAGGAACGGCCGACGTCGGCGGGGTCGATCGGCAGGTACGGCACCTGCCACGGCGCCTCGGGCCGCTGGTGGGCCAGGCCCTTGCTGATGGCGTCCTGGTGGGTGCCGGAGAAGGCGGTGTAGACGAGCTCGCCCCCGTAGGGGTGACGCGGGTGGACGGGCAGCCTGTTGCACCACTCCACGGTCTCGCGGATGGCGTCGATGTCGGACAGGTCGAGCATCGGGTCGACGCCCTGGGCGTACAGGTTCATCGCCAGCGTGATCAGGTCGACGTTGCCCGTGCGCTCGCCGTTGCCGAACAGGCAGCCCTCCACCCGCTGCGCCCCCGCGAGCACGGCCAGCTCCGCGCAGGCCACGCCGGTGCCCCTGTCGTTGTGCGGGTGGACCGAGAGGATGACGGAGTCGCGCCTGGCCAGGTTCCGGTGCATGTACTCGATCTGGTCGGCGTAGACGTTGGGTGTGGCGATCTCGACGGTCGCGGGCAGGTTGTGGGTCACGGGACGGTCGGGCGAGGCGTCCCACAGCTCGGTCAGCCCGTCGCAGACCTCCAGGACCAGGTCAGGCTCGGTGAGGTTGAACACCTCGGGTGAGAACTGGAACCGGGTGCCGGCCCGCGCGAGCCTGGCCATGTGCTCGGCCGCGTCCGTGATCAGCGCGCGGACCTCGGCGCGGGTACGGCCCAGCACCACCTCGCGCCAGACGGGCGCGGTCGCCGTGTACAGGTGGACCACGGCGCGCGGCAGCCCTTCGATCGAGGCGAACGTCCGCTCGATGAGGTCGTGGCGGGCCGCGGTGAAGACCACTGGCGTCACGTCGTCAGGGACGGCGTCACTGCAGGCCAGGTGCCTGACGAAGTCGAAGTCGGTCTGGCTGGCCGAGGGATAGCCGATCTCGATCTCCTTGAACCCCATCCTGACCAGCAGGTCGAACAGCCGCCGCTTGCGCGCGGTGTCCATGGGCTCGGCCAGTGCCTGGTTGCCGTCGCGAAGGTCGACGGGCACCCACAGGGGCGCTGTCGTCAGGTGGTTGCCCGGCCACGAGCGGTCGGCGAGCGGCACCTCGACCCGCTCGTGAAAGGGCTGGTAGCGGTGGTAGGGCATCGGGCTGGGGCGCTGGGCATTCCAGGTCATGTGCGGTAGGTTAAGCACACCTCAGCTCCTCAGACAACCTGAGAGGTTCATCGATGCTTCGCCCCAGCCCACTGGTCGACCAGGCCACCCAGCACCTCCGTGAGCAGATCGCCGCCGGCCAGTGGCCCGTCGGCACCAGGCTGCCCGGCGAGACGACGCTGGCCGCCACCCTCGGCGTGGGCCGCTCGACCGTGCGCGAGGCGCTGCGCGCCCTGGCCGGCGCGGGGCTGCTGCAGTCGCGGCAGGGCGCGGGCGTGTTCGTGATCGCGACGGAGGTCGCGGAGGAGTGGCCCACCCGGCTGCGGAGGGCGGCCGTAGCCGACGTCTACGAGGTCAGGATGCTGGTCGAGGTGCAGGCCGCGCGGCTGGCCGCCGAGCGCAGGACCGCCGCCGACCTCGACGCCCTTCGCGCGGCGCTGGCGGCCAGGCGGGCGGCCGCCCCGGGCGACGACGCGGCGTTCGTCGACGCCGACATCGCCCTGCACGCCGCGGTCGTGGCCGCGGCGCGCAACCCCGTGCTCACCGACCTGTTCGGCGAGTTCGTGCCCGCTCTGCGACAGGGCCTGATCGACCTGGTCGACCTGCTCGCACTGCGCTCACATGACCCCAACACCGGCGACGCGTCGCACGCGGGCCTGGTGGAGGCGATCGAGAAGGGGGACGGCGTCGCGGCGAGCGTCATCCTGCAGGAGGAACTGGCCGCGACGCTGGGAGCGCTCAAGGAAATGTCGGCGGCCCCGTCTAGGCTCTCCTCCCATGATGGCTGAGCGCAAGCACGGCGTCCCCGCGCCGCCGACCGACTCCACCGTCCACGCGGCCGACTGGGACAGCAGGGACCTGTCGGGCGAGCAGCATCGGCGGGTGGCGTTCGTCGACGTCGATCTGACGGAGGCGGTCAGCAGGGGAGCGGAGTTCGTCGAGTGCACCTTTCGCAACTGCCGCTTCAACGCCTCCACCCACGAGGAGACCGGCTTCATCAACTGCACCTTTACCAGGACGTCGTTCTTCGACACGACCTTCACCAGGTGCAAGTTCGTGGGCAGCATGTTCGACGGTTCGACCCACGACCTGATGAAGGTCGTGGGCGGTGACTGGTCGTTCGTCGGGATGCCGGGAGCCGACCTGCGCAACGCCTCCTTCACCGACGTGCGGATGCGTGAGGCAGACCTGACCGGCGCCCGCTTCGCCGGCGCGAAGGTGCGAGGGGTCGACCTGTCGGGCGCCTGGCTGAGCAAGGCCGACTTCACTCGCTGTGACCTGCGTGGCAGCGACCTGTCCTCGCTCGACCCCTTGGGCAGCGAGGTGGCCGGGGCGATCATCGACCCCTTCCAGGCCGTCACCGTCGCCACCAACCTCGGCCTGAGCGTCACAGACGAGGGCTGAGCGTCAGCGGAGCGCCAGGCATCGGACAGCGCGTGTCGGCGCCGCTCATCGGGTGGGGGATCAGTCGGTTCCCTGCACGGTGGCGAGGGCGGTGGCGGGGTCGGGTTCCGGCGGTCCCGCGGGGAACCAGTCGCCGTCCGCGTCGACGAACGGATACCAGCGCCCGTCCCTGCCGTAGCGGACCTGGACGCCGCCGAGGCTCCAGCGGTTACGGCTGACCTCGAACCCGGGCAGCTGCCATCCGGCGCGGGCGACGGCCTGTTTGGGAGGGGTCCACGCGGTGGTGAGCGTGTCGAGGGCGTCGGCGCCGCCGTACCGCCATGACTGGACGGCGGCGGGCAGGCCGATGTCGAGGTCGTGGGTGGCGGCCAGCCGTACCCTGTCCTGGAACTCGGTGAGGACGGCCGCGGCGCCTGATACGAGCAGTTCGCGGGCGCGCAGGGCGGCGTCGGCGGCCAGCACCCGCAGAGCGGTGGGGTCGATGCCCGGCGCCGGCTCCACCTCGAGCGGCTCGGCGACGGCGTGCTCGGCGCCGAAGGGGTCGGAGGACCTGATCGTGAAGGACGGCAGCGGCGGAGTGCCGTGTGCGTAGGCCTCGGCGACCGGCGTACCGGTGGGCGCGGCGGCCCGCTGGAGCGAGGCGATCAGGTCGTCCTTGTCGAGCCCGCGCATGAGCATCAGCAGGAACGGGTCGCGGTCGAGCAGCCACGAGGCCTGGTAGCACAGGGCGGCGGCGTGCTTGCACGGGTGACCCCAGTCGGGGCAGTCGCACTCGGGCTCGAGATCGCCGACTCCAGGAAGGAGCTCCACCAGGTCGTACGGCAGGTCGCCGTCCAGCAGCGCGGCCAGATGGCCCGCCTTGGCCGCGATCTGCTCCACGAAGGCGGGCGTCACGGGGGCGACGTGCACGGCGGCGGTGTATTCGCCCTCGGCCACCACGGCGATGCGGCCCGCGCTGACCGTGATGGGGCCGAGCTGCCCGGTCTTGGCGTACGCGCGCCCCTTGGCGAGCAGGGTGTGGTCGAGGGAGGTGTCCTCCAGCGCCTTGAGCCAGGCCCTGCCCCACCACGAGGTGGCGAAGCGGGCGCCGGCGCCCTGCGGGGCGAAGGCGGGAAAACCCTTGGCGGCGGTCATCGCAGCTCCACGAGGTTGAGCAGGTCCGCGTCGGTGAGTTCGGTGAAGTCGTTGGAAAGGACGGCTTCGGCCAGCGAACGCTTGGTCTCGAGCATCGTCGCGATGCGGTCCTCGACGGTGCCCTCGGCGATGAGCCTGTGCACCTGCACGGGACGGGTCTGGCCGATGCGGTAGGCGCGGTCGGTGGCCTGGTCCTCGACGGCCGGGTTCCACCAGCGGTCGAAGTGGATGACATGGTCGGCCCGGGTGAGGTTGAGCCCAGTGCCTGCGGCCTTGAGCGAGAGCAGGAAGACGGGCGCCGCGCCGTCCTGGAACCGTTTCACCATCTCCTCCCGCCTGGCCACGGGGGTGCCGCCGTGGAGGAACTGGGTGGCGATGCCCCTGCCCGCGAGGAAGCGCTCCAGCAGGCGGGCCATCGTGACGTACTGGGTGAAGATCAGGACCGCGCCGTCCTCGGTGAGGATGGTCTCCAGCAGCTCTTCGAGGAGTTCGAGCTTGCCGGAGCGGCCTTCCAGCACGGGGTCCTTCTCGTGCAGGAACTGGGCGGGGTGGTTGCAGATCTGCTTGAGCCCCGTCAGGAGTTTGACGATCAGGCCGCGCCTGGCCATGCCGTCGGCCGCCGAGATGGACGACATCAGCTCGCGCACGGTCGCCTCGTAGAGCGCGGTCTGCTCCCTGGTGAGCGAGACGGGCCTGTCGGTCTCGGTCTTGGGCGGCAGTTCGGGCGCGATGCCGGGGTCGGACTTGCGGCGGCGCAACAGGAAGGGGGCTATCAGGCGGCCGAGCCGTTCGGGCTGCGGCTCCCAGCGGGTGCGGAAGCGGGTGAGCGATCCGAGGAGCCCGGGGGTGGTCCAGTCGAGGATGGCCCACAGCTCCGACAGCGTGTTCTCCACCGGCGTGCCGGTCAGCGCGACGCGCGCGGCCGAGGGGATCTCGCGCAGCGCCTTGGCGGTGCCCGAGCGGTGGTTCTTGACGTGCTGGGCCTCGTCGGCCACCACCAGGTCCCACGGGTGCTCGGCGAGCACGGCCGCGTCGAGGCGCATGGTGCCGTACGTGGTGAGCACGAAACCGGTGTCGGCCAGCGTGCGCTGGGAGCCGTGGTAGCGGCGCACCGGGACTCCAGGGGCGAACCTGGCGATCTCCCTCTCCCAGTTGCCCAGCAGTGAGGCGGGGCAGACGACCAGCGTCGGGCCGCTGTTCCTGTGCAGGTGGAGCGCGATGAGCGTGATCGTCTTACCCAGGCCCATGTCGTCGGCCAGGCAGCCGCCGAGCCCCAGCGAGGTCATCTGGGCCAGCCACCGCAGACCCGCCAGCTGGTAGTCGCGCAGTGTCGCGGCGAGCCCGCTCGGCGGCTCGACCGGCTCCGCCACCAGCCTGCCGCGCAGCTCGTCCAGGACGGGGCCGGGGGAGACCTCGATCTCCTCCTCCTCGACCAGCGCCGTGCCGGTGAGGGCGGCGCCGAGTGCCTCGATGCCGGTCAGCGGCTTCATCTCGCGGTTCCTGGCCTTGCGGGCCAGTTCGGGGTCGATGAGCACCCACTGGTCGCGCAGCCGTACGACGGGGCGGTGGGCCTCGGCCAGCCGGTCCATCTCGGCGGCGGTCAGCTCGTCGTCGCCGAGCGTCAGATGCCAGTCGAAGCGGAACAGCCCGCTGGACTCGCCGCCGAGGACGGCCCTGGCGTTGACCCCGCGCACGAGCTCGCGCGGCCAGTGCACGTCGATGCCCTTGGCCGCCCCGGCCAGCAGGTCGGACACCTCGTGGTCGGACAGGTCGAGTTCGTCGGGCACGGCGGCGTCGAGGAGCCGCTCCAGCGGCGGCCACCGCCGGGCTGCCCTGCGCAGCTCGACGACCGCGTCGACCTGCGCCCTCGGGCCGAGCCCCTGGTCGCGGCCCGCCCACAGGTCGGCGGCGTCCACGACGAGCGAGGGGTCGGCCAAGCTGTGCAGCTGCACCACCGCGCGGAAGCTCGCGTGCTCGCCGCCGCTGGTCTCGATCCGCAGCGACAGCCGGACGCCGGAGTCGGCCGCCCACTCCCTCAGCTGCGGCGTCTTGACCGGCTTGGCGGCGGAGTAAGCGGGCACGCCCACGGCGCGCACGGCGCCGGGCGAGCGTGGCATGCCGTCGGCGACGGCGTCGAGGAAGGCGCGGACCAGGCCTTCCGCGTCGGGGAGCAGGCCGGGGGCCGATGGCACGGGTACGGCTCGCGCCGTGGCGGGCATCGCGTCGGCCAGCTCCCTGACCTTGGCCAGGTCGGCGGCGTCGAGCGGGCCCGCGCGCCAGGCGGCGTACTCGCCTTCGCTCACGCCTGGCCTGATGCGCCCCTTGGCGACGATCTGGAGCGCCAGGAGCGCCACCGCGCCCCAGAACCTGCTGGCGGGGTCGGCGCTCTGGTCGGTGCGAGCCCTGCTGAGCAGCGCGACAGCGTCGGTGACGGGAACGCGGGTGACGAATGTCTCCCGCGTTCCTCCGGGCTCCGCGATCGTCACGGTCTCGTCGCCCGATGGGTCGAGGAAGGCCATGGTGCCTGCCCTGGGCGGGTCGCCCGGTTCGAAGACTGCCGCGTGCCGAAGGAGTTCCCGCATAGCCGTACAGCGTACCGTACGGTGTAGGTGTGGTTTACCCCAGGCTCAATTCGGAAGATGACCTCATTCTGGGCATATTCGATCACTCATAGGCTCTGGGGCATGACTTCTAACGACGGGATCGCCGGCTGGGCGACGGGCCTGATGGAGACCATGGGGGCGCCCGGCGCGGGACTCGCCATCGCGCTGGAGAACCTGTTTCCGCCACTGCCGAGCGAGGTGATCCTTCCCCTGGCCGGATTCACCGCGGGCCGGGGCGGAATGGGACTGATCGAGGCTCTGGCGTGGACGACGGCGGGCTCGGTCGTCGGCGCGCTCGCCCTGTACCTGATCGGGGCGCTGCTGGGCCGGGACAGGGTGGTCGCGATCGCCACCAGGCTGCCGCTGGTGAAGGTGTCCGACATCGAGAAGACCGAGGAGTGGTTCGCCAAGCACGGGGTCAAGACCGTGTTCTTCGGGCGGATGATCCCGATCTTCCGCAGCATGATCTCCATCCCCGCCGGAGTGGAACGCATGCCGCTCGGCGTCTTCCTGCTGTTCACCACCCTCGGCAGTGCGATCTGGAACACGATCTTCGTGATGGCGGGCTACTTCCTCGGCGACAACTGGTCCCTCGTGGAGGGCTACGTCGGCATCGGCACCAACCTCGTCATCGCCGCGGTGGTGCTGGCCGTCCTCGTCTTCGTCGGTGTACGGCTGACCGAACGCCGCAAGGGCCGCCATGCGGATCGTCGCTAGGGTCACCCTCGGAGCGCTGACCGCCCTGGCCGAGCTGATCGCGCTCCCCGTGCTGACCCACCCGCGCATGGCCGCCGCCGCCACCCGCGTCGTGGCCATGGAGGCGCGCAGGCTCGACGTGCGGGTGGGCGGCTTCTCCCGCGGCCAGGCCCTGCGCTACCTGGCCCTGCGGGCGCCCGTCGGCATCCTCGGCGGCATCGTCGTCGCCCTGCTGGTCATCGGCCTGGTCATCGGGGTGCGCGCGCTGTGGACCTGGGGTCATGGCGAGGCCGTCGACGGCATGCTCATGACCCCCGGGCTGCTGGCCTACTTCCTGGGGGCGGGCGTCGTGCTGCTCTTCCTCGACCTGTCGGGCATCGTCGGCGTGCACGCGCTCGAACGGCGGCTGGCCCTCCGCACGCTCGGTCCCCACTCCACCGAGGCGCTCGAACGCAGGATCGCCGAGCTGGCCGAGACCCGCGCCGGTGTCCTGGCCGCCGTCGACGCCGAACGCCGCCGCATCGAACGCGACCTGCACGACGGGCTGCAGCAGCGCCTCGTCGCGCTCGCCATGGTGATCGGCAGGGCCAAACGGGGCCGGGCCGAGCTGCTGGAGCAGGCGCACGAGGAGGCCCAGCTGGCGCTCGCGGAACTGCGCAAGGTGGCATGGCGGGCCTACCCGAGCGGCCTCGACTCCCTCGGGCTCGCCGAGGCGCTTGCCGCCGTCGCCGAACGCTCGGCCGTGCCGGTGAAGGTGGCGTGCGAGCTGCCGCGGCGGCCGCCGCGCGAGGTCGAGACGGCCGCCTACTTCGTGGTGTGCGAGGCGGTCACCAACGCGGCCAAGCACGCCGAGGCGGGCCTGATCACCGTCGGCGTCTCGGCCGATGCGAGGATCGTCAGCGTGCACATCGAAGACGACGGCAGGGGCGGCGCCGACCCCTCGGGCGGCGGGCTGTCCGGCCTGGCGCGCAGAGTGGCCGCGCTCGACGGCTCCTTCTCGGTGTCCAGCCCGCCCGGCGGGCCGACCGTGGTGAGGGCGGAGCTGCCATGCGGGTGACGCTCGCGGAGGACTCGACACTGCTGCGGGAGGGGCTGGCCAGGCTGCTGGCCGAGGAGGGGCATGACGTCGTGGCCGCGGTCGGCGACGGCGACGCGCTGGTCGAGGCGGTCGCCGCCGACCAGCCCGACATCGTGGTGGTGGACGTCCGCATGCCGCCCACCCACACCGACGAGGGACTGCGCGCGGCGCTGGAGATCAGGCGCCGCTGGCCGTCGGTCAGGGTGCTGGTGCTGTCGCAGTACGTCGAGAAGAAGTACGCCACCGAGCTGATGACCGGCGACGTGGCAGGCGTCGGCTACCTTCTGAAGGACAGGGTGGCCCAGGTGGCCGACTTCCTCGACGCGCTGGAGCGCGTCGGCGCGGGCGGCGCCGCCTTCGACCCCGAGGTCGTACGGCAGCTGCTGGCTCGCACGGCGCAGGCCGACCCGCTGGCCAGGCTCACCCCGCGCGAGCGCGAGGTGCTCGAGCACATGGCACAGGGCTACACGAACGCCTCCATCGCCGAGGCCCTGTTCGTGTCGCAGAGCGCGGTCGAGAAACACGTCAACGCCGTCTTCGACAAGCTCGGCCTGTCGCACACCACCGGCTACAGCCGCCGCGTCCTGGCCGTGCTGCGCTTCCTGTCCTAGAGACGGGACTCGGCGCTCTCCACCACCAGGCCGTCGGCGACGAAGACCAGGCAGGGCACCAGGGCGGGCCGAGCTCACGCACCCCCTGTCCACGACACGGGTTCCGCCGCCTGTCGGTGGCGCGCTCTAAGGTGGTGGCCGTGATCAGCCAGCGGGCGCTCAACCGCGCCACCCTCGCCAGACAGCTACTGCTGCGCCGGCACGCGATGAGCCCGACAGAGGTCATCGAGCACCTCGTCGGCCTGCAGGCCCAGGCGCCCTTCCCGCCCTACTTCGGGCTGTGGTCGCGCATGACGAGCTTCCAGCCGAAGGAGCTGGCCGAGCTGCTGGTCGGCCGCCAGGTCGTCCGCATCACGCTGATGCGCGGCACCGTACACCTCGTCAGCGCCCGAGACTGCCTGGCGATCAGGCCGCTCATCCAGCCCATGCTCACCCGGGCGCTGACGGCCAGGAGGGTCGACGGCATCGATCACGCGGCCGTGGTGGCCGCCGGCAGGGCGCTGCTGACCGAGCGGCCCCTGTCGGTGAAGGCCATGACCCCGCTGCTGGCCGAGCGGTTCCCCGACGCCCCTCCCGCCGACCTGCCGGTGATCCTGCGCTGGCTGCTGCCCATGGTCCAGCTGCCGCCGCGGGGGGTGTGGGGCAAGGCGGGCGACGCCGTCCTCACCCCCGTGGAGGCGTGGCTGGGCCGCGACCTCGATCCGGAGCCCGCCGTCGAGCACCTGCTGCGGCGTTACCTCGCCGCCTTCGGCCCCGCGACGGTCGCCGACATGCAGGCCTGGTCGGGCCTGACCGGGCTGCGCGCTGCCGCCGCCAAGCTCGACCTGGTCGACCTGGGCGGCGGGCTGCTCGACCTGCGGGACGCCCCACGCCCCGACGAGGACACGCCCGCCCCCGTGCGCCTGGTCGCGCCCTTCGACAACCTGGTGCTCGGCCACGCTGACCGGACCAGGGTCATCGCCGACGAACACCGCAAGCGCGTCGTCACGATCAACGGCCAGGTCAACGGCACCGTCCTGGTCGACGGCTACGTCCACGGCATCTGGAAGCGCGACAGGGCCACGGTGACCGTCTCGCCGTTCGGCGCGCTGACGACGGCCCAGCGCGAGGAGATCGAGGCCGAGGCCGTCGACCTCCTCGCCTTCGCCGAGCCTGGCAAGCGGCCGACCGTCAGATTCGACTGAAGAACGCCTTGATGTCGGCGACGAGCAGATCCGGCTCCTCCATCGCGGCGAAGTGGCCGCCCCTGTCGAACTCGCTCCAGTGCACGATGGCGTTGGTCATCTCGGCCAGCGCCCGCACCGGCTTGGCGTTCTCCCTGGGGAAGACGGCGATGCCGGTCGGCACCTCCAGGCGCTCCGGCATGCTCCACGACTTGCCGAACTCGTAGTAGAGCTGCGCGGAGGAGCCCGCGGTACCGGTCAGCCAGTAGATCATCACGTTGGTGAGCAAGAGGTCGCGGTCCACCGCCTCCTCGGGCACGTCCTTGGAGTCGGTCCACTCCTTGAACTTCTCCACGATCCACGCCAGCTGGCCCACCGGCGAGTCGTGCAGGCCGTACGCGAGGGTCTGCGGTCTGGTGGCCTGGATCCGCAGGTATCCCGACCTGTCGTCGAAGGCCTCGTACTCGGCCAGGCGCGCCTGGTCCTCCTCGCTCAGCTGGGACAGGTCGCCGAAGGGGAAGGTGAGCAGGAAGTTGAGGTGCACGCCGATCACCCGCTCGGGCTCGGCGATGCCCAGCTCGCGTGAGATGCCGGAACCCCAGTCACCGCCCTGCGCGCCGTAGCGCTCGTAGCCGAGCCGGCTCATCAGCTCCGCCCACGCCCGCGCCACCCGCTTGAGGTCCCAGCCCGCCGCTCCGGTCGGCCCCGAGAAGCCGTAGCCGGGGATGGAGGGGATCACCAGGTGGAAGTCCTGGGACAGCGGCTCGATGACGTCGAGGAACTCCACGATCGATCCCGGCCAGCCGTGCGTGAGGATCAGCGGCGTGGCGTCCTCGCGAGGCGAGCGGACATGGACGAAGTGGACGTTCGCGCCGTCGATCTCGGTGGTGAACTGCGGCAGCGAGTTCAGCCGCGCCTCGTGCGCGCGCCAGTCGTAGCGCTCCATCCAGTAGGCCGCCAGTTCGCGCAGGTAGCCGGTGGGGACGCCGCGGCTCCAACCCTGGCCCGGGATCTCGGAGGGCCATCGGGTGCGGCCCAGGCGCTCGCGAAGGTCGTCGAGGTCGGCCTGCGGGACATCGATGCGGAACTCCTTGATTTCCATGCTTCGACGGTAGAACGAATAAAGGACAGATCCCGCCCTTAATATGAAGGTCGTGACTCCGACCCGGCTGCTGCGTCTGTTGTCCCTCTTCCAGTCCCGCCGCGACTGGACCGGCGCCGAGCTGGCCGAACGCCTCGACGTCGACGTGCGCACGCTCAGGCGCGACATCGAGCGGCTGCGCGAGCTCGGCTACCCGGTCCACGCGGCCAGGGGAGTGGCGGGCGGCTACCGGCTGGGGGCGGGAGCGGCACTGCCGCCGCTGCTGCTCGACGACGAGGAGGCGGTGGCGGTCGCGGTCGGCCTGCGCACCGCGGCCGGAGGGACGGTCGCCGGCATCGAGGAGAGCTCAGTGCGGGCGCTGGCCAAGCTGGAGCAGGTGCTGCCGTCCCGGCTGCGCCATCGCGTCAGCGCGCTGCAGGACGCCACGGTCACGATGGAAGGCGGCCTCCCGCAGGTCGAGCACGCCACGCTGACCACCATCGCCGCCGCCTGCCGCGACGGGCAGCGCCTGCGCTTCGACTACCTCAGCCACCAGGGCCGGGCGGATCGCCGGCACGTCGAGCCGCTGCGCCTGGCCCACCTCGGTCGCCGCTGGTACCTGCTGGCGTGGGACGTCGACAGGGCCGACTGGCGCACCTACCGCGTCGACCGCGTCGCCGGGCCGACGCTCGGCGCCCGCTTCCCCGCGCGCCGGCCGCCCGCCGACGACCTGGCCGACTACATCTCCCGCAGGGTCAGCAGCTCGGTCTACCGCTACCGTGCCCGCGTCACGGTGCACGCCCCCATCGAGCAGGTACGGCTGAGCGTCAGCCCCACCAAGGGCACGCTCACCCCCATCGACGAGAACTCGTGCCTGCTCGACCTCGGTGCCGACTCGCTGCAGGGCATCGCCTACCTGATCGGCATGCTCGGCGTGGAGTTCGAGGTGCACGAACCGCCCGAGCTGCCCGCCGCGCTGGCCGAGCTGGCCGGACGGCTGCTGCGCGGCGCGGGCGTGCGGCCCTCCGTACAGTAGAGATCATGCCGACTCGCCTGGCCGTCGCCGTCCCGACACAACTGCCCGCCGAGCGGCTGTTCCAGGTCCTGACCGACTGGTCGAGGCATCCCGAGTGGATGTTCCTGACCACGGCCCGCGTCGTCGCGGGCGACGGGCACGGCGTGGGCAGCGAGCTGGCCGCCTTCACGGGGTTCGGGCGGCTCGGCTTCGTCGACACGATGGTCATCACCAGGTGGGAGCCGCCCACGGCGGTAGCGGTCAGGCACACGGGTCTGCTGGTGCGCGGCACCGGCATGTTCAGGATCGCCGGCGGACGCCTCTTCTGGGCCGAGGAGCTGTCGCTGCCGCTCGGCTCACTGGTCCGCCCCTTGGCCAGGGCCTTCATGCGGTGGTCGCTGCTGCGGCTGGTCAGGCTCGCCGCGTCACACCCGTGAGCGGGCGGCCTGCTCGAACAGAGTGCGCAGGGCGGCGGGCGGCTGCACGCCGGAGAACGGCGGGCCGTCGTCGATCACGACCGACGGGACGCCACGCACGCCCAGCTCGGCGGCGCGGCGCTCGTCGGCCCTGACGTCGGCGGCGTAGGCGTCACCTGACAGCACGTCGCGCACCCTGACGGCCTCCAGCCCCGCCTCGGCGCCCAGGCGTTCCAGTACCAGTGGGTCGGCCACGTTGAGCCCTTCGGTGTGATAGGCGCGGAACAGGCGTTCCATCATCTCGTCGGCCAGGCCGTGGTCGGCGGCCAGGTGGGCCAGCCGGTGGGCGTCGAAGGTGCTGACGGGGCGCGCGGCGTGCAGGTCGAGATCCAGGCCCTCCGCGGCTCCGAGGGCCTGGATCTTCGCGACCCTCGCGGACGCCTGGTCACCCCACCACATGACCATCGCCTCGGCAGCGGTCTCGCCGGGCGTCACGCTCGCGCCTGGGTCCAGCTCGAAGCTCCGCCAGACGACCTCCATGCGCTCGCGTCCGGCGACGTCCGCGAGCGCCGTGGTGATGCGCCGCTTGCCGATGTAGCACCACGGGCACAGCACATCGGTGTAGATCTCGATCACGCGCGTTCCTTCGTCTCGTGGGTGGGGTTCGATCGTGCAACCTCAACCACACTTGAGATCAAGACGAGCCCGTCCCTCGCGAGACGCACGGCGACCGCCACCCGACCTGCGTGCGGGTCCTGATCCGACGGTCTTCCTGCGAGCACGCGCCTGGTGATGACCTGCCAGAACATTGCAATCCGGGGGCGGACGTCTTTCCTCGGCCGGTAGAGGGGTTTCGGGACCGATTGTCACGGTAAGTGGCCATGCCGTCACTCTCGATAGTGGAAGGGTAATCCGACCTGCTCCAGGCTTTGGATTTCCCGAGGTGACCATCCCGTTTGTCGCTCATTAGCGTGGAATTGTCTTGCTCTGCCGCATCGGCGCCGACGGGGATGCCGGCGCGGCGCTCCTTCAGCACCCTGGGATCGCCCAGGGATTCACCATGGAGTCTCAGCCATGATCACGATCAGGAACGCTCTCGTGGCCGTCGCGATGGGGGCCGCGACCCTTGTCGTCCCAGTGACGATGCCAGGGCAGGTGGCCGGCGCCGAATCCGTGGCACACCCCTGCAGCCAGCACAAGAATCCCACCAAATGCTACGAACGGTGGGGCGGGGGCCCCATCGGCGACGACAACATCACCCATCCTTCCGGTTCAGGCATCGACGACTGACACCGGGACGTCCCTGGGACACCGACGTGCCCCGCTTGGCGCGCGCCCTTCGCCGGACACGCCGACGCGCCTGACCAGGTGCGAGCTCGCGCTGTGACACACCTGGCCAGCGCGGGCCCGCGATGTCGACGACCGACACGCGCAGACCCTCGATCGGGGCGTGCCCCGGCATGGAAGTGCGCGTGGCGTGCCGCGGCCGCTTGCCCGTCGGGCGCGCCGGCGTGTGCTCACCGGTGCCTTCGTGGGGCAGGCCTGCGCCCGAATGGGGCCGATCCGCCTCCGGGCAAGACCGGCCCGCGTTCACACGGGGCTGACCGGTGCCTTCGCGAGGCTGACCGCGGTGGCGAAGGCCGTGATGATCGGGTGCGGCCTGGAGCCGTCGCCGTGCAGTTCGGGCTGGAAGAGCGTGGCCAAGAAGAACGGATGGCCGGGGATCTCGGCCGCCCTGACCGTGCCGTCGTCCGCCCTGCCGGTGAAGGCGAGGCCGCCGTCGACGAGTCGCTGCTCGTAGTCGGAGTTGAGCCCGTAGGAACAGCTGTAGCTCTCGACCGTGGTGGGTGAACCCATGATCCGCTCGACGAGGGAGCCGGGGGCCAGCCGTACCAGGCCCTCGTGTCCTGCCAGCGAGCACTCCAGCGGCAGCAGCAGGAAGTCGCGGGCGGCGGGGTCGTTCTCGGCGTGGGCGACGTCGAGACCGAGCACGCCCCTGGCGTACTCCAGCAGGGCGTGCTGGAAGCCGCCACAGGTGCCGAGGAACGGAATGCCGCGCACGCGCGCCGTGCGCGCGGCGTTGACCGCGCCCTCCTCGCTGCGGTACGGGCTGCCGGGAAGCACCCAGATGCCGTCGAAACCATCCAGGTCGGTGGCGTCGGGTGTGGGGATCCAGTACGCGTCGAGCGCGAGGCCCTCACGCTCGCGCAGCGCCTGGAGGATCTGCGGGATGCGGGCATGGGAACGAACGCTGGGTGACCGGTCTCCGACCAGGGCGATTCTCATGAACACCATCCTGGAGGGCGGGCCACTTAAGCGCCAACGATGATTCCTGCTCCTCCGATAAGCGTTGCTGATGCCATGAGGTCGGGACCGGCGTCCTGGGGGTCAGTCCGGGGTGCTGGTTCCGGCGAGCACGTAGAGGCCCGGCACTCGGGTCGGTGTCACCAGCCGCAAAGTAGCGCTGGGAAAGTCCCACTAGTTGTCTGGGATGCTTGGCGCCATAGGTGTGACGCAGATGCTGGCGAAGGTGGCGGCCGAGGTGGACGAGGGCTCTCCGGCAGCCGTCCTGATGGCACGCCAGCGGCTGCGTAGCCTGATCGGAACCTACCCCGACCGGCTGGACCTGCGAGAGCAACTCGCCGAGGTCTACCGAACCCTCGGCGACCCCGCCCAGGCGGGACGCTGGGGATACCTGGCCGAGCAGCGGGTCCCCGCCGAGACGGCCGCTTTCGAGCGGGCCTACCGAGACCCTGTCGACCGCATGCTCGCGCTCGGCTGGCGCCATTCCCCCGATCACGCCCAGACGGCGCCTGCTCGGGAGCGCCTGACCACCGTCCTGGCGGCGGCCAGCCGACAGGCGGGCCGCCCCCTGACCTACACCTGGCGCGAAGACCCGGCAGCAGCGGACTGGAGCGAACCTTGGTGGGAGGGCGCCGCCGTCTTCGCGCTTCTCAGCTCAGCAACGCTGCTCATGGGAATCGGGCTCGTCACCGTCCTGCGCTGGCTGGGCTGCTGGCTCTTCGGCTGGTTCTGCTGACCAAAGCCCACCCCCGAAGATTTCGCTCCGGCTGACCTCCCGCCGCAGCGACAGGGCTTCACCACCTCGTTACGGTGACCGAAGAACACCCTGACCTGCGGTTCGGTCCTTAGCGTTACTACCGGCGAGCAGATTCCCCGGGCCCCAGGTCTGGCGCGGACGCTACAGTAGCCCGATCACCAGCGCCATGGCTAGAAACAGCACCAGCTGATAGCTGCTGTTGATGAGGGTCAGTTTCGGAGGTTTGAGCTCGAAGGCATTGTGCTGGAGGAGCGTGGTTGCCGAGAAAGCCAACCACGCCCGCCACTCGGCCACCACCTTGTCCGAGACCCCGTCGAACAGGGTGGCCGGCAGGCCCATCTCCCCGACCCGGCCCAGCTTCACGATCTCGGTCAGCAGCGTGTCCAGTTGGAAGGAGCCGGGATCCTCCTTCAGCTCTTGCAAGAACGCTCGCCGCCTTTCTTCGTGGGCAGCGGTGGCCTGGTCTTGTCCCTGCGGCTCGGCGTCGGCCTGTCCTGAGAGCGGATCCTCAGAACTGGCCGTGTGCGGGGGCGGGGTGATGAGCTCCTCCAGCTTGTCCACCGAATCGAACGACAACCGGTTCAGCGTCGTGTGGGTGAAGTTCCGCTCGAACAGAGTCTCGGCCGCACTCAGGACGCGTTCGATCCGGGTCGCCTTCGGCGGCTCGATCCGGTCCTCCCGGCAGCGCGTCAGCAGCGCCGCGCGCAGCCGGTCCCGCGACATCTCCACCGGGCAGATCTTGGTGGCAAGCCAGTCGGCGAGCTTGTCCTCATCGCCCACCGTCGGTTCCCGGAAGTCGTGGAACTTTCTGATCTGCGCCCGGTGGTGTTCAATCGTGCGTCCCGACCAGGCGTAGGAGACGAACAAAGCCGCCTCCACCTTGACCTGCCCGGCCATGAAGTCCACCGCGGCTCGCGGGATGTCCTCGCGCCGAGGGAAGCGCGCTTCCACTCGGGCCGCATGCCCGCACCTGTTTCTCCCCGGTCTCGCTGAAGGTCAGGAGAAACATGATCCGTGACCGTTCGACTACCGATCGGTATGTCGCAGCCGTGATCGCAACGTAGCGAACTTTGGACGAAACGCTCAGTTACCTTGCGGCCGACCTGAAGCAGACAATGCCCGACCACATCGTTCAACAGCCATCACACAGAGCTACTTTGCGGGTGGTGACACGGACCCGAGTGGAGGGTCTAGAGGACATGCGGCGGTGCACGGCGGCGTAGCCGCAGGTGGCACCCGAAATATCGTGATCGCCTTGAGAAGCGCATACTGCGTATGCATACTTGGTATCCATGTCGATCAGGCATGGGCTGCTTGCCCTGCTCAGCAGGGGGCCTCGGCACGGCTACCAATTGCGGGTGGAGTTCGAGGCGTCGACGGGGGCGACCTGGCCGCTCAACATCGGCCAGGTCTACACGACGCTGTCCCGCATGGAGCGCGACGGCCTGGTCGAGCCGGGCGAGTCGGACGAGCAGGGCCGGGTCGTCTACACGCTCACCGCGGCGGGCCGGGCGGAACTGGCGCGATGGTTCAACACCCCCGTCGTCCAGTCCGACCGGCCGCGGGACGAGCTGGTCATCAAGCTGGCCATGGCCGTCGCAGCCAAGGAGGTGGACGTCGCCGAGGTCATCCGCCGGCAGCGTACGGCGACCATGCGCACCCTTCAGCAGCTGACCAGGGCCAAGCGAGCCGCAGCGGAAGGCGCGGCTCAGCGGCTGGTGCTCGATTCGATGATTTTCCGGGCCGAGGCCGAGCAGCGATGGCTGGACCACTGCGAGGCCTTTCTTGAGGAGGAAAGATGACGGTCGTACGGCTGGCCGAAGTGGCCAGAGTCCATGACGAAGGGGCGACAGCCGTGCACGCGCTGAAAGGCGTGAGCCTCGAGGTCGACGCAGGGGAGCTGATCGCGGTCATGGGCCCGTCCGGGTCCGGCAAGTCGACCCTGCTCAACCTCGCGGGCGGGCTCGACCGGCCCACGTCGGGCACGGTGCACATCGACGAGCAGGACCTGGCCACCGTGCGCGACCTGGCCGCACTGCGGCGCCGTAGCGTCGGCTACGTCTTCCAGGACCTCAACCTGATCCCGTCGCTGACGGCGGCGGAGAACGTGATGCTGCCGCGCGAGCTCGACGGCGTGCGGTCACGCCTCGCTCGCGAGGAGGCCATGACCGTACTGGCGGAGATCGACGTGGAAGATCTGGCCGACCGCTTCCCCTGCGAGCTGTCCGGTGGCCAGCGCCAGCGGGTCGCGATCGCCCGTGCCCTGGTCGGCGAGCGGCGCCTGTTGCTGGCCGACGAACCGACCGGCGCGCTCGACACGCGCACCGGCGACGAGATCCTGCGCCTCTTACGCGCTCGCTGTGACGCGGGCGCGGCGGTCCTGCTCGTCACCCACGAGCCGCGCTACGCCGCCTGGGCCGATCGTGTGGTGTTCCTCCGCGACGGGATGATCGCGGATTCCACGAACGTGTCGCTGGTGAGCGCCCGATGAGCGCCGTTGTCGCCGCGCTGCGTATCGCCCGCCGGAACGCGTGGCGTTCCCGGGGACGAAGCGCGCTCATCATGGTGATGATCGGCTTGCCCGTCCTGGTGATCACGGCGATGTTCACCCTGATCGATACTATGAACGTCACCGGCCAGGAGGGCATGGTGGCCGAGCTCGGCGCGGCCGACGCCCGCCTCATGCAGACACCCGCGGGTACGGTACTCCGCCAGGAGCCGAACGGGGCGAGCTGGGGCCCGGGCGGCGATGGAGCGGCCGCGCCCAGCCTCGGCACCGCCGAGGTGATGGCGCTGCTCGGACCGGGCGCCCGGTTGATCCCTTTCAGTACTGGCGTGCTCCGGCTGGGCACCGAGCAGGTCGACGCGCTGGAGACCGACCTGCGCGATCCCCTCACCAGGGGAACGCTCACGCTGCGTGAGGGCAGGTTTCCCTCCGCCCGCGAGGTCGCGGTGACACCCGCGCTGGGCCTGCGGCCCGGCGACCTCCTACAGGCATCCGCTGCGACGCCGCTGACGGTGGTGGGCGTGGTCGAGCACCCGCACCGGCCGTCGCTTCGACAGGTCGTGGGTCCGGATCTCCCGTTGGCTCCGTTCGATCAATTCTCGTCTCCCGGGGAGTACGGCACCGGATGGCTCGCCGATACCGCGAAGCCTGTGTCTTGGACCGATGTGCCCACGCTGAACAAGGCCGGTCTGTACGTCACCTCCAGGGCCATGATCACGAACTCGCCGCGCACCCCGGCTCGTGCCTTCGACGTCCAGTACATGGTCGGGATCGGCGCGATGATCGTCATGGTGGCGCTGGAGACCGTGCTGCTGGCCGGGCCCGCCTTCGCGGTCGGGCTCCGCAGACGGCGCAGGGAACTGGCCGAGATCGCGGCGCAGGGCGGCTCGGCCGGACACCTGCGGACGATCGTGCTGGCGGACGGATTGGTCCTCGGCGGTGCGGCCACCATCGTGGCGACGGCCCTCGGCATCGGGATCGGAGTGCTGGGCGCCCATGTCGTGGCGCACTGGGGAGGGCAGGTCGGGCCGCCGGACGTACCGTGGTCGCAGGTCCTGGGCGTCGCCGCGCTGGGCCTGGTCACCGGGCTCGTGGCAGCGCTCGTGCCTGCCGTACAAGCGGCTCGGCAGGACACCGTGACCGTGCTGGCCGGCCGCGCGCCCGCGGTGGCCGATCGGCCGGGATGGCCCCTGGTGGGGGCTGTGCTGGTGCTGGCCGGGCTGGGGGCGACCGTGGTGGCGCGGCGCCAGCCGGGCTCGGTGTGGGTGCTCGCCTCCGCGGTGCTGATCCTGCTCGGGCTGGTGGTGGCGACGCCATGGCTGGTCGGCTACACCGGACGGCCGGCCGCGCGGTTGCGCCTCCCGCTGCGGGTGTCCGTCCGCGACGCGGTCCGCCACCGATCCCGTACGGCGAGCGCCGTGGCGGCCGTCATGGCCGTCACGGCCACGGTCGTGGCGATGGGCATCGGCACCTACAGCGACTACATGGACCGGCGCAACGCCTACACCTCGGCGCGCCCGACCGGCATGCTGGCGATCTGGGCCGGCAACATCGGCGACGCGGCCTGGACCAGACTTCGCGCCGAAACGGCCCGCCGGCTGCCGGGCGTGCCGCTGGCCGCCGGATATCAGGCGAAGGACGCCCAGGGCCGCCGCTACGCGTTGCGGTACACGATGCGATGGAACGGGACACGGACGCGTCGCACGGCGGCCATCGGAGACCAGGCTCTCCTCAGGCTCCTCCAAGGGCGCCACGACCCGCAGGCAGCAGCGGCGTTGGCGAGCGGTAAGGCCGTGGTGTTCGACGCGGCCGCGCTGCGGGACGGCAAGCTCGCGCTGCGGGCGGGCTCCACGTCCGGCCCCCCGCGCAAGCTCGAAGTGCCCGCGGTGCTGGCCACGCCCGCCGACAAGCACCAGGGCGGCGCCCTGCTGCCCCGCGCCCTGGTCGAGCAGGCCGGCTTCTCGACGGCGGAGCGCCAGCTCTATGCCATGCACCGGCTGCCGGCCGACTCGACACTGTGGCGCGATCTCGCCAAGGTGAACTCCCGCGTCACGATCGCCGCCGAGGAGGGCTACCGCAACGTGCCCGACGCTGGCTTGTGGGGCTGGCTCGTCGGCGCTCTTGTCCTCGTCGTCGGCGGCACGCTGGCCGCTACTCGCCTGGCAGCCGCCGACATGCGGTCTGATCGGGCGACGATGGCGGCCATCGGCGCACCACCCGGGACGTTGCGGATGGTCGTGGCCGGCCAGGCCCTCTACATCTCCGTGCTCGGCGCGCTGGTGGGGCTGGTCGCGGGAACGGTGACGGGCGTGGCGCTGAGCCGGCCGATGACGACACACGGCACCGGAGATCCCGCGACGATCGCGATACCGTGGCCGTTCGTGATCGCCGTGGTGGTGGGGCTGCCCATTCTGGCGACCGTGGCGGCGCTGGTCACCCGGAGCAGACTGCCTCTCGCCCGCCGGCTCCTGTGACGCGGATCCTAGGACTGCTCGCGACCTTCCATCACGTAGCCGAACGCCGGGCCTGAGTACTGGTGCGGCGGCGCGCCGGGGTCGCCGATCATGGTCATCACGCGCGCTCCCTCCGGGATGAAGGGCGGCTGGACCTCCTGCAGCATGGTGATCGCGTTCTGCCATGCGGTCGATCTCGGCTTGGCTCTGGTGGTCGCCGGGTCGTGACCTATGGGTGATGGGCCCGTGTGATGTCGGGCGGGGCCGCGCTACTTTTCGGCCGCGTTCCGGCCGGGCCAGTCGCGGTAGCGGATCTGGCCGAGGACGGCGTCGTCGTCCGGCACCAGCGACCGCTCGAGCAGTTCGGCTCCGAAGTAGTGGGCGTGCGGGTCGGTGACCACCTCGCGCGGATCGCCCCAGGATGCCAGCGCGTCACGGAAGAACTCGTCCATCCTGAACTGCTCGGGCCCGGCCACCTCGACCATGCCGTTCAGCGGCGACCCCACCGCGGTCCGGCCGACCGCCTCGGCGACGTCGTCGCCCGCCATGGGCTGGAAGAGCACGGGCGCCATCCGCACCTTGTCGCCGTCCGTGGCGTCGTCGGCGATCCTCCGGACGAACTCGAAGAACTGGGTGGCGTGCACGAGCGAGTAAGGGATCGACGATTCCTCGATCAGCTTCTCCTGGGCGATCTTCGCCCGGAAGTAGGCGTTGCCGGGCGGCCGTTCCGTTCCGACCACCGACAGCGCGACGTGGTGGCCGACGCCGGCCGCCGCCTCCGCGGCCAGCAGATTGCGGGTGGAGGTCTGGAAGAACTCCAGCACGGCGGCCTCCTCGAAGGTGGGGGAGTTCGACACGTCGATCACCACCTGCGCGCCCGCCACAGCGTCGGCCAGCCCTTCGCCGGTGAGGGTGTTCACGCCGGTGTTCGGTGACGCGGCCACCGCCTCGTGGCCTTGCTCGCCGAGCTTGGTGACGAGCTTCGACCCGATCAGGCCGGTGCCGCCGACTACCACGATCTTCATGACGAACCTTTCTGTCCGCCGGGGCACCCTTGGCCAACCGGTCGCCTGCTAGGACAGGAAAGCCTCCGGACCTGTGACAGCCCCCAGCAGAGCGTCTTCGGGCTTCGCCTTCAGCGTCCCTCGTCCTGTCTCTCCTGCCACACACCCGGCGGCAAACTTTCAGCAACCGTCACCAACGTCCCTCCCTGCGGGACGTACAGCCGCGCGGCCATCGGCGACCCGAAGTGGGTCGACGCCATTCCCCTGGGGGCTGATGGTCGTGTGCCGAGCAGATCGTCAGGACCTGTGGATCAAGATCTTCTAGGCTGCTGCGGACGAGAGCTGGTGGGCGCGCTCGCGGAGGGGGATCGACATGCCTGACGGATGGCAGTGGGACAGCACGCTGTTCCAGGGAAGCGCGGCCTACTACGAGCGCGGCCGGTTGCCGTATGCCCCGGGCTTCGCCGAAACGCTGGCCACGGCCCTCGGCCTGGACGGCCGGGGCAGGCTCCTCGATGTCGGCTGCGGGCCGGGGATCGTGACCCTCGCCCTGGCGCGGCTGTTCATCGAGGCGGTCGGCGTCGACCCCGATGAGGACATGCTGGCCGAGGCCGAGCGGCAGGCCAAGCGCCGCGGGGTGGTCAACGCACGCTGGGTGGCGGCCCGCGCCGAGCACCTGCCGGCTGGTCTGGGTGAGTTCCGGGTCGTGGTGTTCGCCCAGTCCTTCCACTGGACGGATCGGGATCGTGTGGCCGAGATCGTGCTGGAGATGCTGGAGCCGGGAGGTGTGTTCGTCCACATGAGCGACCTCAAGAATCCGCCCGCCGAACCGGCGCCGCTGCCGCTGCCCGCTCCTCCGTACCCGCAGATCAGCGACCTGGTGCGTCGATACCTCGGCCCGGTGCGCCGCGCGGGGCAGGGAACACTTGTCAACGGCACGCCGGACCGGGAGGACCTCGTTCTGGCGCGGGCCGGGTTCGAGAGTTTCGAACGGCATGTCGTGCCGGCCGGGGAAGTGGTCGACCGCGCCGCGGACGACATCGTGGCGTGGGTGTTCTCCCGATCCGACTCCGCCCCTCATCTGTTCGGCGACAGGCTGGAGGACTTCGAGCGGGACCTGCGCGCGATGCTGCGACGGACATCACCTGACAACCGCTTCGCGGAGCGCCTTCCGGCAACCGAGATCATGACCTGGCGCAAGCCGCATGCTGGGCGGTGACTACAAGGTCGCGACGGCCTGCCGCCCGGCCCGGCGGTCAGCCGCGCCGGTGCCGCGGCAGCAGCAAGCTGACCACGGCGATGGCCAGGCCGAGCCCGGCCGCCATGAGGAAGACCAGGTCGTAGCCGACGGCGAGGGCGTCGACCGGGGAACGCCCGTCGGCCTCCGACGCGGCTGTGGTGCCGGCGGCCGTCGCGAGCACCGCCAGGCCGATCGACCCGCCCACCTGACTGGAGGTGTTCGCCAGGCCGCCGATGATCCCCGCGTCGCCTTCGGGAGCGTCGGCGGTCGCCGCGGCCATGAGGGTGGGGAAGGTCAGCCCGATGCCGACCGCGATGAGCAGCGTAGGCCCGAGCACGCTGGTGACGTAGCCGCTGTCGGCGTGGGCCAGGGAGAGCCAGCCGAAGCCGGTCAGGAAGCAGGCGCTGCCGGCCAGCACCAGGGGGCGCACACCGGTTCGCGGCAGCAGGGTGGCGGCCCATCGCGCGATCACCATGAACGTCACCGCCGCGGGTGTCTGCCCGAGGCCGGCTTGAAGCGCGCTGAAGCCGAGGACGTTCTGCAGGAAGAGCGACGTGAAGTACCACATCGCGATGGCAATGCCGCCGAACAGCAGCAGCATGGCGTTGCCGACGGCCACCCCCCGGATTCGGAACAGCCGCAGGGGCACCATCGGCTGGCCGGCGAAACGCGCCTCCACCACGGTGAAGACGACGAGCAGGAGCAGGCCCGCCGCTACCGGCCCGACGACCGGCCCGGACGACCAGCCGTGATCGGCGCTCTGCATGACCCCGTAGATCAGCGCGGCCAGCCCCGCCGTCCCCGTGAACGCGCCGGTGAGGTCGAGCGACTCCCGCCGGCCGGTTCGCGTGCCGGCCAGCGACATCATGGCCACGACGATCAGCACCGCGCCGATCGGCACGTTGATGAGGAAGACCCACCGCCACGACAGGCCGGTGGTGATGGCACCGCCCGCGACCGCGCCGGCCATCCCGCCCACACCGCCCGAGGCGGACCATGCGCCGAACGCCTTGGCGCGAGCGTTCGGCTCGGTGAACGACGTGTTGATCACGGCCAGCGTCGCCGGGGCCATCATGGCCGCTCCGATGCCCTGCGCGACGCGGGCCGCCACCAGGACCCCAGGAGCGGTCGCCAGACCGCCGGCCAGACTCGAGGCGGAGAACAAGAACAGCCCGGCGATCAGCATCCGGCGCGGGCCGAACAGGTCGGCGGCGCGGCCACCCAACAGCATGAAGCCGGCGAAGCTGAGCAGATAGCCGTTCACCACCCAGGCCAGGCCGGTGGGTGTGAATCCGAGCTCCTCGCGGACCGAGGGCAGGGCGACGTTGACGATGGACGCGTCCAGGATCACCATGAACTGGCTGGCACACGCCAATGACAGGACCAACCAGGCGGGGCCGGTGTGCGACCTGGCTCGCTGCGTTGTGCTGGTGCTTGTCATGACTGCCTCCTCTCTGATCCGCCGCTCACGCGGTCTGGGAGATCGTTCCGGCCATGGCTTCGCTGGAGTTCCCGTCGGCATCGGTGCCGCGGCCGCTCTCCAGCAGCCGGGTCGTGATCCGGGCCAGCCGCCGTCCCTGGTACCTGGCCGCTTCCAGCGCCGCGGCGTCCGGGCCGTCTCCGGTCGGGCCGGTCACGAACGACGTGCCGTAGGGGTTGCCGCCGGCGGCGTACACGACCGGATCGGTGAATCCGGGCGGGACGATCAGCGCCCCCCAGTGGTAGAAGACGTTGCCCAGCGACAAGATCGTGGCCTCGCTGCCGCCGTGCCGGTTGAACGCCGAGGTGAACGCCGTCACCGGCTTGTCGGCCAGCACGCCTTCCCGCCACAGGCCGCCGGCCTGGTCGATGAACTGCTTGAGCTGCGCGGCCGGCGCGCCGAACCGGGTCGGCGTCCCGAACGCGAACGCGTCGGCCCACGCGAGGTCCTCGACCGAGGCCTGGGCGATCGACGTGGCGGTGTCGGTGTGCCGCCGCCACAGCGGGTTCTGGTCGATCACGCTGTCGGGTGCCAGCTCGGCGACCCGCCGCAGCCGCACCTCGGCCCCGGCCGAGGCGGCGCCATCGGCGACGGCCTGCGCGAGTGCGTGCACGGCGCCTGTCGCGCTGTAGTAGATGACTGCGACCTTCACGGTCATGCCAGACTCCTCGAAGTCGTGTAGATTAGTTATGCGAATAACTATTATGCGCATAACTAATCTGTCAAGGAGAACTCGTGGACTTCGAGCAAGCCGACGCACTCAACCAGGCCATCCGCCTCCTGAGCCTGCGCCACCGGGCCAGGGCCGCGGCGCTGCTGGCCCCGCTCGGCCTGCACCCTGGACAGGAGGCGCTCCTGCTCGAGCTCGCCCGGACCGGCCCGACGATCCAGGCCCAGCTCAGCGAGGCGCTCGGCTGCGAGCCGCCCAGCGTCACGCTCATGACCCGCAAGCTCGAAGCCAGCGGCCACATCCGCCGCAAACCCGCCCCCTCCGACAAGCGCGCCAGCATCGTCGAACTCACCGACAGCGGAAGGGCCCTGGCCGAGCAGGTCAAGCAGCTATGGTGCGCCCTGGCGGAGGAGACCGTGACCGGCCTGCCCGCCGCGACGGTGGCGGAGCTGCCCGGCGTCCTCAGAACCCTGACCGGCAACGTGGACACCAGGCGCCCCCGCCACCCACACGGCGCCCGCGCGGTCTAGTCACGGAATCGCGACGAGCCGGGCACGTTGCGAGCGTGTCCGGCCGGGTCAGCGAGCACGTCGAGCAGATCGTGCGCACCGGCACGACCGACGGCGTCACGAGCAGCGGCCTGGCGAACACGCGCGAGACCGCCGCTCCGCCATGGGAGGTCAGCCGAACGCCGCCTGGGCGATCGTCAGGCCGACGAACACCGCGCCCAGGCCCGCCACCACCGAGGCGACGACGTTGGCGACGGCGAAGAAGACCGCGCCGGTCTCGGCCAAGCGCAACGTCTCGTAGGAGAACGTCGAATACGTGGTCAGCGCCCCGCAGAAACCGGTGCCCAGGAGCAACTGCAGTGCAGGACCGGCCACGCCGGACAGCGCCGCCCCGGCCAGCACGCCCAGGATCAGCGAGCCGACCACGTTGACGGCGAAGGTGCCCCACGGGAAGACGGTGTCGTGGCGGGCTTGGACGGCCCGGTCGGTCAGGTAGCGCAGCGGTGCGCCGACCGCGCCACCGACCAGCACCAGCAGCCAGTTCACCGTTCCTCCTGCTGATTGGTCTGCCGGCCGCGGTGGTGGACGACCTCGACCTCGTCCAGCACGGCCAGGCCCTCGATGAGCAGGTCGTCCAGCTGTGGCAGGAACGCGCGGATCCGCTCTTCCGCGTCGATGATCACCACGGCAACCGGCAGGTCGTCGGCCATCGACAGCAGCCGGGTGGTGTGCACGACCTGGGTGGCGCCGAACCCTTCCACGCCGCGAAAGACCGATGCCCCGGCCAGCCCGGCGGCGTGCGCGCGGTGCACGATCTCGGTGAACATGGGGCGGTGGTGCCAGGTGTCGGTGTCGTCGAGGAAGACCGTCAGCCGCAGCGCCCGTCCGAACATGATCATCGTGCTCTCCTCGCCGCTCGTCTCGCCATCCCGGCCGCCAGGACGCGGCGGGTGATCCACGTTCCGGCTGTGACCGCCACCAGCGCGGCGGCGACCGTGCCCGCCAGATAGGCCAGCGCCGGGCCCGGATGCCCTGCGGACACCAGGCGCTGGATGTCCACGCAGTAGGTGGAGAAGGTGGTGAACCCGCCCAGCACGCCCGTGGCGAAGAACGGCCGCACCCATCCCGGCGCGGTCCAGGTCTCGCTCACGACCACGAGGAAGACGCCGATCACCAGGCAGCCGACGGCGTTGACGCCCAGGGTGGTCCACGGAAACGCTCCGGCCGCGGTCGGCCACAGCAGCGCCGCCCCATACCGGGCGGCGGTCCCGATCATGCCACCCGCGGCGACGGCCGCCAGCACGCGGTAGTGCGAGCGGCGCAGCTCCCTGCGCTGGCGCGCATCCGACAGATCGACATCGGGGTCGACGGGCTCGGTCACTGCCGCGGGCCTCACCTCAGCTGAGCGCATGTCTCCCCTGCACGTGGGCGTCCGCCGGAGGCGGGCGCGAGCTGTCACGAGCAGGGACCGTTGGCGGCGGTACGACACCGCGGTTCGGGTACGGCGGGCCCCACCGCCGCAGGGCGCCTCGCGGCCCTCTCACCCGCGCGGCACCCTCACACCCGTTCAGCCTAGCGCCACATCACCCTCATCGACGCCGAGGACAAGATCCGCGCCTTCCTGCCCCAGCTCGACGATCTCGTGACCGAAGGACTGGTGGTCATGGACCAGGTCGAGGTGATCCACTACCTCGATCGGCCCGTTCAGCAGGCATCGCTGGACGCCACCGGCACCGGCGGCGCTTTCCCGCCCCACCCCTGACCTCGAACGTCACTCACCCGGCCGGTCCTGGCGCGGAAGGCCCTGGGCGGTGGGCGGGGGCCGGCCGAGGCCGCACCGTCCAGGCGTGTGGTCAGCCGAGCCGGGAGACCTGGTAGTGGCTGATGAGCCAGTCGTCGCCGATCCGGCGCACGATCACGCTGAGATTCACCGTCACCGCCGGCCGGTCGGTGAAGGAGAAGTCGACGCTGAGGTAGCCGAGGACCAGATCGTCGGCGAGGTGCCGGGTTTCCCTGATGTCGTACGAGGCGGACAAGCCGATGGGCTGCGAGTCGTAGTACGCGGCGACGCCCTCGGGGCCGACGCTGTACGGGCGCAGGCCCTGGAAGATCGCGTCTTCGGTGAACAACGACGCGACGCGTTTCGGGTCGTGGGCGTCGACGCCGGACTTCCACTGGTCGAGAACGGTTCGGAGGATCTCAGCTTCTGTGCCGGTCATGGGTGGCCTCCCTTGCTGGATGGGTGAGCGGGTGGGTCAGAGCCGTCCGGCCAGCCGGTTCATGATCGCTGCTGCCGGTTCGGCGGTGGCGTGCCGGAATCCCGTACCGGCCCACAGGTGTACGCGTTCGGGGTCGCCCGCGGCCGCGGCGGCTCTGCGCATGCCGCTGGTCAGGTGGTGCAAGGCCGGGTAGCCGTAGGGCGCGAGAGCGCTGTACCGGTCGGTGAACTCGTTGCGCAGCGCCCGCGCGGGCCGGCCGGTGAACGCATGCGTCAGCTCCGTGCCCGTACGGGCCGGGTCGGCGAGCGCGGCCTTGTGGATGGCCGAACTGCCGGCCTCGTCGCTGCGCAGCAGGACGGTGCCGACGGCGACGGCCTGCGCCCCTGCCCGGAGGGCGGCGGCCACGTCGTCCGCGGTCGCCAGGCCGCCTACGGCGATCAGCGGCAGGTCGACCGCGCGCCGAACCGCGGCGACGAGGTCGTTGATCGGGGTGTCGGCGATCGGCCGCGTCGGGGTGAACGTGCCGGAGTGGCCGCCGGCCGCAGCGGCCTGTACCGCCAGCGCGTCGACGCCGGCGTCGGCCGCGGCTTCGGCTTCGGCGACGGTGGTGACGGTCTGCACGAGCAGCGCCCCTGTGGCACGGAGCACCGCGAGGTCGTCACGGCTCGGAATGCCGAAGGTGAAGCTCACGACGGGCACGGGATGGGCGCGAAGGACGTCGAGTTTGTCGTGCCAGTGGTCGTCGTCCTCCGTCGGCGAGTCGGCGTCGAGCGCGATCCCGTAACGCTCGGCCTCGCCGGCGATGAGATCGGCGTAGCGGCGGAAGGCCGCGAGATCGACAGGAACCGGGTTGGGGACGAAGAGGTTGACGCCGAACGGCACGGAGTCCCCGGCCATGGCGGCGATCTCGTCGGCGACGGCCTGCGGGGTCTTGTATCCGGCGGCCAGGAATCCGAGGCCGCCGGCGCGGGCGGCCGCACGCACGAGAGCCGGTGTGCCGGGGCCGCCCGCCATCGGCGCGGCGATCACTGGAAGATCGAGACTGAGCATGCAGTCGAGTGTGATGGGCATCCGCGCTCAACTCCCGGCGAGGGTGGTGTGGGTCCGGCCGGCCTGAACCGGCGACGCTGTATCGCCGGATATCCCGTCCCACGGCGGGCGGGCCGGTGGCTTCGGGTGCGGACTCAGTGGCCGGCGCTCTGGCCGCCGTCGACGTGCAGGATCTCGCCGGTGACGAACGGGGCGTTCTCCAGATAGGTGATCGCGTCGACGATGTCGCCGATCTCGCCCAACCGGCCGACCGGGTGCAGGCCGGCGAGGGCTTCGTGGGTCTCGGGCGCGTGCATCGGCGTACGGATGACGCCCGGCGACACCGCGTTGACCCTGATGCCCCTGGTGGCGTACTCGATCGCCAGGGACTTGGTGACCGCGTTGAGGCCGCCCTTGGTCAGCGACGCCAGCGCGGACGGCACGTTCGCGTTGGCGTGGTCGACCAGGCTGGTCGTGATGTTGACGACGTGCCCGCCACCCTGGGCGAGCATCGCCGTGATGGCCCGCTTCGAGACCTCGAAGAACCCGCGCAGGTTCACACCGGTCACCAGGTCGTAGTCCTCGTCGGTGTAGTCGGTGAACGGCTTGGCCACGAAGACGCCGGCGTTGTTGACCAGCGTGTCGATGCGGCCGAACGCCGCCAGACCCTGCTCGATGACGCGGGCGCCGACGGCGGGGTCGGCGATATCGCCCGCGACGGTCAGGATCAAGGGGTCGTCGGACGGCGCGATGGAACGGGAGTTCGCGACGACCGCGTAGCCGAGCTTGCGGTACGCGGTCACGAGCGCTTCCCCGATGCCTTGGGACGCGCCGGTGATGACGGCGACTTTCTGCGGACTCATGGTGTCTCTTTCCTTCTCGTGCGGACGAGGGCGTGCGCCACCCGCACCGCTGTGATGCGGCGCCGCACGGGGTCTGCCTGTTCAGAAAGTGGTCGCCGCTCCAGGCGCGAGGCTCAGGAGACGGCAGGTCAGCCAGGTCGGCGGCTGAGGCCCGCCTAACTCGATCGACGCGGTGGGTCCGCCGATCGGAGGCATCCGCACCGCGGCCTTCCCCGCTGTGGTGCTCATACGTGAATGGTGCCCCCTACCAGGGGTTGTGCGCCACGACCTGGTCGCTCTCTGCTGAGAGGCGCTCTCTCCTACCGCACTAGGATGGGCGGGTGGAGCTACGCCAGCTGCGCTATTTCGTCGCGGTGGCCGAGGAGCTGAACTTCGGTAGGGCCGCCGTACGGTTGCGCATCGCAGGCCCTTCGCTCTCCCAGCAGATCAAGGCGCTGGAACGGGACCTGGGCGTACGCCTGTTCAACCGTGACCGCCGCTCGGTCACCCTCACCGCCTGCGGCGAGGCGCTGCTGCCGCGGACCAGGGCGCTGCTGGAGCAGGCCGACGAGTTGCGCCGTTCCGCGGCCGGCATGTCGGCGAGCGAACCGGTACGGCTCGGCTATGTCACCTGGTGCCCGGCCGAGCTGGCCGCCCGCGCGTCCGGCGTCGCGCACCTCGTCGGCGACACGTGGGTCATGCCCTCGCACGTCCAGGTGAGCAGGGTCGCCGACCGCAGCCTCGACCTGGCGATCTCCTGTGTGCGAGCCCAGGACCTGGTCACCTACGGCCTCGAGGCGCGGCTGATCGGCGTGGACCGGCTCTTCGCGATCGCCGCGGGGTCCGCCACGTCCGAGGTCCAGGCGAAGAACACCGTGGTACTGGTGGACGCCGACACCGCCACCTGGTCGTCATGGAACCTGTACGCGAAGGAGTTCGCCCGCGACACCGGCGCCCGCATCGTGGACATCAACGACGGCGGCATCACCGGCCCCGCCTTCTTCGATCACGTGCGCAGGCTCGGCCGCCCGGTCATCAACTCGCCGAAGGGCCAGACCACGCCGGTGCCGCCCGACCTCGCGCAGCGGCCGGTCGTGAACCCGTCGCCGTACTGGACGTGGTCCCTGGTGTCGCGGCGCGACGATACCCGGGCGGCCGTGCGGGCCACCATCGAGGCGCTCACCCGTGACGTCGGCCCGCTCCGTCTCGACCCCGACACGGCTTGGATCCCGGCGCATGACCCGTACCACCTCACCGATCCGGCCGGCCGGGGTCACTCGGGCGCGGTGACGACAGCGTGAGCGAGTCGTGCCGCTGCACGCTCCCTTCTGTACCCGGTCGAGCGTTCCGCGCCCGCCTTCCCGCGGGTGCCACGGCCGACTATCCGCAGATCTTCTGGCAGGCGCAGAGGGCCACGCAGAAGGCCCGCCGCCAGAGTGGCAGGCCTTCGCCTTCGTGAGGAGAACCACGTCTCAGCCGGGCCGTGGCTTGGCACGCGTGGGGGAGCAGGGCCGGGCACGCGCCGTGCCCGTCCGCTCGGCTCGTCGTGATGTTGCGCAAATGTGCGCACGATGAGTCTTGCTCGATCGTTTCCGCGCATGGTACGAATGGCGCAATATCGGTCTGGCCCGTAATCGGTCAGGCCTGGCTGTGCTCGTTCCAGAGAGGAACGCGTCATGCACCTGCGCCCCGCCTTAGCCCGTGTGCTCTGCCTGGCCGCCCTGCTCGCGACCGCCCTTGTCATCCCCTCCGCAGCCCGAGCCGCCGACATCGTGATCGCCAACCACGGCTTCGAGGAAGGAACCTCGTCGCTGACCGGCTGGACCCAGTCGCACGGCACCACGGGCGTCTCGCCCAGCACCGAGCGGGCCTGGCGCGGCGCGCGAAGCGCGCGCCTCACCGACGGCTCCACCGATGCCGCGGTCGGCCTGCAGAGCGGGCAGGTGCCCGTCACCGCGGGCAAGACCTACGCCGCCTTCGCCAAGGTCTACCTTGCCGCCGGACGCGCCGACCTCTACCTGCGCTTCTGGAACGGCGCGACGCTGGTGCACTCCGCCTACACCCAGGTCGCCGCGCCCCTGAACCAGTGGAGCGACGTGCGGGTCGTGGCCGCCGCGCCCGCGGGCGTCACGCGTGCGAGCGTTCTGCTCTACTCGGGGGTCGGCGGCACCGGCACCAGCTTCTGGGACGAGATCCTCTTCACCGCGCAGGTCACAGACCTCGGAGTCCAGGTGGAGAACTCCGCGCCCAACGGCACGACGTTCGGCGTCGGCCCCGATCAGGACAAGATCTACGCCATCTACACCGGCACCCAGAACGACACCCCGCAGCTCGCGGTGATCGACGCCGACACCGAGAACGCCGTACAGCGCGTGCCGATCCCCGGCGCCACCGGCGGCTGGGCGGCGACGACGGCCACGGACGGCACCGTCTACCTGGGCACCTACAGCAACGCGGGCGTCTACCGGCACACCCCGGGCTCCGGCACGGTCAGCCTGGTCGGCGAGGCGGCGGGCACCGCCTCGTTCGTGTGGTGCCTGACCCCAGGACGCGACGGCAAGGTCTACGGCGGCACCTACGACACCGGCGCGTTCTTCAAGTACGAGCCGGGCGACAGCGCGCTGACCCCCATCGGCTCCACGCCCATCCAGGCGGGCAAGAAATACGTGCGCAGCATCGCCTACGACACCGCCGCCAACGTCACCTACCTCGGCACCGGGACGAGCGCGGCGCTGGTGCGCTTCGACAACACCTCGGGCGCCAAGGCCGACCTGCTGCAGTCGCTGCCCGCGCGGCTGCGCGCCGGGTCCATGGTCACCACGCTGAAGCTCACCGGCGGCAGGCTGTTCGCCAGGATCGACACCACGCTGATCGTGCTGTCGATGTCCGGCGCCACTCCGACCCTGGAGGCCGAGATCACCGGCACCTCGGCCGACCTGTCCGACGAGCGCGACGGCAAGGTCTACTACGCCAAGGGCAGCGCCCTGTACGCCTACGACATCGCCTCGCGGACCGAGCACGCGGTCGGCGTCGACCTGGGCATGGACCCGACCGCCTTCGGCTGGGTCAAGCTCGCAGGCGACGCCGACCACACGCTGGTCGCGCTGGGCGCCGCCGCCAACAGGACCCGCCTGTTCAAGTACCGCCCGGCCGACGGCGTCACCCGCTCCGTCGAGGTGGCGGGCACGCCCGTGCTGCCCGCCGCGATCAACGCGATCGCAGGGGGACCCGACGGGAAGATCTACAGCGGGGCCTTCTTCACCGGCGGCATGGGCGTCCACGACCCGATGCGCGGCGACGACGACGACCTGCGCGCCGACCTGATGCACCGGGCGGGCTTCTCGCAGACCGACTCGATGCTGAACCACCAGGGCCGGCTCTACGTCGCCACCTATCCGGGCGCCAAGGTCTACGAGTACGACCCGGCGAGCCCATGGGACTTCGGCGCGAACCCCAGACTGCTGTTCGCCCTGGCCGGCGACCACCAGTCGCGGCCCTACGCGCTCGCGGGCGCGCCTGACGGCAGGATCTTCGTCGGCACCGTACCCGACTACGGGCGTTACGACGGCGCGCTGACGATCTACGACCCTGCCACCGGTTCCGTCACCGTCCACAGGAACATCGTCCCCGACCAGTCCGTGGTCACGCTCGCCTACCACGGCGGGCTGGTCTACGGCGGCACCTCGACCAGGGGCGCGCTCGGTACCGGCGATCCCCTGGCGGAGGCCGCGGTGTTGTTCGTCCACGACCCGGCCACCGGCGAGACGGTGCCGAAGCGGCTGCCGGGCGCCGCGGCCGACGCCACCACCATCACCGACCTCACCGTGGTCGACGGGAGGATTTGGGGCTTCGCCGAGGGCTATCTGTTCGTCTTCGACCCCGCCGTCGGCGACTTCGTCTACCACGCGAAGAAGTTCTCCGACGTCGGCACCGAGAAGTGGCGTGACGCCGACCTGCGCACGGTGGCCAAGGATCCCGCCCACGTCTACGGCACCGCGGGCGACCACCTGTTCAAGATCACGAGGTCGACCTACGCGGTCACCGAGCTGATCCCCAAGACCCCGGGGCTCGACGGTCTGGCCACGGACGACCTCGGCAACCTCTATTACAAGATCGTCGGAAGGCTGTACCGCTATGCCTTCTGAGCACCACACGAGAGGCACATCGATGAGAAAGACACGGTTCGCCGCTGTGCGGGCGACGGCGCTGGCGACGGCGCTGGCGACGGCGCTGGCCGTCGGCCTGACCTGCCTGCCCGCCTCGGCCGCCGCCGCGCCGGTGATCGAGGACCTCGGCCCCGCTTCGGAGGTGACCTCGATCAGCGCGGCCGAGTTCGTGGGAGACCGGCTCTACCTGGGCACCGGCGGCATCAAGCCGACCAGGATCGGCGCCTACGACCCCGCCCAGCGGAAGGTGACCTCGATCGCCGAACTGCCCACGGGCGACGGCACGTGGGCGGCGGCCGCCGTCGGCACCGACCTGTACGTCGGCACCTACACCCCCGGCGACATCCACAAGGTCGACACCCGCACTGGTACGGCGACGAAGGTCGCCGACGTGAAACCGGACAACTTCATCTGGTGCCTCGACGCCGCCCCCGACGGGAAGATCTACGCGGGCACCTACCCGCGCGGGCGCGTCGTCGAGTACGACCCCGCCACCGGGCAGACCCGCGACTTCGGCCAGGCGGTCGCGGGCGAGCAGTACGTGCGCAGCATCGCCGTCGACGAGACCACCGTCTACGCCGGCGTGGGCGCCAAGGCGCACCTGATCGCCATCGACAGGGCCACCGGCGCCAAGCGCGAGCTCCTGCCCGCCGAGCTGGCAGACCGCACCTTCGTCGGCACGCTGGCGCTGGAGGGCGGCCTACTGGCGGCCGGGCTGTCGGCCACCGGTGATCTGATGCTGATGGAGACCGCCGATCCGTCGCGCCACGTGCTGGTGGACGCGCCGGGCGACTCCTACGTCACGGCCATCGGGATCGACGCGCCCCACAACGACGTCTACTTCGGCACCAGGCCGTCGGGGACCCTCTACCGCTACGACCGCGACACCGCCAAGCTCGACAAGCTGGCTGTGCCGTACGACGGGGCGTCCTTCAACCGCATCTTCGTGGGCGACGGCAAGCTGACGGGCGTGCTCACCAGCTCGGTCGTGGAGTACGACCTGGCCACGGGCGAGCTGACCGGCGTCGACCTCACGCAGGCGGGCATGCCGCCCGCCCCCGAACTGCCCATGGCCGTCACGGCGACGCGCGACCAGGTGCTGGTCAGCGGCAAGGCGGGTGTCCAGGTGCACGACCTGGCCACCGGGGCGAGCACGCGCACGTTCCTGCCTGGCGAGGCCAAGGCGATGACGGTCGTCGGCAAGCAGGTCTACCTGTCGGTCTACACGCTCGCCTACCTGTTCGGGATGCGGCCCGACGGCAGCGACCTCAGGCGGCTCACCCGGGTGGGCGAGGAGCAGAACCGCCCGCTCGACGCCCACTACGACCCGCTGTCCGGGCGGCTGCTGGTCGGCACCCAGCCGGAGTACGGCCTGCACGGCGGGGCCCTGGCCCTCTACGACCCGCGCCGCGACAGGATCGAGACGTTCAGGAACGTCGTGCGGAACCAGTCGATCCGATCGGTGACCAGCATGCTCGGCACCGCCTACGTCGCCAGTGAGATCGCCGGCGGCCTCGGCACCACGCCCGTCGAGAAGGAGGCCGAACTCGCGGCCTTCGATCTGCTGACCAAGCGGGTCCGCTGGTCGACCGTGCCCGTGCCGGGCGCCACGTCGATCTCCGACCTCGTCGCGCACCGCGGCAGGCTGTACGGCATCGCCGACACCGGCGTGCTGTTCGAGTTCGACCCGTGGCGCAAGAAGGTGACCCGCACGGTCCAGGTGCCGATCAGCGCGGCGCGCAGCGGCACGCTCGTGGAGACGCGCGGACGCCTGTACGGCACCGACGGCAAGGCGATCTACCGGCTCGACCCGTCGGCCATGACGATCTCCACGGTGGTCGAGGGGCTCGACGCCCAGGCCTACGGCACCCAGCCGCTGCTGGCCGCCGCTCCCGACGGACGCGCCCTGTACGCCCTGCGCGCCAGGAACCTGGTACGCGTCACCCTCTGAAGGGCGATAAGTATGGCGGATGGATCCGCACCTGCTCAGAACTCTGGTCGCCGTCGCCCGCTGGGGGTCGTTCTCGGCCGCGGCCGAGGAGCTCGGCTACACCCAGTCGGCGGTCTCCCAGCAGATCGCCGCTCTGGAGGCCGATCTCGGGCTGCCGCTCCTGCACCGCCGTCCCGTCGTGCCGACCGAGGCCGGCGCGCGGCTGCTTGAGCACGCGGGGCCGCTGCTGCTGCGCGTGGAGGCCGCCCGAGCCGACGTGCGCCGCGCGGCGGCCGCCCCCGCCCACCGGTTGACGGTGGCCGCCTCGCCGCTGTCCGTGACTCCTTCGATCGCGGGACGGCTGGCCCGCGCCCGCGCCGCCCACCCCCGCCTCGACCTCACGCTGGTCACCTTCGACCGGGACAAGGTGGCGGGGGAGGTGGCGGCGGGACGTGCCGACCTCGGCATGGCCGACGGCATCGCGGCGCCCAACGACCCCCTGCGCCTGCCCGACGTGGGTCCGCTGACCGCCGTGGGGATCGCCGAGGAGAACCTGCTGGTCGCCCTTCCCGCCGGCCACCCGCTCGCCGACCGGGCGGGGCTGCGTCTTGCCGATCTGGTCGACGCGGTATGGCTGCAGACCACGCTGTGCCCGCTCGAACGGCTGCGCGACCTGCTGGGTGACGGCTTCCGTCCAGGTCTGGCCTACACCGGCGACGATGTGCACACCGTGCTGAACCTGGTCGAGGCGGGACATGGCCTGACCCTGCTGCCCGCCTCGGTGGGCCACGGCGTCCCCGTTGTGGCGCCGCGTCTGTCCCATCGCGTGGAGCTCCTCCACGGAACCCTGCCGCCGGGCCCCGCCGCCGCGGTGGCCGCCGCTCTCAGTCCTTCCCCTGCCGGGTGACCGGGCGCAGACGTTCGGCGGCCGACCTGGTCCTGTCCCGCATCGGACGGCGGCGCAGGGCCTCCAGGGTCTCGTCCACCAGGCGGCTGAGCGGGTAGGGCAGCTCGGACTCCAGTTCTTCCACGGCGGTGTTGACGGCCGCCCACTCCACGGCCATGGCCGGCAACAGGGACTCGGCCTTCGGCGTGAGGTGCACGATGCGCTGGCGGGCGTCGGCACCGGGGGAGAGGGTGACCAGGTCCTCCTTGGCCAGCTGCGCCACCGTCTGGCTGGCGGCCGAGTGCGTCACGCCGATCGCGCGGGCCAGGTCGCGGATGGAGCTCGGCCCTTCGGTGGCCAGGTTGCGCAGAACGGGCGTGTAGCGCGGGCGGAAGCCGTCCAGGCCGAGCGCGGGGTAGAGGGTCGTCACCCCGTCGTCGAGCAGGTCGAGCAGCAGCCGCAGGCGCGTGCCCAGCACCTCACGGGATTCCATGGCGCTAATATAACAGCGCTGTTGGATTTTTGACGGAGAGGACCCGGCGTGTATCCCCCTATCGAGCCCTATGACCATGGCCATCTCGACACCGGCGATGGCCACCTCGTCTACTGGGAGGTCTGCGGCAATCCCGAGGGCAAGCCCGCGCTCGTCGTCCACGGCGGCCCCGGCAGCGGCTGCTCGCCCAACCATCGCAAGACCTTCGACCCCGAGCGCTACAAGATCATCCTGTTCGACCAGCGGAACTGCGGCAGAAGCCTGCCCCACGCCGCCGATCCCGCCGCCGACCTCAGCACCAACACCACCCACCACCTCGTCGCCGACATGGAGCGGCTGCGCGAGCATCTCGGCATCGACAAATGGCTGCTGTACGGCGGCTCCTGGGGCTCCACGCTGATGCTCGCCTACGCCGAGGCCCATCCTTCACGCGTGTCGGAGATGATCATCGTCGCCGTGACCATGACGCGGCGGTCCGAGACCGAATGGCTCTACGAGGGCGTGGGCAGGTTCTTCCCCGAGCAGTGGCAGCGCTTCAGGGAGGGTGTGCCCGAGGCCGACCGCGACGGCGACCTGCTGGCCGCCTACGCGCGGCTGCTGTCCGACCCCGACCCCGACGTGCGCGCGAAGGCCGCCAACGACTGGGCCGCGTGGGAGGACGCGGTGATCTCTCTGGAGGTCAACGGCAAGCCGAACGCCTACAGCGACAGGCCGCCCGCCGCGCTGGTGGCCTTCGTCAGGATCTGCGCGCACTACTTCTCCAACCACGCGTGGCTGGAGGAGGGCGTCCTGCTGCGCGACGCGCACAAGCTGGCCGGCATCCCCGGCGTGCTCATCCACGGCCGCTTCGACCTGGGTTCGCCACTGGGGACCGCGTGGGAACTGGCCCAGGCGTGGCCCGACGCGCGGCTCGTGGTGGTCGACGACTCAGGGCACACCGGCAGTGACACCATGCGCAAGGAGATCCACGCCGCCCAGGACGCCTTCGCGGGCTGACGCCGCCCTCGCCGCTCCGCGCCCCTCCCGGGCGCGGAGCGTCCCGCGTCCTAAGCTTCCGCCGCGGCCTCGACGCCGTCCAGCAGGACGGCCAGCCCCGACCTGAACGCCTGCCGCGCCGCCCGCTCGAGGTACGGCTCGCCGCCATCGGCCTCCCACGACGTTTCGCCGCCGCTTTCCAGCCAGAGCGCCATCGGGAACCGGTCGGCGAAGTCGGGCGCGATCTCCTGCAGCAGCGCCGAGCGCGCCTGCCACCACTCCTCGTCCGACACGCCGGTCTCCGACGGCGCCCGCCGTGCCTCGGCGATCGTCCTGGCCGCCCCCCGCACCACGTCGAACAGGGCGGCCACGATCCCGCGCAGCACCTGCGGCGCCAGCCCCGTCGCCGCGAGGATCCGCGCGAGCGTGTCCAGGAGGGCGAACTCGTTGGGCCCGAGCACCGGGCGGGCCTGCGAGACCTGCAGCACCCATGGGTGGCGCACGTAGAACTCGCAGATGTCCTCCGCCCACCGCGTCAGTGCCGCCCGCCAGCCGTCCGACAGGTCGTAGCCGGTGGGCAGGCTCGCCAGCGACCTGTCGTACATCAGGTCGACCAGCTCGCCCTTGTTCGGCACGTAGGTGTAGAGGGCCATCGCCGTACGGCCGAGCCGCTCGCCCACGGTGCGCATCGACAGTGCCGCCATCCCCACTTCGTCGGCGACCGCGATCGCGGTCTCCACGATGAGGTCGACGCTCAGCCCCGGCTTCGGGCCCGGCTTGGCGCGGGCTTCGCCCTGCGCGCGCCATAGCAGCGCCATCGAGCCCTGCCCCGCGTACACCGTCACGCCGTCACTCCTGCTTCCGGGCCGACTCTTTATGGCATAAGGATATGGGGCCGCGGGACGCGACGCAGATCTTCTCCCTAACCCACAAAAACGGCATATACCGCATATCGGCACTTATAGCGCATAGTCACCGGACGGAGGGGCAGGTTTCCTCCTGCCAGGCGGAACACAAGGCTGGAGGGGGGAACCTGAGCCATGAATCCTGACGATTGGAGAAGGGGACTGGTCGACGCCTGGACGGCGATCGTCACCTTCGTACCCAAGTTCATCGCGTTCCTGGTGATCCTGGTGATCGGCTGGCTGATAGCCAAGCTGCTGCAGAAGGCCGTCGAGAAGGGACTGGAACGCGTCGGGTTCGATCGATGGGTCGAGCGCGGCGGCATCGGCCGGATGATGGAGCGCAGCCGCTATGACGCCTCGAGCCTCATCGCGAAGCTCATCTACTACGCGGTGCTGCTGATCACGCTGCAGATCTCGTTCTCGGTGTTCGGACCCAACCCGATCAGCGCGCTGCTCGGCGGCGTGGTGGCCTGGCTGCCCAAGGCCGCGGTCGCGATCATCATCGTCGTCGTGGCCGCCGCGATCGCCAACGCGGTCAAGGACATCGTCGGCGCGGCGCTGGCCGGCCTGTCCTACGGCCGCCTGCTCGCGACGATCGCGCAGGTGTTCATCATCGCCCTCGGTGTGATCGCCGCGCTCAACCAGGTCGAGATCGCCACCACCGTCACGATGCCGGTCCTGATCGCCTTCCTGGCCACGGTGGCAGGCATCCTGATCGTCGGACTCGGCGGCGGCCTGGTCAAGCCGATGCAGCAGCGCTGGGAGGGCTGGCTGCACAGGGCGGAGGCCGAGACCGGCGCCATCCGCACCGAGGCGGCGGCCTACGACCGCGGACGCCAGGACGCCATCGCGGGCACCGAGGCACCCGCCCGGCCTCCCGCCGGCGCCCGGACCGGCGCGCCGGAGTCGGCGCAGCCCGCACCCGGCGGCTACCAGTCACGCCCCGGCGAGGCCGGCGGCTACCAGTCACGCCCGGGGGAGCCGCCTCCTCTGTAACCGCTCCAGTGCCGCGGAAGGCGGCTCAGGTCAGGCGGCCTGCGCGGGCGCGAGCATCAGGCACACAGCGCTCATTCGCAGCGTCGCGAAATCGAGAGGGTGGCCGGGTTCGGGGGCCCGCCACCCTTTCTCGTGCGCGCCGTCCCAGAAGCCGATCAGGTAGCTGAGCAGCGACGTGTGGCCCACATGCGCACCGATGGAGCGGATGGCGTGCCGTACGGCCGCCACGTGCTGGTCGAGGAGCGCGCCGACACCGGGGTGTTCGGCGGGCAGCTCAAGCACCCAATGCGCGAACTCCGCTCGAATCCGCTCTACCCACGCAAGATCAGACACCAGACGCCCCGAATGATTTGCCGCACCGTTACTCCGTCAACCATAAACGCTGACACGAGCAGAAACTATTTGCCGTCCCCGATGCGGATCTGAAAGATATTGTCGGGTGATCCGAGTCGAGAGGTTGACCAAGGTCTTCCGCCGCCCTCGGACCTTCACCGGTCCGCTGGGCGCCATCCGCACACTTCTGACCCGCCAGTACGACGAACGCACCGCCGTGGACGGCATCACCTTCGACATCGCCGAAGGAGAGGTGGTCGGCTATCTCGGCCCGAACGGCGCCGGCAAGTCCACCACCGTCAAGATGCTGACCGGCATCCTCACCCCCACCAGCGGAGTCGTCGAGGTCGCCGGACGGGTGCCCTGGCGCGAGCGCAACGCGAACGCCCGATCCGTCGGCGTCGTCTTCGGCCAGCGCAGCCAGCTGTGGTGGGACCTGCCGCTCATCGAGTCGCTGCGCCTGGTCGGCGACCTCTACGACGTCCCTGCCCCCCGCTTCGCCTCCTCGCTGAAGAGGATGCGCGACCTGCTCGGGCTCGACGACTTCCTCGACACCCCCGTCAGGCAGCTGAGCCTCGGCCAGCGCATGCGCGGCGACCTGGCGGCCGCGATGCTGTACGAGCCTCCCATCCTCTACCTCGACGAGCCCACCGTCGGCCTCGACGTGCTGGCCAAGCAGGCGGTGCGCGAGTTCATCGTCGACACCAACAGGGCAGGGCGCACGACCGTGCTGCTGACCACCCACGACCTGGCCGACGTCGAGGCGCTGTGCAAGCGGATCATCCTGATCGACAAGGGCAAGGTGCTCTACGACGGCGGCATCGACGCCCTGGTCAGCGCCTACGCGCCGCCCCGCCGCCTGGTCGTGCACGCCGACGACGGCAGCCACGCCTACGAGCTCACCGAAGGGCTGGAGGTTCCCGACCTGCTGGCCGCGCACACCATCCGCGACCTGTCGATCGAGGAGCCCGACCTGGAGAGCGTGATCAAAAGGATCTACGCCGCATGATCCGGTCCTTACGCGGCATGGCCCGCATCGGGCTGCGCTTCCAGCTCGCCTACCGCAGCGAGGTCATCATGACGTCGCTGACGCTGATCGCGCAGGTCTTCCTCCTGCGCATGGTGTGGACCTCGGTGTACGGCCAGCGCCAGCAGGCCATGGGCCTCACGCTGGAGGCGCTGCTTGCCTACCTCACGCTCGCCAACCTGCAGACGTTCGCCACCATGCCGGTCATCACGCGGATCGCCCACTTCAGGATCCGCACCGGGATGGTGTTCTTCGACCTGGCCAGGCCCGTCGGCTACCTCCCGCAGATGGCGGCCTTCCAGGCGGGCCACACGGCAGGGGCGGTGCTGCTGCTCGCGCCGGTCGTGCCGGTGGTGCTGCTGGTCGGCTCGATCACGCCGACGGCGCACGCGCTGCCGTACGCGGTGACCCTGGCCCTCGGCTACGTCGTCGGCGTGCTGATGGCGCTGCTGATCTGCCTGATCGGCTTCTGGACGATGGAGACCGGCGCCATTTCGCTGCTGTACCGCCTGGTCAGCCAGTTCTTCGCGGGCACGATGGTCCCGCTGACATTCTTCCCGGGGGCGCTGCGCACGCTGGCGGAGGCGCTTCCGTTCAAGTACATGGGCTACGTGCCCGCCGCCATCTACGTCGGCCGGCTGTCCGGTGCGGAGATCGTCCGCGCGCTCCTGGTCGAACTCGCGTGGATCGCGGCGCTCAGCGCCCTGCTCTGGGCGGTGTGGCGGGTCGCGCACCGCAGGGTGGTGATCAACGGTGGCTGAGCTGACCCGCACGCTGCGCCTGTACTGGCGGCTGCAGCGCGCCACCATGCGCGGCGCCATGCAGTACCGGCTCAACACCGTCATCAGCATCCTGACCGGCGCGATCTACCAGGGCAGCGGCTTCGCCTTCATCTGGGTGATCATGCACACCTTCCCCGCGATGGCGGGGTGGAGCCTGCCCCAGATCGCCTTCCTGTACGGCCTGCGCCTGACCGCCCACGCGCTCTGCATGCTCCCGCTGAGCAGCCTGATCGGCATCGACTGGCTCGTGCGCGAGGGCGAGTTCGACAGGATCCTGCTGCGCCCGCTCAACCCGCTCGTCCAGCTCATGACCAAACGCATGGGTGTGGGACAGCTCGGCGACCTGCTGGTCGGCGTGGTCCTTCTGGTCGTCGCGGCCGACGCCGCCGACGTGGCGTGGACGCCTGGCCTCGTCGCCTTCTGCGCGGCCGCCCTCGTCGGTGGCGCGCTGGTGGAGGCCTCCTTCTTCCTGGCGCTGTCGTCGATGGCGCTGCGGATGCTCGACACGTTCGCGCTGAAGGTGTTCGTCGACGACGTGTTCAGCAAGTTCGGCTCCTACCCGATGAGCGTCTTCGGCGGCGTCACCCAGTGGCTGCTGACCTACGTGCTGCCCGTCGCGTTCGTCGCCTACGTGCCCGCCGGCGTCGTGCTGGGCAAGCTGGTCATGCCGCTCGCCTACGCCAGCCCCCTTCTGGGCGTCGCGCTGTTCGCGGTGGCCTACCTCATCTGGACACGCCAGCTGCGCCACTACCAAAGCGTCGGCACCTAGCCTGACCGCACCGATCACCGGACCGGTCTCCTCGAAACGCCCTGCCGGCCGTTCGCGCTCATCCCGAGTGTCACATTCCGTCCTCGCGAGACGTCTTGGAGGTAAACCCCCGAATCCAGCCGATGCGACCGGGAGACCGACTCCCCGACCGAGCCCATGTGGAGAGAACATGACGCCATCCGCCCTTCTCACCGGTGCGGGAGCAAGCAGCATGCACAGTGAGCCACGACGGGCGGGTCAGGGCCAGGGTCTCCTGCCCGGCGGCGAGAACGGCTCGCGGGCCTCCTGGAGTCAGGCGTTCACGAGGCCGCGTGCGATCGAGCGGCCCCGTGACCCGCGCGACGTGGTCCACTGCCCGGTCCTGGGCTGACACGCCATGCGGCCGCCACGTGTCGTGATCGTCGGAGCCGGGCTCGCCGGCTACCACGCCGCCTCCGCTCTGTCTCGCCGTATGCGGGACAGAGCGGAGGTGGTGCTGGTGAACCCGACCGACTTCACGCTCTGCCTGCCCCTGCTGCCCGACGTGGCCGCGGGGAACCTCGAGCCGAGCCGGGTCACGGTACCGCTCAGAACGCTGCGCGATGTGCGCGTCGTCCTCGGCACCGTCAACCGCGTCGACACCGCCTGCCGGCGCGTTCACTACGTCGACGCCGACGACGTCGCGGGCCGGCTCGACTACGACCGGCTCATCGTCACCGTCGGCAGCGTCACCAAAGTCCGGCCGGTCTCGGAGGTCTCGGCGCACAGCTTCGGCTTCCACGACGTCGCCGATGCCCTCGACCTGCGCGATCACATCCTGCGCCAGCTCTATCTGGCCGCCACCAGCGACAACGCCACCGAACGCGCCGCACGCAGCACGTTCGTCGTGGTCGGCGCGGGACACGCCGGCACGGAGATCGCCGCGGCCGGGCAGCTCATGTCCAGGCAGATCGCACGCCGCCACTCCCTTCTCGAAGGACGGTCGATCCGGTGGATCCTGGCCGAGCCCGCCGAGCACCTGCTGCCCGACATGCATCCCCACCTGTCCAGAACCGCGACGCGAGTGCTGCGACGACGGGGTGTGGACGTGCGGACCCGCACCTCGGTCGGACAGGTCACCACTGGTGGACTACGGCTGACCGACGGCGAGTTCGTCCCCACACGGACGATCGTCTGGAGCTTCGGCGTTCGGCCCGACCCCCTGATCAACGGGCTCGGGCTGGCGGTCGAGCAGGGGCGGATCAGGGTCGATGAGTACCTCACCGTGCCGGGCCACCCCGAGATCTCCGTCTGCGGGGACGCCGCGGCCGTCCCCGACCTCACCAGACCCGGCAGGATCACCCCGATGAGCGGCCGGCACGCCGTACGGCAGGGCAGGCTGGCAGGCCGCAACGTCGCCGCATCCCTCGGTTACGGCAGGCGCAAGCCCTACCGGCACGACAACCGCGGCGTCGCCGTGGACCTGGGCGGCCGGCAGGCGGCGGCAGACCCGCTGGGTATCCCGCTTTCCGGCATCGCCGCCAAAGCGGCGACCCGCGCCTACCGCCTGTTCACCATCCCGGCCAACCGCATGGCCATCGTCAACGACTGGCTCGTCAACGCGCTGCCGCCTCGGCGGAGCACCCGGCACTGGCCGGCTCCCGCGTCGTCGACGCCACTGCATCTCACCGAGGAGAAGCGATGAAGGCAAGCGGGCTGGCCAAGGCGCTGGACGAGCGGGTCGGCGGCGCGGGATGGCTGAACAAGGCGATGCGGAAGGTCTTCCCCGATCACTGGACGTTCCTGCTCGGCGAGATCGCCCTGTACGCCTTCCTCATCGTCTTGCTGACCGGCGTCTTCCTCAGCTTCTTCTTCAAGCCGAGCATGACCGAGGTGGTCTACGACGGCTCCTACGTGCCGCTGCGCGGGGTCGTGATGAGCGAGGCCTACGCCTCCAGCCTGGAGATCAGTTTCGACGTGCGCGCGGGGCTGCTGATGCGCCAACTGCACCACTGGTCCACCCTGGTCTTCCTGGCCGCGATCTGTGTCCACATGCTGCGCAACTTCTTCACCGGCGCCTTCCGCAAACCACGCGACCTGAACTGGGTGATCGGCGTCGTGCTGTTCACACTGGTGCTGCTCAACGGGCTGTTCGGCTACTCGCTGCCCGATGACGCTTTGTCCGGTGCGGGGCTGCGCATCCTGCACGCCACCATCCTGTCGGTGCCGCTGGTGGGCACCCACGCCGCGATGTTCCTGTTCGGCGGCGAGTATCCGAGCGACGACATCGTCTCGCGCCTGTTCAGCATCCACACGCTGCTGATCCCGGCCCTGCTGCTGGCCCTCATCCCGCTGCACGCGGTGGTGCTGACCTGGCGGCAGACGCACACCCAGTTCCGGGCCAAGGGCCTGTCCAACCGGGTGGTCAGGGGCGCGCCGTTCTTCCCCGCCTTCATCGCGAAGACGACGGCGTTCTTCCTGTTCACGTTCGCGGCCGTCGCCCTGCTGGCCACGCTCTTCCAGATCAACCCGATCTGGCTGTACGGTCCCGCTCGTCCCAGCGTGGTCAGTTCAGGCTCCCAGCCCGACTGGTACATGGGCTTCCTGGAGGGCGCCCTGCGCATCATGCCCGGCTGGGAGATCACCGTCTTCGGCCACACGCTGACGCTCAGCCTGCTCATCCCCGCGCTGATCGCTCCCGGCCTGCTGTTCACCGGCCTGGCCGTCTACCCGATGCTGGAGCGCCGCTTCACCGGGGACACCCGCGTGCACAACCTGCTCGACCGGCCACGTGACGTGCCGTGGCGCACCGGCCTCGGGGTCGCCGGCATCGTGTATTACGGCATCCTCTGGGCCGCCGGCGGCAACGACGTCCTGGCCTCCGCCTTCGGCGTCTCGCTGTACGCCACCACCTGGTTCTTCCGCGTCGCGATCTTCGCGGGACCGGTGCTTGGTCACCTGATCGCCTACCGGATCTGCCTGGGCCTGCAGGAGCGCGACCGGCACACCGTCACGCACGGGGTGGAGACCGGCGTCATCGTCCGCGGCACGCACGGCGGCTATGCCGAGCTCGAACGTGCCGTCACCGAAGAGGAAGTCGCGCTCCTGCTCGCCGGCCACCACAGCCCTGAACCTGGTTCGGACGCGCTGAGCAACGGGCCGGGCGATACGACGGCTCGATTGACGTAGGGCGCCCCCGCCGGCTGACGCTGAAACCGGGGCAAGTCACCACGGCAAGAACTTGCCGGTCGCGCATCTTTGCGCATCGCGCAAGATTGTGTACTGTGGTCGTGTGAGCATCGAGGGCGTGCGCGAAGGACTGCGCGAGCGAAAGAAGCGCGAGACCCGCATCGCGTTGAGCTGGGCGGCCATCCGCCTCTGCGCGGAGCGGGGGCTGGACAACGTCCGCGTGGAGGACATCGCGGCCGAGGCCGGCGTCTCGCCCCGCACGTTCAACAACTACTTCTCCAGCAAGGGCGAGGCGATCGCCTTCCGGCATCTGGAGCGCGCCCGGCAGATCACGGAGGAACTGCGCACCCGGCCGGCGACCGAGCCGCTCTGGGAGGCGATCGCCAATGCCGCCCTGACCCGGTTCGGGCTGGGACAGGAAGCCGACATGGAGGACGTCGACGTCCAGCAGTGGATCTCCGGGCTCCGCCTGATGTTCGCCGAGCCGGTCCTGCAGGGTGAGATCTACAAGGCCGAGGCCCAGGCCGAGGCCGAGCTGGCCGCCGCCATCGCGGAGCGCACCGGGACCGACCTCGTCCGCGACCTGTATCCCCACCTGGTGGCCGCCGCCGTCGGGGCCACCATCAGGGCGGTCACCGGTCACTGGATGCGCACCGGCTCCCTCGCCCCGATCACCGATCTCATGACCGACGCCCTCCGGCAGATGTCGGAGGGGCTGCCCGTCCCCTGACGCGAACCCAGCAAACGCACTGTGAGCAACCGGCACACCACCGGTCGATGCCCCATGCCCATTTTCAAGGAGGAATGCCATGTCTGCCGATGTCGTGATCGCCGGAGGCGGCCCGAACGGGCTGATGCTGGCCTGCGAACTGAGCCTCGCCGGCGTACGGCCGGTGGTGCTGGAGCGACTGCCCGAACGCACCAGGGAGAACCGCGCCAACGGCCTGGTCGGCCAAGTGGTGCGGGTGCTCGAACGGCGCGGCCTGTACGAGCGCCTCAGCGGCTCGAAGGAGCCGCCGCACCCCGCGCCGGGCTTCGTGTTCGGCGCGCTCCCGCTGGATCTGAGAGTACTGGAGGACAATCCGCTCTATCTGCTACAAGTGCCGCAGCTTCGCATCGAAGAGGTCCTGGAGGAGCGCGCGGTCGAGCTCGGCATCGAGATCCGCAGGGGACACGAGATCACCGGGCTGTCGCAGCAGGACGACACGGTCACGATCGAGGTCGCGGGACCGGCCGGACCCTACCGGATGGAGGCCGCCTTCCTGGTCGGAGCGGACGGCGGCGGCAGCCTGACGCGCAAGCTGGCCGGCATCGGCTTCCCCGGAGTGCGCAGGGACGCCACGGTCTCCCGCACCGTGCACGCCACAGTGCCGGACTCGATGGTCGATCCGGCCACGGGCGGGCTGAACGTGCCCGGCTACGGGCACATCCCGCCGTTCATGCACCACCGCACCGAGCGCGGGCTGTTCGTGTACGCCCCGTTGCCCGGCAAGCCGCCCCTGATGACCACGATGGAGTGGCCCCAGGACCTGCCCGGCGACGAGCGGCCGCCGACCCTGGACGAGATGCGTGCCAGCGTCCGCCGGGTACTCGACGCCGACCTGCCGCTCGGCGAGCCTGACGGCGAAGGCCCCTTCCTGCGGCGCACGTTGGTCGGGGGCAACACGCGGATCGCCGACCGGTACAGGGAGCGCAGGATCCTGCTGGTCGGCGACGCCGCGCACGTGCACAGCGCGATCGGCGGGCCCGGGCTCAACCTGGGTCTGCAGGATGCGGTCAACCTGGGCTGGAAGCTCGCCGCCGAGATCCGCGGCTGGGCTCCGCCCGGACTGCTGGACAGCTACGAGGCCGAGCGGCGGGCGGCCTCCGAACGGGTGGTCATGCACACGCAGGCCCAGTCGGCGCTGATCGCCCCGGGCGGCGAGGTCACGGCGCTGCGCGAGCTGTGGACCGAGTTGCTCGGCGACCGGCGCAACGTCCAGCACATCGCCGACATGATGTCGGGTGCCGACATCCGTTACCACACCGGAGCGGTCGACGGCCACCCCTTGGTCGGCCAGTGGGCCCCCGACCTGCTGCTGGACACCGAAACCTGGCGCGTCCGGCTCGCCGAGCTGACCAGGGACGCCCGGCCGCTGCTGCTGGACCTGACCGAGGAGGGATCGCTCGCCGGGGAGCTGCTCGGATGGCGCGACCGGGTGGACGTCGTCACGGCCCGCCTCCACGACCCGGTCACGGCACGCTCGCACGACCCTGCCCCGCCGGTCACCGCCCTGCTCCTGCGCCCGGACTGCTACATCGCCTGGGCCTCGGCCTCGCCCCGGCCCGGATCCGACGACCGCGAGGGCCTTCGCTCGGCCCTGTCGCGATGGTTCGGGGCACCGCTCGCGGCGTGATGCCGCCCCCACGGTCTGCCGGCGACCCCCGGCGGACGGCCGGCGGTGCCCCTTCTAGCTCCTGCCGTTGCGCCGCAGCACGTCGACCGCGTGGACGGTGATCGCGCCCCGCCAGTCCAGCGCGCCCGCGGGCGAGATGGTCGCGTAGTCGACCGTCCAGCCGCCGTCCTCCTGCTGGAGAGCAGCCAGCCTGTCCAGGTCGGCGTCCACCGACTCCTTCGTGAACAGCCGCCGCGACGGCAGATCCGGGTAGGGCGAGAAGTCCAGCGGGCGCAGCATCTCCGTCTCCGTGCCGCCTTCGACGTGCAACTCGCCGTCCGGCGGGACGAACGCGCCCAGCCTGTCGAGCAGTGCGGCGTGCTCGGGCTGGGTGTCGAGGAAACGGACGGCGAACGCCAGCACGTACGCGTGCGGCCGCTCGTTCAGGGACGCGATGGTCTCCAGGCAGTAGGTGGTCGCGCGGGCCAGCCACGGATGCCTGCCGACCACGCTGTCGCGGGCGGCCGCGCGCCACGCGGCGGCCGCCGTCACCGCCGTGATCTGCAGCGACGACGTCGTGGGGTCCGCGCCCCGCCACCACGGTGCGGTGGCGGCCTCGACCGTCAGCGGCAGCGCGAACGGCAGCCCGCCGTCGGGCAGCGTCACCGTCTCCAGCCAGTCGCACAGCTCGGCCGCCCGCGGGCTGGGCGCCTGCTCGAACACCTCGAAGGCGTGCAGTGCCGCTCCCGGTTGGCTCTCGGGCGAACGCAGGTCCGGTTCGAGCCCCCAGCCGTACCCTCCGTCGTCGTTGCGATACCCCTCCAGCGCGGCCAGGGCGGCCTCCGGCGAGCCCGTGCCGGTCAGCAGCTCGAAGCGGCGGCGATCGAGTGGCCGCGCATGACCGGCCATGAACGAGGTGATCTTGTCGATGTCCATGACTCCATCCTTCCCACGCACCCGGCCTTCGGTCTTGTACGGATCGGCCGCGCCCGCGACACTCCGCAACAGCAAAGGAAAACCACGATCAGCCATCGCAGATGTGATGAAGCTCCTCGGGCCTGCGCCGGCACTCCTTCACCGGCCCGCTGCTCCTCGACGTCGCCAGGGCCGCGCAGCCCCGCTTCGACCCGCTCGAGCGCAAGGACCGGCTGCGCTTCCTGATCTCGGCACCCGGCCGCGACGGCCACCACGCCGTACTGTCGTGGGGCGAGATCGACCCCGAGTTCGGCAACACCGCCGCCGTCCTCGGGGTCCACATGGACGGCGACGGCCTCGACGAGCAGGGCCCTCACCTGGTGGTGCCCGGCGACCGGTGCGGAGGCAGGCACATCAGCAGGATCGCGGAGATCAGGATCTGCGCCGACGACCATCTGTGGGGCCAGCTCACCGATCACACGCGCAGGCAGGCGGGGTGTCCGCCCAGTGCAGCGCGATGTACGGCTCGGCCTGCCCCACGTAGCGCACCCGCTCCTTGGTGATGCGGTAACGCGCCCGGATCACGGGCTCGGACGGCGACCGGCGGGGAACGACGACGGCCAGCGTGCCGACCTCCTGGTCGATCTGCGTCAGAAGACCGTGACACGGCCCGCCCAGGCAGATGGCGTTCATGCCCGGTACGCGTGGGTCTCCGTGGCCTTGACCGACGCCCAGATCCCCTGGCCGGGCGTCAGGTCCAGGTCGGCCACGGCGGCCGGGGTGATGTCGGCGAACGCGATGATCGGCCCGTCGAGATGGACGCGGACGTTGTCGCCGTGCCGTTCGATGCCCTGGATGCGGCCCTGCCACAGATTGCGCGGGCTGCCGTCGGGACGCGAGCGGTAGAGGGCCACGGCGGAGGGTGGGAAGGCGACGAAGGCGGGCCCTTCGAGCTGCTCGGTGGTGTTGAACAGCAGCTCGCCGACCTTGACCCGATGCCCTTCGGCCGCGCCGCGGTAGAAGTTGAGGCCGACCAGGCGCGCGACATAGTCGGTGCGCGGCCTGCGGGCCACCTCGGCCGGAGCACCTTCCTGCACGACGGCGCCGTCCTCGATGACCACGAGCCGGTCGGCCAGCACCATCGCGTCCAGCGGGTCGTGGGTCACCAGGACCGTGGCGCCGTCGAAGTCCGCCAGGTGGTGGCGCAGCTGGGAGCGGATCTCCAGCCGGGTGTGCGCGTCCAGCGCCGCGAGCGGCTCGTCGAGCAGCAGCAGACGGGGCCGTACGGCCAGCGCCCTGGCCAGGGCGACGCGCTGGGCCTGCCCGCCGGACAGCTGGCGGGGCCTGGCGCCGGCGTGCCCCGCCAGGCCGACGCGTTCCAGCCACGCGCGGGCCGTACGGCGGGAGGCGGCCTTGCCCTCGCCGCGGCAGCGCAGCCCGAAGGCGACGTTGTCCAGCGCGGACAGGTGAGGGAAGAGCAGGTAGTCCTGGAAGACCATGCCGATCGGGCGGTGCTCGACGGCCACGCCGTGCAGTGGCCGCTCGTCGAGCGTGATGTGCCCGCCGGCCGACAGGCCCGTCAGGCCCGCCAGGGCGCGCAGGGCGGTGGTCTTGCCGGCGCCGTTGGGCCCGAGCAGGGCGACGACCTCTCCCGCCGCGACCTCGAGCGGGAGGTCGAGGCCGAAGGCCGCCCTGGTGACGACCAGGCGCGCGCGCAGGGTCACGGGCTGCTCACCCACCTGTCACGAAGGCCGGCAAGGATGATCACCGAGACCGCCAGCAGGACGAGGCTGAGCACGATGGCCGCCTCCGGCTCGGTCTCCAGCGCCAGATAGACCGCCAGCGGCATCGTCCTGGTGGTGCCGGGGAAGTTGCCGGCGAAGGTGATGGTCGCGCCGAACTCGCCCAGCGCCCTGGCCCAGCACAGCACCGCCCCCGCGACGACGCCGGGCATGATCAGCGGCAGTGTGACGCGGCGGAAGATGGTCCAGCGGGAAGCGCCGAGCGTGGCCGCGGCCTCCTCGAAGCGCTGGTCGGCGGCCCGCAGCGCGCCCTCGACGCTGATCACGAGGAACGGCATCGCCACGAACGCCTCGGCGATGACGACGCCTGTCGTCGTGAAGGGCAGCGTGATGCCGAAGGTGGCATCCAGCCACTGCCCGATCAGGCCGCGCCTGCCCAGCACCAGCAGCAGGGCGACGCCGCCGACCACGGGCGGCAGCACCAGCGGCACGGTGACCAGGGCTCGCACCAGCCGCCGGCCAGGGAAGGAGACCCTGGCCAGCAGCCAGGCCAGCGGCACGCCGAACAGCAGGCACACGACCGTCGCGATCGTCGAGGTCACCAGCGACAGGCGCAGCGCCTCCAGCACCTGCGGCTCGGACAGGCGATCCAGCAGCGTCGGCCACGGCGCGCGGATCAGCAGACCGGCCAGCGGCAGCACCAGGAACGCGAGACCGAGCACCGCGGGTACCACCAGCAGCCATGGCAGGCGGCCGGTGGTTCGGCGTCGCTCGGCGCCCTGGACGGATGCCGTGGTGGTGGGAGTCATCGCGTCAGGGTGCCTCGAATCCGGCCTTCGTCAGCACACCCTTGCCCTCGGCCGACAGCACCAGGTCGACGAACTGCTTGGCCAGGTCGGGCGCCGGCGCCTTGGACAGCGTCGCCACCGGGTAGTCGTTGATCGCCTTGTCGGCCTCGGGGAAGGCGATGCCCTTCACCTTGCCGCCCGAGGCGATCACGTCGGTCTTGTAGACCAGGGCGGCGTCGACCTCGCCGAGTTCGACCTTGGTGAGCGTGGCCTTGACGTCCTGTTCGAGCGTGACGGGGGTGACCTTCAGCCCCGCGGCGTCCAGGGCCTTGACGGCGGCGGCGCCGCACGGCACCTGTTCGGCGCAGAGCGCCACCTTGACCTTCGCGTCCGTCAGGTCCTTCAGGTCGTCGACCTTGGCCGGGTTGTCGGCCGGCACGGCGATCTCCAGCTTGTTGCGCACGAACGTGGTCGGCGCGCTCGCCAGGCCCGCGTCGGTGACGGTCTTCATCGTGGCGGGGCTGGCGGCGGCGAACACGTCGGCGGGCGCGCCCGCGGTGATCTGCTGGGCCAGCGTGGCGCTGGAGCCGAAGTTGAACTTCACCGTCGTGCCAGGGTGGGCCGTCTCGAAGGACTTGCCGAGTTCGGTGAACGTGCCGGTCAGCGAAGCGGCCGCGAACACCGTGACCGTGGTGGCGCCGCCGCCCGCGGGCGAGGAGGGGGCGGAGGCGGCCGCGGAGGCCGCAGGCGCGGCGGTTCCGCTGGAACCGCAGCCTGACAGGCCCGCGAGAGCGACGACGAGGGGGAGGGCGACGGCCCACCTGGATTGACGCCTGAGCACCAAGGACTCCTTACTGACTCACAGTGCGAGTGTGGTCGGGGATCTCCACGACGACGTTGGTGGACTTGATCACAGCGACCGCCACCACCCCCACCTGAAGGTCCAGCTCGTCGGCGGCCTGGCGGCTCATCAGCGACACCACGCGGTAGGGGCCCGCGGCGATCTCCACCTGGGCCATCACCGCGTCCCTGATGACCTCGGTCACGATGCCGCGGAAGCGGTTACGCGCCGAGGACAGTCCAGAGCCGTCCTCCGCCTCGATCTGGGCGCGGGCGAAGGCGGCCAGCTCGGCGCCCTTCACCCGCCGGTGGCCGTTCTCGTCCCGCTCGGCCGCCAGCCGGCCCGCGTCCACCCATCGGCGTACGGTGTCGGAGCTGACCCCGAGCAGGGCGGCGGCCTCGCTGATCCGGAACGTCGTCACAAGCAATCACCATACCTTCGCAGATTCCAGCCTGGATACCCGGATGCCTCCGCAACAGCGGGACAATCCACGGTTATGTCATGGCATTCACGAGATCGACCCCGACCGCGGGACCGGCCGTGGCGGCCACTGCCGGGTCAGCCGGGCCCGGCCAGCGCGCGCAGGGCCTCGGCGGTGAACTCGTCGAGCGGATAGAACAACTCGATCGCCAGCTCCGACAGCGTCACGTCGGCCGGGGCGCCGAACGTGGCCATCGTGCCGAACATCGACAGCTCGCCGAACGGCGTGCGGATCCGCAGCGGCACCTCGAAGGGGCTCGACCCGAGCTCCGTGCCCTCCTCCTCGTCCGCCGGCGCGGGATAGCCGCGCACCTCCTCGTACAGCAGGCGCAGCTCGTCGTCGCCGGTGGCGTTGACCTGCCGTCGCAGCCGGTCGAGGAAGTGCGACCTGACCTCGCCCAGGTTCGCCAGATGCGGGGCGAGCCCCTCGGGGTGGAGGGTCAGCCGGAAGACGTTCGGCAGCGGCTCCTGCAGGTGGGGCGGGATGCCGGCCATGAGCACGGACATGGCGCGGTTTCCCGCCACCACGTTCCAGAGCCGGTCGACGACGACGGCGGGGTACGGCTCGTGCGCGGTCAGCATGGTGTCGAGCACGGCACGGACCGAGCCCATGTCCTCGTCGCTGAGGCGGCCCTCCCGGTAGGCGGGCGCGTAGTCGGCGGCCACCAGCAGGGTGTTGCGCTCGCGCAGAGGCACCTCCAACGCCTCCGACAGGCGCAGCACCATCTCCCTGCTGGGGCGCGCCCGGCCCGTCTCGACGTACGACAGGTGCCGGGCGGAGGTGTCGGCGAGGAGGGCGAGGTCGAGCTGGCTGAGCCTGCGCCGCTGTCGCCACTCCCTCAGCAGGACGCCCACGCGCGACGGCTGATCCTTGGTCATTGGCTGAAGGGTAGACCACCGGCAGGTCACGGCCGCCATGACCTGTGAGGTCATTGAGTCCATGAGCCACGGATGGCACCGTCTCCCACGACCTCGGCCCGTCATGGAGAAGGAGACCCTTGTGACCGACTCGAGCCTGCTGCGCACGATCCTGCGGATCGACGGCTGGAGCACCGCCGTCTTCGGCGTCGTCATGCTCGCCGGGGGCCAGGCGCTCAGCGGCCCGCTCGGCCTGCCGACCGCCTGGTCCGTCCCGTTGGGCGTCGCCATGCTGGGGGGAGCCGCCGCCCTGGGGCTCATCGCCGGCTATCCGAGGATCCCCGCTCGCCTGGGCGGGTACGTGGTCGCGGGCAACGCGCTGTCGTGCGCGGGCCAGCTCGTGCTCGCCTTCGCGGGCCTGATCCCGTTGACCGGTTGGGGTGTCGCGTTCATGCTGGCCGGAGCCGTGGTGGTCGCGGTCTTCGCGATCTTCCAGCTCGTCGGCCTGCGGCAGTCGTTGCGCGCGGGTGGAGCGGCGGTCGCGGCGTGAGGCTCACCGGGTTGTGCGGCCGCCGTACCTGACCGACCGGACGAGGCTCGATGAGCCGCGCTCACGCGCTCCACTCGCCGGGTCCACCGGGAATCGGCGCCCGGGGGTCGTACGGCTCCCGTGTGAAGATGAAGGTGTTCAGATCGAGGAACCCCTCGCCCACCCTGAGCACCTCGCCCGCGTAGTAGCCGTCCAGGCCCAGCCAGGTGCCGTCGTCCTGCGGCACGAACCGCGAGGCCCTTCCCTGTCCTGTCGCCGGCGTCAGCGAGAGTCCTCGGTCGGGCAGCAGCCTCAGCAGGTACGGCGCGGGCCCCCAGTGCCACAGCCCCGTCAACGCCAGCAGGTCGGGGTCGGCGGCGACCGGCTTCCACGGCTCGGGCAGGCGCGGCTCGTGCTCGTCGAGGATGGCCAGCAGCTCGACCAGCAGCGTGCGGCTCACGCCCGAGGTGGTGTTGGCCATGAACAGCACGCCCACTTTGTCGGCGGGGTCGGTCCAGACGGTGGCCAGGAAGCCCGGCATCGATCCCGTGTGTCCCGCCAGGCGACGGCCGCCGGCCCGCGCCAGTTGGAGGCCGAGGCCGTACCCGGAGGTCCACGCGTCGCCGTCGTCCACGGTGGCGGGCTCGCGCATCTCGGCCAGCGTCTCGGGCCTCAGCACGCCCCGCGTGGAGCCGGTCAGGAAGGCCGCCCACCTGGCCAGGTCGGCGGGCGTCGACCAGAGCTGGCCGGCGGGCGCCATCGACACCGCGTCGTGCTCGGGCTCGGGCAGCAGCACGTCGGCGAACGGGTGCACGGCGTAGCCGGTCGCGTGGGGGGCGCGCGGCCTGGGGGTGGTGTCGTTCATCCCGAGCGGCTCCAGAACCTCCCGCCGCACCGCCTCCACCCAGGACATGCCGCGATGGCGGGCCACCAGCTCTCCCAGCAGGCCGTAGCCGACGTTGGAGTAGTGGAAACGGCGGCCCGGCCGGTGCCGGGAGGTGTCCGGGCCCAGCCGCGCGATCAGCTCGTCGACCGGCAGGCCGGGCGTGCGCTCCCACCACGGCGTCGGCGGCTCGGCCGTCAGCCCGCCGGTGTGCGACAGCAGCTGGGCGACCGTGACCTGGTCGAACGCGGTCCCCTCCACGTGCTTGCCGAGCGGGTCGAGCAGGTCGACCAGGCCCTCGTCGCGCAGCCTCATCACGACGGTGGCGACCATGCTCTTGGTGATCGAGCCGAGCCTGTACTGCGTGTCGAGGGTCGGTTCACCGTCCCCGACCTGGCCCCTGCCGCCGAACCACGCCACCTCGCCGTCGCGCACGATCGCCGCCGTCAGCGACGGCACCCTGGATTCGGCCTGCTCCACGGCCAGCCTGCGCAGGAGCGCCTTGGCCGCCGTCTCACCCACTTCGCTCATACCGCGGAAGGTTACCGAGAGTTCGCGGCAACCCCGCACGCCTCACGGTCCCTCGCCGTTTCGCGGCCGCGGGCAGGACGGCGGGGAGTGCCGTGCCGCCGGCCGGTTCAGAAGCCGAGATCACTCAATCCCGGATGCCCGTCCGGGCGGCGCCCCAGAGGCCAGTGGTACCTGCGGTCCGACTCCCTGATGGGAAGGTCGTTGATGCTGGCGTGCCGCACGCGCATCAGCCCTTCCTCGTCGAATTCCCAATTCTCGTTCCCGTAGGAGCGGAACCAATTCCCCGAGTCGTCGCGACATTCATAGGCGAAACGCACGGCGATGCGATCGTCCTTGAAGGCCCACAATTCTTTGATGAGCCGGTATTCCAGTTCCCGCTTCCATTTTCTGGTGAGAAACGCGATGATCTCGTCACGCCCGTCGAGGAACTCGGCACGGTTCCTCCAGTGGGAGTCCACCGTGTAGCCCTGGGCCACCCGCTCGGGGTCCCGGGTGTTCCACGAATCCTCCGCCAGCCTGACCTTCTCGATCGCGTTTTCCAGGGTGAACGGAGGGAGTGGAGGACGTGCCATGCAGATCATCCCCTTGGTCGTTTCTTGGAGTGCGAAAGCCCGTCGATGGCATCGGGGCGTCATTAATGCCTGTGCGATCAAATGCACCTTACGAAATCGGCCGGTCGGCTGCGCATCATCGACGTATTCATTGGGTCGATTCTTGGTATTGCCGCCGACGCGGCGATCGGCCATGCGTCGCGGGTTCCCCCGCGCCTTCGCGTCCACGCCGACCCGCTCGCCGTCCTCGGGCACGGGCGTGAACACGGCACGCTCCTGGCCCACCGTTCCTGGACCTCTGGTCAGGCATCGCACCGAGCGGCGACGCGGCCTGGGCTCGACACTTTCCGGTGCTGCCGGCTTCGGACCGACCACCATCGGGATCAACGACCGCCCGTCGCTGCTCTACCCTGGCCGGGAAAGGTCGGGAGAGAGGGTATTCCGTGAACGCTGGCTCGGACGGCTCCCTCGGTGCCTCACTTGACGCCGTCCTCGAACGGATCACCTACGCCAACGAGGAGACCGGCTACACCATCGCGCGAGTCGCGACCGAGCGTTCGGGCTCCGAACTGCTGACCGTGGTGGGACCGCTGCTGGGCGCGCAGGTCGGCGAGTCGCTGCGGCTGACCGGCAGGTGGACCTCACATCCCCGCTATGGCAGGCAGTTCGAGGTCTGGTCCTACGCCACCGTGCTCCCGGCCACCGTCCAGGGCATCCAGCGCTACCTGGGATCGGGCCTGATCAAGGGCATCGGCCCCAAGATGGCCGAGCGCATCGTCGACCATTTCGGCACCGACACCCTCGACATCATCGAGACCGCGCCCGAACGCCTGGTCGAGGTGCCAGGACTGGGCCCCAAGCGCACCAAGCTGATCGCGATCGCCTGGGAAGAGCAGAAGATCATCAAAGAGGTCATGATCTTCCTGCAGGGCGTCGGCGTCTCGACGTCGATCGCGGTCCGCATCTTCAAGCAGTACGGCGAGGCGTCCGTCTCGGTGGTCAGGAGCCAGCCGTACAAGCTGGCCGACGACGTGTGGGGGATCGGCTTCAAGACCGCCGACACCATCGCCCAGGCCGTCGGGATCCCGCACGACAGCCCCGAACGTGTCAAGGCGGGCCTGCGCTACACCCTGTCCCAGGCCGCAGACGACGGCCACTGCTACCTGCCCGCGCCCAACCTCGTCGCCGACGCGGTCAAGATCCTCGAGGTGCCGGCCGAACTGGTCAGGACGTGCCTGGACGAGTTGGTCGCCGAGGAGGGCGTGGTCCGCGAGGACATCCCCGCCGGCGAGAACGTCGTGCCCGCCGTGTACCTGGTCCCCTTCCACCGCGCCGAGCTGTCCCTGGCGGGCACCCTGCTCGGCCTGCTGCGTACCGGCCGCGACAGGCTGAAGGCCTTCGCCGACGTCGACTGGGTCAGGGCGGAGGACTGGCTGCACCGCCAGAGCGGCGCGGAGCTGGCCGCCGAGCAGCGCCAGGCCGTCCGCCTGGCCCTCACCGAGAAGGTCGCGGTGCTGACGGGCGGCCCCGGCTGCGGCAAGTCCTTCACCGTCCGCTCGATCGTGCAGCTGGCCCGCGCCAAGAAGGCCAAGGTGATCCTGGCCGCGCCGACGGGCCGGGCCGCGAAGCGCCTGGCGGAGCTGACAGGCCATGAGGCCACCACCGTCCACCGGCTGCTCCAGCTGCGTCCCGGCGGGGAGGCCACCTTCGACCGCGACAACCCGCTGGAAGCCGATCTGGTCGTGGTCGACGAGGCCTCCATGCTCGACCTGCTGCTGGCCAACAAGCTCGTCAAGGCCATCGCGCCCGGCGCGCACCTGCTGCTTGTCGGCGACGTCGACCAGCTTCCGTCGGTCGGCGCGGGGGAGGTGCTGAAGGACCTGCTCGCCGCCGACGACATCCCCCGGGTGCGGCTGACGCAGATCTTCCGGCAGGCCCAGGAGTCGGGCGTCGTGGTCAACGCCCACCGCGTGAACACCGGTCGGCATCCCGTCCTGGAGGGCATGAAGGACTTCTTCCTGTTCCCCTGCGAGGAGCCGGAGGAGATCGCGTCGCTGACCGTCGACGTCGTCGCCCGCCGTATCGCCCGCAAGTTCGGCCTCAACCCGCGACGCGACGTGCAGGTGCTGGCGCCCATGCACCGCGGGGCCGCAGGGGCGGGCGCGCTCAACACCGCCCTGCAGGAGGCGCTGACCCCCGCCCGCGAGGGCATGCCTGAGCGCAGGTACGGCGGGCGGGTCTTCAGAGTCGGCGACAAAGTGACCCAGCTGCGCAACAACTACGACAAGGGCGCGGCGGGGGTGTTCAACGGCACGGTCGGCGTGGTCACCGACATCAGGCTCGACGAGCAGAAATTGACCGTCCTGACCGACGAGGAGGAAAGCGTCGACTACGCCTTCGACGAACTCGACGAGCTGGCCCACGCCTATGCCGTCTCGATCCACCGCTCGCAGGGCAGCGAGTACCCGGCCGTGGTGATCCCGCTGGCCACCAGCGCGTGGATGATGCTGCAGCGCAATCTGCTCTACACCGCCATCACCAGGGCCAAGAAGCTGGTGGTCATCGTCGGCTCGCGGCGCGCGCTGGCCCAGGCGGTCAGGACCAGAGGGGCAGGAAGGAGACACACGGGCCTGACTCACCGCTTGTCAAGCTGTTGACGGCCCACTGTGTCCAAAATTGAGCGAACTCTCCCATATGATTCAGCATCCAACAGGTATGGCCATTAAGGTTTTTGGGTGCACTTTGCTGGTATGGGGGAGAACACTGTGTTGAGCATTGCGCCAGCTTGGCGGAAGCCCGTTGCCGGGGTCGCGGTCATTGTCGCCGCGGCCATGACCGCCTCGTGCTCCAGCGGATCGGCCCCCGCCGGAGCTCCGGAGGCGGCCGGTGAGTCCGCCACGGTGTCCGCCACGCCGGCGCCGCAGATCAAGATCAGCCCTGCCGAGGGCAGCGCCAAGGTGAAGCCGAACAAGAAGGTCGTGGTGACCGCCTCGGGCGGCGTGCTCGACGAGGTGGTCGTCCAGGGCGGCGGCAAGCAGCTCGAGGGCGACTTCAACGCCGACAAGACCAAGTGGGTCTCCAAGGATCCGCTTCGGCCCACGAGCAGTTACAGCGTGTCGGCCAAGGCGGGGAAGACCACCGCCGCGGCCAGCTTCAAGACCCTCAAGCCCGAGATCGAGCTCGAGGTCGCCGACGTGACGCCGAACCAGAAGGGCGAGGAGGTCGGCGTGGGGGCGCCGATCATCCTGACCTTCAACAACCCGGTGTCCGACAAGGAGGCCGTCGAGGGGGCGCTGGAGGTCGAGGCCGAAAAGCCCGTCGAGGGCGCGTGGCGGTGGATCAACGACAAGACCGTCATCTACCGCACCGCCACGTACTGGCCGGCGCACCAGACGGTGAAGCTGACCGCACGCCTGAACGGCGTGCAGGGCGGCCAGGACATGTACGGGGTGAAGGACTACACCACCTCGATCGAGATCGGCGCCAAGCAGATCAGCAAGATCAACACCAAGACCCACATGATGTACGTCTACCGTGACGGCAAGAAGGTGCAGACCATGCGGATCAGCGCCGGCATGGCCACCACGAGGGAGTACACCACCACCTCCGGCGTCCACCTGACCATGGAGAAGGGCAACCCGGTCCGGATGATCTCGCCTGGGCGCAAGAAGGGCGACCCCGGCTACTACGACGTGATGATCAATCACGCGGTGCGGATCTCCAACTCGGGCGAGTACGTCCACGCCAAGGACAACGTCTGGGCCCAGGGCAGGCAGAACGTCAGCCACGGCTGCATCAACTCCCGGCCCGACCAGGCCAAGTGGTTCTTCGACAACATGCAGCGCGGCGACGTCGTCGACATCAAGGGGACCACCCGCAAGCTGGAGTGGAACAACGGCTGGGGCTTCTGGCAGATGCCGTTCAAGGAGTGGAAGAAGGGCAGCGCCCTCTAGCCTTCGATCCGGCGTGGGCGGTGACCGCCTCGCCCACGCCGGATACCGACGCTCCGGGGCATCCTCTCTCCGTGCCCGCTGTCGGCGACCGTGCTCGTCGCCGCCGTGCGTCCGTTCCCTCACATTTCCTCCGTTCGGCCGACGACCCGGTGGCCCGCAACGCGCCGCCCGCCACCTGCGCCCGCGATCCGGGTGTCGCCCTGGGTGGTCGCGACCGGCGCCCCGCCAAGCTCACCGAAGGCCTCAGACCGCCGCGGCCCGCCCTGGTGAACGAGTCCGGCGCCACCTTCCTGCTCCACCCCTGCCCCAAGGGCGTCACCGGCCGCCGGAGTGGGACCGCAGGAAGCCGGCCGCGCAGATGACGAATGCGGCGGATCGGTGCGGGCAGGTTCTCGTCGTCGGCGATGGGACCGGCTCGCACCCGGCCAGCGGCGCGGCGGTCACGCGCCGGTGCGCCGGGTACCGCAGCGACCGGGGAGCGGCGGGCGATCGTGACCTCCCCGCACGGTTCGATGACACGACCCTCCCGGATGGGGCCTCACACTCCGGTGCGCTGTCTCGTCGACCCGATGAGGGTAGATGCGACCAAGGGAGCCAGCGGTACCATGACCACCCCATCCGAACCAGGACAAGTCCGGCCCGATCCGAGCCTGAGCGCGATCATGAGCGAGCGGCGTCAGCTGATCAATCTCGCCTACCGGCTGCTCGGCTCCCTGGCCGAGGCCGAGGATGCGGTACAGGAGACCTACGCCCGCTGGTACGGCATGTCCCGCCGGCAGCAGGAGGCCATCGAATCCCCCGGCGCCTGGCTGACGACGGTCGCCAGCCGCATCTGCCTGGACCTGCTCGGCTCGGCACGGGCCCGGCGCGAGCGCTACGTCGGCCAATGGATCCCCGAGCCGCTGCCCGGCCGCACGGAGTGGATCCACGACAGGACGGCCGGCACCACGGTCGACCCGGCCGACCGGGTCACCCTCGACGAGTCGATCAACATGGCCTTCCTCGTCGTGCTCGAATCGATGAATCCGGCCGAGCGCGTCGCGCTCATCCTGCACGACGTCTTCCACTACACCTTCGTCGAAGTGGCCGAGATCGTCGGCCGTACCCCGGCGGCATGCCGCCAGCTGGCCTCCTCGGCCCGCCGCCGTGTCCGTGCCTCGCAGGCTCCCGTAGCCCCGACGGCCCGCCACGCCGGCATCGTCAGGGACTTCAAGCAGGCGTGGGAAGCCAAGGACATCGACGCCCTCATCGGTCTGCTCGACCCCGACGCCACCGCGATCGCCGACGGCGGCGGCCTGGCCAGCGCCGGGCTGCGTCCGGTCGAGGGCTGCCGGCAGGTCGCGCACCTCTTCGTCGAGGTCGCAGGCCGGGCACACGGTCTGACGATCCTGGAGCGTACGGTCAACGGTCAGCCCGGTCTGGTGGCCCAGCAGGACGGCGTCACCGTGACGGTGTACGCGTTCGAGGTCGCAGGCGACCGGATCAAGCACATCTGGGCGGTGCGCAACCCCGAGAAGCTCCGGCCGTGGACGACGGGCCCACAGGGGCAGGAGGCGTAGGTCACTTACGGGTCTCTCACACTTTGCCGGGCTGCTTCGTCGGTGGGGGTAAGAGCGGAAACGCAAAGGAGAACAGCATGGACGCCCGTTTTGACCACCACAGCAACCCGGTCGGGGCCAAGGTCGTGAAGTACATCGTCTCGGCGGGCAAGGCCGTGGCGGACTCGACGCTGCCGGCCGCGACGCGGCACCTGGTGGAGATCCGCGCCAGCCAGATCAACGGCTGCGCCGTCTGCATCGACATGCACGCCAAGGACGCCGCGCACGCCGGGGAAACCTCGGTGCGGCTCAACCTGGTGGCGGCCTGGAGGGAGGCCACGGTCTTCACCGACGCCGAGCGGGCCGCCCTGGAACTGACCGAGCAGGGCACCCGCATCGCCGATGCCGCCGGTGGTGTCACCGACGAGGCCTGGGCCGATGCCGCCAAGCACTATGACGATGACCAGCTCGCCGCCCTGGTGTCCCTCATCGCCCTCATCAACACCTGGAACCGGTTGAACGTCATCACGCAGCAGCCCGCCGGCGACTACCAGCCCGGCCAGTGGGGATAGCGACACCGCTTCGCCTCGGCCCCGGTGGGACGACCTGCAGCGGCCCGATCCCACCGGCCTGACCCCCCACCCCGGAGCCACCGGCGCTCACCCCTGACCCGTGGCAGCGGCGACCCCGTAAGCGTGACCGACCTCAGTCCTCTCCGGGGCTGAGGTCGATCTCGGGCCACCGCCACAAGGTCCACCCGACACGCGCACGTCGTCAGCATGCTCGAAACCGTGATCGCGCCACACGGCACCGTGCTCGACGACGTGATCGTCGGCACAAGAACCCGACCACATCCAGAAGAACTCAAGGGAGCAACGATGCCCGCCGACCTGATCGAGGTTCCCGGCTACGTAGCCGGCACCTGGTCGATCGACCCGACCCACTCCGACGTAGGCTTCGTCATCCGGCATCTGATGATCAGCAAGGTGCGCGGCCACTTCACCCGCTTCGAGGGCCGCATCCTCACCGCCGAGGACCTGCTGAAGTCCGAGGTGACCGCCACGATCGACATGACCTCGATCGACACCGCCAACGCCCAGCGGGACGAGCACCTGCGCAACGCCGACTTCTTCGAGACCGAGAAGTACCCCACGATGACCTACCGCTCCACCGGCATCAGGTCTGACGGTGACGACTTCCTGATGGAGGGCGAGCTGACGCTCAAGGGCGTCACCCTGCCGGTCCCGCTGAAGCTGGAGGTCAACGGCTTCGGTGTCGACCCGTTCGCCCCCGACCCGGCCGTGGGCGCCCGCGCCGGGTTCACCGCCACCGGTGAGGTCAACCGGATGGACTTCGGCGTGAGCTACAACGGCCCGATCCCCGGCGGCGGCGTCGCCCTCGGGGAGAAGGTCCAGATCATCCTGGAGATCGAGGCCGTCCTGCGATCTCGATAGTGCCGTTGTCGCGGCCGGGCGACGTCGGCGGTTCCGGCGAGGTCAGCGCTTGCCCACCGGCAGCCGAGCCCGGCGACCGCACGCCGAGCGCCGGCCCCGGCCACCACCTCCAAGAACGTGCAGGTATGAAAGCCTGTCACCATGCGGAGAAGTGCCGAGCAGGAGGCGGCCACCCGTCATGACCTGCTGGTCGCGGCGCTGGCGGAATTCGCCGCCTCAGGGTACGCGGCGGCCACCCTCGCGGCGGTCGCCGCGCGGGCCGGGACGACACGCGACGCGGCCTGCCAGCACTTCCCCGACAAGGCCACGCTCTATCTGGCCGCCGTCCAGGAACTCGGGGCCGAAGCGGCCACGCCCGTCTGGAGCAGACTCGACGGTCCCGAGCCGCCCCTGCGCAGGATCGCCGACTTCCTCGTCGCGTTCTTCACCGCGCTGGAGCGCGACACGACGCTCCGGGAGGTGTACTCCCTGGCGATGCGCGGCGCCGAGGGCGCACCCGAGCTGGAGCCGGGCCTGAAGGACAAGCAGGCCATCATGGAGGGCCGGCTGCGGCACATGGCCGAGCTGCTGCGCACGGCCGATCTCCGCCCCGGTGTCAGCCCCGGCACCGCCGCACTCACGATCACCACCGCGGTCAACGGCACCGCCGCGACCTGGCTCGCCTGCCGCGAGCTGTTCTCTCCCGCCGAGCAGGCCCGGCCACTGGCCGACGCCATCCTGTACGGCCTGGCCGAGCCTCGCCTCACCGAGCCGGACGACCCCGCGAGGTCCGTCCCCCTGGTGCGCGAGACGCGGGAAAGCGCGCCGGAGGACTCGGACACCGGCACGACGGCCGGGTAGCCGGGGCCACCCCGGCCCGCGGGAGGCCCCACCACGACCCCGTGGCCGGGCGCGAGCGCGCTCAGGTGAGCCGCTGCTCGAGGTGGAAGGTCACCTCGACGCCCGCCCGGTCCTTGCCGATGAGCTTGCACAACGCCGCCTTCATGGGCAGCCAGTGCGGACCGTCACCCGACGGCATGAGCGTGGCGGTGAACGGGTGGCCGTCGATCGTTCCCGCGACCTTCACCGGACGCCTCGTCCCGAGCAGTTCGGCGGAGCCGGGCACGGTGACGAACGTGGCGAAGGCGCCGTCCTTCTCGATCCGCGTGGTGAAGGTGTGGTCGAGCGGTTGCGTGGTCTTCTGGGTGGTCATCGTCATCTCCTGACGTCGTCTCCGACAGGTGTCGCGGTCAGCCCGGACCGCGGCCGGGAGGCGCCCGACGACGGTGGCGGGCGCTGCCGCCGTGTGGTCGACGGGGATCCTCCTGGCCTGGGGTCGTCCGGTCGAAGAGGTGACTCCCGCGACGGGTCGGAATCATCGCTCAGGGGCGAAGATCTTCCGCACGGCCGAACCGGCGGTCCCACGCCCGAACGCCCTGATCGCCACCGGCGGGTCAGGGGATGAGGGAGACCTCGGGAAAGCGGGTGTCGGGGGCGTCGAAGAGCCGGCTCGGCCGCCTGTTCAGGTGCAGGTCGAAGAAGGCCGAGACGTAGGCCCGCTGGGCCGAGACGGACCGGCCGGGGTCGATCGTGCCGACGAAGTCGGCGACGGGCACCTTCGGCAACGCCGCCGCGATCTGCGGCAGCAGCGCCTGCAGGTCGGTGAACGAGCCGTGCGCCGCGCCCGCGAAGCGCAGCTCCCTCTTCCAGCCGGTCGAGGCCTCCCAGAAGGACTTCCAGCTCGGTTCGCCCGCCCGGGTGTGCGCCTCGGCCGCGATCTGCAGGAACGGCCTGGCGACGCCGGTCTTGGCCACCCGGCCGACGTAGCCGCCGTCGAGGTTCACTCCCGCGTCCACGCGTGGGTCGTCGTGGACGAGTTGGGCGGCCACCGACCCGCCGAGGGACTGGCCAAGCGCTCCGACCCGGGACAGGTCCGGGGCGCCGCGCAGCCCGGCGGGCAACGGCCCGCTCTCCTCGCCGAGGCCGTGGTCACTGCCCAGCGCGGCGATCCTGTCCAGGACGAACCGCATGTCGGCAAGGCGGGCCTGGGAATGCTGCGCGAGCAGCTTGGCGATGACGCGTGGAGTCAGCTTCCGCGGCAGGGGCAGGGCTCGCACGACCCGCCCGTCCGGGAACTCCACCTGGTCGGCCTCGTAGGTGTGGTCCACGGTGACGACCAGGTAGCCGCGGGCGGCCAGGTCCTCCACCAGGGCGGTGCCGAGTGTGCGCGTGCCGCCGTCCCCGGAGCCGAAGAGCACGACCGGCAGCCTGCCCGCCCGACGGTCCACCGGCGCGCCGGCGCGGGCATGGGTAGGGGTGGCGGCCCAGTCCACCGCGCCGGTCGGGATGCCCATGGGCGGCGCGGAGTGGCGGTCCCAGTCGGCCGCGGCCAAGGGCGCCATGTGGGGCGCGACGGGCAGGGCCCCGCCGGTCTCCTTGGCCGGGTACCACAGGCTGACCATCAGCTCCCGGTAGGGCTTGGACCTGACCAGGGGGTCGCGGCGCGACCGGTCGACCAGGCGCACGGCGAGGGTGCCGACGGGGTACGGCCCGCCCGGCGCGGGCAGGGCCATCGTGACGCGTTGCCCGGCCGGCGCGTGATCGGCCATGACGGCGGGGACTGCCGTGGGGAGAGCGGGGGCCGTGGCGGGCGCGGTGACCGCGGCCAGCGCAAGCCCGGTGACCGCCGCGGCGATCGTGACGAAGGACATGTGAGGCTCCCTGTGAGCTGCGGATTCCTGTGCCCGACGAGGCTGGCAGCGGGGCGCGGCCTCGGGCTAGCGGCATACGGTTGATCCACACCTACGACTTCTGGCTGACATGCCCGGATGTTCATCCTGCAGGAGGATGGGGAGCGAACCCGCAGGACAACTAGGGTGAACGGCATGAAACGAGGCGACCGTCCCGTGGCCCGCCTCGCAGCGCCCCCTCGATGGTCGTCCATGCCAGCCGACGCGCTGCTGGCGGCCGTGATCTTTCTTGCCACGCTCGGACCTGGCCAGGTGCCGGCACGCGGCGAGCCGGTGCCGCTGCTGCTCCAGGTGGCCCTGGCGACGCCCCTGGTGTGGCGGCGGCGCGCGCCGCTGACGGTGTTCTGCGCGATCGCGGCGGCGGCCGCCCTCCAATGGGTCGCCGACGTGCAGCTTCCTGCCGACGCCGCGCTGCTGGTCGCCGTCTACACCGTCGGCGCGCGCGGCACCTGGCGGCAGGCGCTGGCGGCCGGGCTCACGCTGGAGGCCGGGGCGCTGCTGGCCGCGGCGCGATGGGCGCCACCCGGCCAGTTCCCTTTCACAGTGGCCGCGCTGACCGCGATGGCCGCCGCCGCCCTCACCACTGGCCTGTGGACGCGGGCCCGGCGGGCGTACGTCACCTCGCTGGAGCACGACCGCGACCAGCGGGCACGGCTCGCCGTCGCCGAGGAACGCGCCCGGATGACCCGCGACATGCACGACCTCGTCACCCACAACCTGTCGGTCATGGTGGCCCTGGCCGACAGCGCGGTGTACGTGCGGCACGGGGCGCCCGAGCAGGCGGCCGCCGCGATGGAGCAGATCGCGGCCACCGGGCGGCAGGCCCTGGACGACATGCGACGCTCTCTCGGCGCCGTCGAGCACGACGAGCCCGGCGAGCCCGGCGAGCCGCTCCATCCGGCGCCCGGGATCGCCCAACTCGGTCCCCTCACCGACAGGATGCGCGCGGCCGGGCTGCCGACCCGCCTGGAGGTCAGCGGTGACCCGGAGGCGATCCCCGCCGTCGCCCAGCTCACCATCTACCGGCTGGTCCAGGAGGCCCTGACGAACGCGCTCAGGCACGCCCCAGGGGCGACGGCCGAGGTCCTGGTCCGCCTGACGCCGCGGCACGCCGCGGTGGAGGTCGTCGACGACGGCCGCCCGGGGCACGCGCCGGCAGACACGCACGGGCGGGGCCTGGTCGGCATGCGCGAGCGTGTCGCCGCCTACGGCGGTACCCTCCAGGCCGGTCCGCTGCCCGGCGGCGGCTGGCGGGTGGCGGCCGGTCTCGACATCGGCGGCGACAAGGCAAGGACGGCAAGGCGAGAAGGGGTACGGCGTGACGATCCGGCTGCTGATCGCCGACGATGAGTCGTTGCTGCGCATGGCGTTTCGCATGGTGTTCCAGGCCGAGCCGGACATCGAGGTGGCCGGCGAGGCGGGCGACGGCGACGAGGCCGCCCGGATGGCCCGGCTGCTGCGTCCCGACGTCGTGCTGATGGATGTGCGCATGCCCGGCATCGACGGGATCGAGGCCACCCGCATGATCGTCAAGGACTCCCCGCGCTCGCGGGTGCTCATCCTGACCACCTTCGACCTGGACGAGTACGCCTTCGCCGGGCTGAAGGCCGGGGCCTCGGGCTTCCTGCCGAAGAACACCCGGCCCGAGGAACTGCTGGCGGCGATCCGCAGCGTGGCGGCGGGCGACGCCGCGCTCTCCCCGCGGATCACCCGCCGCCTGCTGGAGAAGTTCGCCCCCCAGCTCATGCCCGGCGTTCGTGAGCGCGACGAGCGGCTGTCCCTGCTCACCTCCCGCGAGCACGAGGTTCTGGTCCAGGTGGCGCGCGGGCTGTCCAACGCCGAGGTCGCCGCGGCGATGCAGCTGGCCGAAGCCACCGTCAAGACGCACCTCAGCCGGGTCCTGCTGAAGCTGGGGCTGCGCGACCGGGCACAGGTCGTGGTCTTCGCCTACGAGAGCGGACTCATCCGCCCGGCGACGCCGCATGAGGCGTGAGACGACGGCGAGAGTCGCCCGCGAAGGAGCGCCACGGCGCAGGCGTCCAAGGAGGGCGTGGCTCCGGCCGGTGCCGCTGCCAACAGCGGGCGGCCACCGCCGTCACGCCCGTCAGGGGCTCGGTGGGATGTTGTGCGAGCGGCCCAGGACGTTGTCCGGGTCCCAGGTCGCCTTCACCCCGGCCAGCCGCGCGTGGTCGTCAGCGGTGTAGGCGGCCGCGGTCCTGGCCGGGTCGAGCAGGAAGTTCAGGAACGAGCCGCCCGTGGCGTAGGGCCGCATCCAGCCGGTCACCTCACGCATCCGCTCGTCGACCTCGGCGATCTCGCGGGAGCCGTCCAGCATCGCCGTGGTGATCACCGAGTACGGCACGTCACGATGGCCGACGGGACCCGCCCCCTGCGCGGGACGCGCCATCGCCCCGCCCCAGTGGCGCAGCTCGATCGCGCTCACCGGCTCCTCCGCGCTCTTCACGATCACCTCGATCGCCTCGTCGGGCACCTGCCTGAGCAGGTCGAGATGCTGGCGTACGGCCATCGGCGGCGGAGGCGGCCCGCCGAACACGGTGGCCGCCTCCGCGAAGCTCATCGCCGCGAAACCACCGCCGAGCGCCGGCCCCGCGGCGTCGAGCAGCGGCTTCAGGCAGCGCTCGGCCTCCTCGGCGGAACCCGCGTAGAAGGCCCGTACGGCCAGCACCCACCCGCCCGAGCCGGGCGTCCGCATGAGAATGATCGAGGTGTTCGACTCGTCCGGCTCGCTCGGCGCCCACTGGAGGTAGCGGGCCAGCGTGCCGGCCGCCCGCTCGATCGGGAACATCGCGATACCCGCGTACACGTCGGTGACGGGGTGCAGCGCGAACTCCAGTGACGTCACCACCGCGAGGTTGCCGCCCCCGCCGCGCAGCCCCCAGAACAAGTCGGGGTGCTCGCCTGCGCCGACCGTGAGGATCCTGCCGTCGGCCGTCACGACCTCGGCGCCGAGCAGGTTGTCGGCGGCGTAGCCGTACAGGCGGGACAGCCACCCGGTGCCACCGCCCAGCGTGTAGCCGGCCACACCGATCGCAGGAGTGCCCGACACGGGCGCCAGCCCGTACGGCGCGGCGGCGGCGATCACGTCGGACCACACCGCGCCGGCCCCGGCGCGCGCGGTGCGCCGCTCGGGATCCACCCGCACCTCGGCCATGCGCGAGGTCTTCACCACGATGCCGCCGTCGGCCGGCACGAGGGTGCCGTGCCCGGTGGACTGCACGGCGAACGGCACGCCGTGCTCGCGGGCGACGGCGAGCGCGGCCCGCACGTCACCGGGTCCCTCGGCCTCGACGACGACGGCGGGACGGGAGTCGATGGTCGTGTTCCACGCTTTGCGTTCGCTCTCGTAGCGGTCGTCGCCGGGGGTCAGGACAGTGCCCTTGACAAGGGCGCGAAGCTTGTCTTCCATGCTGTGATCGTCTCTGCCGGACCCGCCCGGCGTCGTCGTACGAGGGGAGGCTCCTGCCGGTACGGCGCAGGAAGTAGGCCCCAGTCACATGACTGATTCCTCGCATTCGGCGCCCTCCTAGCGTGGTGGTCGTCAAGATCTCCCCCTCGTCCGGCTGGAGGAAGCCATGTCGTTCCATGTCCTGGTCATCGGTGGCGGTATCGGCGGGCTCACGCTCGCCCAGGGTCTGCGCAGGTCTGGTGTCAGCGTCGCGCTCTACGAGCGTGACCGCGCCAAGGACGACAGACTGCAGGGCTACCGCATCCACATCACGCCGAAGGGCTGCGCGGCTCTGCACGAGTGCCTGCCCGCCGAGCTGTACGACCGGTTCGTCGCCACCTCGGGCAAGCCCAACACCACGCTCGGCTTCTACGACGCGCACCTGAAGGAGCTGCTGGTCATCGGGGAGGAGAACGCGCCCGAGCACTACATCGACAGCTTCAAGTCCGTCAGCCGCATCTCGCTGCGCGAGGTCCTGCTGTCGGGGCTCGACGACGTGGTCGCCTACGGCAAGACCTTCACCCGCTATGAGCCGCTGCCCGGCGGGCGGGTGCGCGCCCACTTCGAGGACGGCACGCACGCCGACGGCGACCTGCTGGTGGCGGCGGACGGCGCCAACTCCAGGGTGCGCCGGCAGTTCCTGCCGAACGCCGCCCGGCTGGACACCGGCGCGCTGTCGGTGTCGGCGAAGGTCCCGCTCGACGACGAGACGCGCAGGCTGCTGCCGCGCCAGCTGTTCGCCGGTTCCGGCTTCCTGTTCGGCCCGCAGGGCAAGACGGTGTTCATGGCCGCGCACGAGTTCCGCTCGCGATCCTCGCTCGCCCGCGACCAGCGGCCCGGCCAGCTCATGGACAACACCGCCGACTACGTCATGTGGAACATCGTCAGCACCTGGGGCAGGCTCGGCGACAGGGAGAAGCTGGAGCGTATGAGCGGGGCCGAGCTGCAGCAGGTCGCCTTCGCCGCGACCGAGGGCTGGGCCCCCCAGCTGCGCGAGCTGATCGCGCGCAGCGACCTCGACAGTCTCTCGATCTTCCCGCTGAAGACCTCCACCCCCGTCAAGGGCTGGGAGAGCGGCAACGTCACCCTCATCGGCGACGCGATCCACAACATGCCGCCCACCGCGGGCGTGGGCGCCAACACCGCGATCCTCGACGCCCGCCTGCTGACCCGCAACCTCGTCGAGCACGTCAACGGCAGGATGTCCCTCACCGAGGCCGTCGGCGGCTACGAGGCCGAGATGCGCGAGTACGCCTTCAAGGCCGTCGCGCTGGCGATGCGCAACCTGAAGATGGGCGTCAGCGCCAACCCGGCGCAGCGGGCCTTCACCAAGACGCTGTTCCGCTTCTTCAACGCGGTGCCGCCGATCCGCAGGAGCATGGCCGCCGCGATGATGAAGTAGGCGGCGGCCATGCGAAGAGTTCTGCCCAGCCTGCTGCTGGTGCTCCTGCTGGCCACGCTCGACACCACCATCACCGGCACGGTGGCCCCCGCCCTGGTCGCCGACCTCGGCGGCGGGGAGCGGGTGCCCCTGGTGGTCGTGGCCTACACCCTCGCCTCGACCCTCGCCCTGCCGTTGTGGGGCAGGGCCGGTGACCTGCTCGGCCACAAGCGGGCGCTGCTGGCGGCGCTGGCGGTCTTCCTGCTGGGTTCCGCGGGGTGCGGCGCGGCGCAGGACATGCTCCAGCTCGTCGCGGCCAGGGCCGTGCACGGGCTCGGCGCGGGCGGGCTGATGGTCGGCGTCATCGCGGTGGTGGCCGCGCTGGTGCCGCCCCGCGAGCGCCCCCGCTACCAGGGGCACGTCACGGCCGTGACCGCGCTGGCGATGGTCGGCGGCCCGCTGGCGGGCGGGATGCTCACCGACCTGCTCTCCTGGCGCCTGGCGTACCTGATCAACCTGCCGCTCGGCGGCGTGGCGTTCGCCGTCCTCGTGATCAGCCTACGACTCGCGCCGCCCCAGCCCGGCGGAAGGCGGCCCGCCGACTACCTGGCGGTGCTGCCCGTGCGGCTGCTGGCCGTCCGCAACTTCGCCCTGGCCGCGCTGCTCGCGCCGCTCCAGGGAGCGGTGATGTTGAGCGCGGTGACGTTCCTGCCGCTGCATCTCCAGCAGCGCCAGGGCGCCTCGGCCACCGGCAGCGGCGTGCTGCTGCTGCCGCTGCTGGCCGGCGCGGTCGCCGCGTCGTTCCTCGCGGGGCGGGTGATCGGCAGGACGGGCCGCTACAAAGCGTTCCTGGTGTCGGGCACCGCACTGACCGCGGCCGGTACGGCGGGCATCGCGCTCGCCGGGGTGGCGCCGGCGTGGATGCTGCTGATCGGCCTGGGCGCGGGCATGCTGATGCAGCTGGTGACGCTCGTCGCGCAGAACAGCGTGCCGTCCGCGGACGTCGGCGTGGCCAGCGCGGCCGGGCCCTTCCTTCGCCAGCTCGGCGGTGTCGCGGGTGTCTCGGCCGCGGGCGCGCTGTACGAGGCCGGTTCGATCGAGGCGGTGTTCGCCGTCTCGACGCCGGTGGCCTGCGCGGCCGTCGTGGTGGCGTGCCTGGTCACCGAGACGCCGCTGCGCGTCACGACAGAGTGAGAGCTGCCAACTCGGTTCTCGTGGTGACGCCCAGCTTCGGATAGGCCTTGTACAGATGGTGGCCGACCGTGCGCGGGCTGAGGAACAACTGGGCGGCGATCTCCTTGTTGGTGGCGCCCTTGGCGGCCAGCCGTACCACCTGCAGCTCCTGCGAGGTGAGCCTGCCGAGCAGCTCCACGCCAGGATCCCTGGTCAACGTCTCGCCCGTGGCGCGCAGCTCTCCGCGCGCCCGCTCGGCCCACGGCCCGGCGCCGAGCCGGTCGAAGGCGTCGGCGGCCTCCCGCAGCGGTGTCCTGGCGTCGTGCTTGCGGCGCTCGCGACGCAGCCACTCACCGTACAGCAGCTGGGTGCGGGCGCGGTCGAAGGGGCGCTCGTCGGCCGCGACGGCGCGGGCGAAGCGCTCCTCGTCGTTGGACAGCAGCGCGTGGCAGCGCTCGATCAAGGCCACGGCCCACGGCCTGCCGGCCGCGGCCGTCCACTCCTCCAACCACGCCAGCGAGCGCGCGGCCCGCTCGGGCGTGCCGAGCCTTACCGCCGCTTCCACCAGGTCGGCGACCGCGGCGGCCTGGTGCGTGACCACCTGGTCGAGCCGGTCGAGCGCCTGGTCGTAACGGCCGAGCCCGAGATCGAGCAGGCCGAGCGCCCACTGCGCCCACGCCGCGCCGTACGGCCGGCCCCCGGCGCGCGCCGCCATCTCCCTGCACTCGCGCTCCCGGCCCGCCGCCGCGCTCAGCCACGCCCGCACCCCGCACAGCTGCGCCTCCAGGTGCGACTGGCCCGTCTGCCCCGCGATGGCCTCGCCCGCGGCGGCGGTGGCGGCCGCGTCCAGGTGGCGGCCCAGGTGCAGCTCAGCGGCCGCCTGCACCAGGTTGACGTGCGGCAGCCAGCCGATCATGCCGCGCGCGGCGCACTCCTCGGCCAGGGTCCTGGCGATGTCCAGCGCGGCCTCGTGGTCGCCCACGAGCAACGCCACCTGGGCCGCGTTGTTGCGCAGCCCGTGCAGGTCGTGGCGGACCTGCCTGCCGCCCTCGACCACCTCGCGCAGCAGCGGCATCGCCCGCGCCGGCCTGCCCGCGAGCAGCGCGGACATGCCGCGCGCCATGGCCGAGGCGGGACGGCGCGGGTCCTCCAGGCGTGGAAGCCTGTCCAGCCTGGCGGCCGCCTCCTCGGCCTGCGCGGGGTCGCCGGCGTACCAGCTGTTGCGGATGACCAGCAGCAGCATCGTCCTGGCAGGCGCGGGATCGGTCGCGGCGACGGCCTGCGAGGCGGTCATCAGCGTGGCGCAGGCGGCCTCCAGCGCGCCTCGCTCGAAGTCGACGTCGGCCCTGATCATGGCCATGCGCGCCGTCAGCAGCGGATCCGTGGAGCGGGTGGCGGCCCGTTCGGCCAGCTGCCTGCCGCGGTCGAACTGGCCCGAGTCGATCGCGGCCTCGGCCGCGGCCGCCAGGCGGCGCGTGCTGTCCGCTTCGTCCGGGGTGAGCGCGGCGGCCCGTTCCAGCGCCGCCGCGGCGGCGGCGTGACCGGTACGGGCCCGGAAGCCTTCGGCCGAGCTCTCCAGGTCGGCGGCCAGCCGCTCGTCGGGCTCGGTCGCCGCCGCGGCCAGGTGCCAGACGCGCCGTTCCTGATCGCCGACCTCCGCCAGCGCCCTGTGCACGGCGCAGCGGCGGGCGAACCCGGCGGCCTGGTAGACGGCCGAGCGGGCCAGCGGGTGGCCGAAGACCAGTCTCGTCCCCTCCACGCGGACCAGGCCGGCCCGCTCGCAGGGCTCCAGCGCGTCCTCGTGCACGCCGAACGCGCGCGCCGCGCGCAGGATCAGCGCGAGCTCGCCGGTGTCCTCCGCCGAGGCGACCAGCAGCAGGGTCCGCGCCTGCTCCGGCAGGCCCGCGCCCTTGTCGGAGAAGGCGTCCTGCAGGCGCCTGGTCAGCGGCAGCGGGCCCAGAGGGAAGGGCGTGTGGTCGGCCGTGGCGGGCAGCTCGATGAGGCCGAGCGGATTGCCGCCCGCCTCCGCCAGCACCCGCTCGCGCACCTGGGCGCTCAGTCCCGGGACCCGCTCGTCGAGCAGGGCGGCGGCGGCCGCGCCTGCCAGCCCCGACAGCGGCAGTTCGGGCAGCCCCGCGGGCGCGAACTCCTCGCGCCCTGCCAGCACCATCGCGACCCCTTCGGCGCGCAGCCTGCGCGCGGCGAACAGCAGGGCGTCGGCGGAGGCCTTGTCGAGCCACTGCATGTCGTCGACCAGGCACAGCAGCGGGCCTGCGCCCGCCGCCTCCGCCAGCAGCGACAGGGCGGCCACCCCGACGAGGAAGCGGTCCTCGCCGGGACCCTGCACCATGCCCAGCGCGGCCCGCAATGCCGTGGCCTGCACCGCAGGCAGTTCGTCGACCAGATGAAGCACCGGTAGCAGGAGCAGGTGCAGCCCCGCGTACGGCAGCTCGGCCTCGGACTCGACGCCCGCGCCCCGCAGCACGGTGAACCCCTCGGCCGCCGCTTCGGCGTGCTCCAGGAGCGAGGACTTGCCGATTCCCGGCTCGCCGCGGATCAGCAGTACGCCGCTGGCACCCGTGCGGGCCTGACCCAGCAGCCCGTCGACCGCCCGCAGTTCGCCCTCTCGTCCGTGAAGCATCCCGCGATCGTACTTAGCCGCTCACGGCCACCACCACCAGCAAGATGACTGATTCCGCCCCGAGCGCTGGTCCGTAGCGTCGTGATCACGACATCGTCCCTCAGGAGGAATCATGAACACGATCGCATTCGTCCCCAGCGCCGCGGGCATCACCATCGGCTCGGACGCGAAACTGGAGACGCCCTACCGGGCCGGCTTCGACGGCGTCCTGCCCGACGTGCGCGTCCACGGCGGCACGGTGACCGTCGTCTTCCCGCGCAGCTTCCACGTCCGTGACCGGCGCAGGGCGGGCGAGGTGGTGCTGAAGGGGACGGAGCCGTGGCGCATCGAGGTGCGCGGCGGCACCTCCCGCCTGACCGCCGACCTGCGGGGGCTGCGAGTGACCGCCCTCGACCTGCAGGGCGGTGCCGAGCAGGTCGCCGTGGAGCTGCCCGCCCCCGAGGGCTCGGTGCCCGTGCGCATCGCGGGCGGCGCCTCCCACGTGCGCTTCGGCTGCCCGACCTCCGTGCCCGTACGGCTGTCGCTGATCGGCGGCGGCACCGGCATCACCTTCGGCGAGCGCCACCTCGGCGCGGTCGGCGCCGGCACCACGCTGGCCGACCCCGGCTGGCAGGACGGCACCGACCGCTACGACATCCTCGTCACCGGCGGCGCCGACACCCTCACGGTGGAGCGGTGGTAGACGGAGCGACGCGCCGGGTCGACACAACCCGTTGTCCGCGGTCGCCCCCGTCTGTTGTCCTCCGACCGAGAAGCTGCTGTGGGACAGGATCGCCGAGGCCGCCCGCGACGGCAGCGCCCCGTGACGCTCCTGGTGGTCTCGCACAGGAGGGCGGCGCCCGCGCGGTTCGACGAGCCGGCTCCCACGGGTTGCCGCCGGCTGCCCGACGCTCGAATGTTGACCCCATGGACGAGCGAGAACTCCACAAGCGCCTCACGACCCTGACCACCGCGCATCTGGCGGACGCGTGCATCAGGGCGGGGATCCCGGTCCGTTGCGTCTGCCTCCAGGCGGTCGTGCCGGGCGGCCGCGTGGCCGGACGGGTGCGTCCGGCGCGGCATGCCGGCAGCGTCGACGTCTTCCTCGAGGCCTTCCACGAGGCCGGGCCGGGCGAGGTGCTGGTGGTCGACAACGGCGGACGGCTGGACGAGGCGTGCGTGGGCGACCTCGTGGTGCTCGAGGCGCAGGCGGCCGGGCTGGAGGGAGTCGTGATCTGGGGCCTGCACCGCGACAGCGCCGACATCAGGGCGATCGGGTTGCCGGTCTTCAGCCTGGGCGCGATCCCGACGGGGCCGCAGCGTCTGGACGAGCGTCCCCCCGGCGCGCTGGAGTCGGCCACCGTGGGGGAGTGGAGCGTGGGGCCCGAGGACGTGGTGCTCGGCGACGACGACGGCGTGGTGTTCGTGCCCGCCGACCGCGCCGAGGAGCTCCTCGCGCTCGCCGAGGCGATCCGCGACACCGAGCGCCGCCAGGCCGACCGCATCCGCGCGGGCCACACCCTGCGCGCCCAGGTGGACTTCGACGCCTTCCTCGCCGGGCGGCGGCAGCGGCCCTCTTTGACCTTCCGCGAGCACCTGCGCTCGGTCGGCGGCGCCATCGAGGAGTGAGCGCCCTGCGAGGGGCCGTCGCAGGGCCCCCGCCGCCCAGAGCGCGGCTACTCGGCCGGAGTCGCGCGGTAGGCGAGCCGGATCAGCAGGTAGATCGGCAGCGCTACCGGCGACAGCAGGATCGTGAGCACCAGCGTCGGCGCCATGACCAGCGGATCACCTGTCGCTCGCGGCTGTCGAGCTACAACCACCGCCCGAGGAAGAGGTCCCGCGCGGTGCCATCGCAGCATGCCCTCCCAACTCGGGAGTGGATAGTACTACTTATTACTATCTATAGTTAGCCATCCGCATCCGACAAGAGGGGTTCGACGGCGTGCGCATGGCGGAGCTGAGCGAGAAGACGGGCATCCCGGTCCCGACGATCAAGTACTACATCCGGGAGAACCTCGTCGCGCCCGGCCGGCCGACCGGACGCAACCAGGCCGACTACAGCGACGAACACGTGCGCAGGCTCAAACTCGTGCGGGCCATGATCGAGTACGGCGGACTGTCCATCGCGGTCATCCGTGACCTGATCGTGCGGATCGACAACCCGGAACTCGAGGCGTTCGACCTGCTCGGCGCGGCACAGCAGACCGTGACCCAGGTGAAGGACGTGCCGCCTGGGCCGTACAGGGACAGCGCCGAGCGCCGCCTGCGCGACCTGCTCGCCAAGCGGGGCTGGCGCCTCAGGACCGGCGATCCCGCCTACCGCACGGCCGTCGGGGTGCTGGCCACCCTGGACGAGGTCGGCCGTCAGGACATGCTCGAGGCCCTGGACGACTACGCCGAGGCCGCCGAGCGATTCGCCGAGATCGACCTGAGCCTGGTCGGCGACGTGAGCGACCGCGAGCGCGCTGTGGAGATCGTGGTCATCGGCACCGCGGTGGGCGACACCCTGATCGCCATGCTGCGCCGGCTGGCGCAGGCCACCCTCGGCGAGCGGCTCCACACCTGAGGACGGGGGCCAGCACGCGAGGGAAGCTGAGCGTTCCACTATGCCCGCGTCTCGACGACCAAGCAGTCCCTGGATCGACAGCTCGACGCCCTGGCGAGGCAAGGGATCCCGGACGAACGGATCTTCGTGGACAAGAAGACCGGCTCCTCCGTCGAGCGCGGCGGCCTGAAGTGGCTACTCACCTACGCCCGACCCTGCGATGTCATCGTGCTGCACACCCTGGACCGCCTCGGCCGCAACCTGCGCGAGGTCCTCAATCTCGTCCACGAGCTGGCAGAGCGGGGCATCGGCGTGCGCACGCCGGCCGATCCGCTGCCCGTCAACACCGCCGAGGAGGGCATGGCGCGCATCGCCTTCCTCCTCCTGGCCTCGTTCGCCGAGATGGAGCGCATCTTCACCGCCGAGCGCGCCGCCCACGCCCGCAGCGTGGCCGAAGCCCCGGGCAAACACGTGGGAGGCCCCATCGCGCACCCCGCCGAGAAATTCGACTACGCGCCTGCTCAAGGCCGAAGGCGACTCGCTGGCGCAGATCGCCGCCACGACCGGCATTCCCCAGACCTCGCTTCACCGGTACCTGTTGACCACGCGCCATTACGGCTGACCTGGGAGGTGTCGTCCTTCTGTTATGGCGGCAAAGCCAAGATCACCGATGAGATCGGCGCGATGCTGCCGGGGACCCCCTGCGTCGAGCCGTTCTGCGGATCTCGGCACAGCGGGTCACGGCGGTCTCTCGCTCCACGCGCGACAGCTTCTCGGGATTGCGCACGTGGTAGGCGCCGGTGACGTAGCCGTTCTCCACGCGCACCGCCACCACTCCGTCGATCTCCCCGTCGACCCGAACGAGCAGCCCGGGGCCGCCATTGATCTGAACCAGCTCGACCGACCGTTCTGCGTCGCGTTTCCACCAGCCGACGGCCAGCAGTCGAGCCACGTTGTCGATCCCCACGACGGGCCGCAGCAGGGCGTGCTTGACTCCGCCGCCGTCGCTCAGGGCGACGACGTCCGGCGCGAGGACGTCGAGCAGGCTCTGCAGCTCGCCGGTTTCGACCGCCCGCTGGAAGGCCTGGAGCGCGGCTCGGGTCTCGGCCGGGGAGGCGATGCCGCGGGGTCGGCGGGCGGCGACATGTGCCCGCGCCCGGTAGGCGATCTGGCGTACCGCGTTCGGGCTCTTGTCGACGGCTTCGGCGATCTCGTCGTAGTCCAGATCGAACACCTCGCGCAGCACGAACACCGCCCGCTCGGTCGGCTGCAGCGTCTCCAGCACCAACAGCATCGCCATCGAGACGCTCTCGGCGAGCTCGACGTCCTCGGCCACGTCGGGCGCGGTGAGCAACGGCTCGGGCAGCCACGGCCCGACGTAGGACTCCTTGCGCCGGCCGAGCGCGCGTAGCCGGTCCAGCGCCTGCCGGGTGACGATCCGCACCAGGTAGGCGCGCGCCTCCCGCACGGTGCCGAGATCGACGTCCACCCATCGCAGCCAGGTCTCCTGCAGGACGTCTTCGGCGTCGGCGGCCGAGCCGAGCATCTCGTAGGCGACGGTGAACAGCAGGTTGCGGTGGGCGACGAACGCCTGGGTGGCGGAGTCGACGTGGTCGGCACGATCGAGCGGCTCGGCTGGGTCCGCACTTCGTTCGCTCCGCTCGGTCATGCCCCGCTCCTGCCTGTTCGTTCTCAGCACTGCCACACGCACAAGACGTGGGTCCCCACCGCTTTGTAACAGCCGCAGCCATGTGGCCTATGTCACGTGGCTGCGGCTGTTACGGGGATCGGGGCGCCGGCGTCTCGTGGTCGTCAGGACGCAGCGCGGACGATCCGTACGGCGCTACGACGAGCTGAGAATGAGAAGGGAAGTCTTCCCCATGTCCACGCCCACGACGACCGGCCAGCGGTCGCGCATGCCCAACCCCCTACCCTTCCTCCCTGAGATGGCGGAAGTCGGCGAAGGTCTGCACAGAGCCCTCCAGAACGGCGCGATTCCGCAGGCCACCATCCACCTGCTGCAACTTCGCGCCGGGCAGATCCTCGGCAGCACGTACTTCGCCATCAGGGAGACCGGCAACCTCCGCCGGTCGGGGGAATCGGAGGAGCGCATCACCGCTGTGGCCACCTGGCGGGACGCCACGTACTTCACCGACGCCGAACGGGTCGCGCTGGAGCTGGTGGAGGCGGTCCTCACCCCGAACCCGTCCGGGGAACGCGTCCCCGACGAGCTGTACGCCAGGGCGTCGGCGCACTACGACGACAGGGCGATGTGGTCGCTCATCATGGCGATCGCCCACATCGGCTTCTTCACCCCCGCCGCTCTCATCGCCAAGCCCATCCCCGGCATGCCCCCCGGCCAGAACTACAGCGCATAAGAAAGGCAGAACAAGATGAGCATCACCACGTTCGCGGTGGCGGGAGCGACCGGGCGGCTGGGCCGCCACGTCGTCGACGTCCTGACCGAACAGGGGCACCAGATCGTGCCGATGTCCCGCGCCACCGGCGTGGACATCATCACCGGTGAGGGCCTCGCCGAGGCCCTCACCGGGGTCGAGGTCATCATCGACGTCGCCTCCTGGCACTCCTCCGACCAGGACGCCGCGACGGAGTTCTTCCATACGTCGGCCCGCAATCTGCATGAGGCCGGCCGGAAGGCGGGGGTCGCCCGGATCGCCATGGCGTCCATCATCGGCGCCGACAAGGCCACCGCCGGTTTCCTGGCCGCCAAGAAGGTGCACGAGGAACTCCTCCTGTCCGGCCCGCTCCCCGTCCGCATCCTGCGGGCCGCGCAGTTCCACGAGTTCGTCGGCCAGCTCCTGGACTGGCAGCAGGGCGACGTCGCCTACCTCCCGGCCCTGCCCACCCAGCTCGTGGCCTGCCGCACCGTGGCCGAGGAACTGGTCGAGCTGGCCACCGCCCCCGCCGCCCCAGGAACACCGATCCCCGAGATTGCCGGACCTCGAAAGGAGATCATGGCCGAGGCGGCCCAGCTCCTCGGCGCCCGCCGAGGCATCAAGGTCGTCGGCGTCGACGGGTCCGGCATGCCCGATGCCGAGATCGCCGCCAACGGCGGGTTCCTGCCCAGCCCGCACGCCAAGCTCGCCGGACCCACCTTCCAGGAGTGGCTCGACACCCAGCCCTGAGCCGACCTTGCCCTTGTTCTCGGAACTCCACCACCCCGGGGCCCCGAGAACAAGGGCTCCCCGAGCCTCACCCTCGGAATCTTCGGACGACATCCTCAGAAAGGGGGCTCACTCATGCCCGACACCACGACCGCATCGGTCCTCATCGACCTGCAGAACCTCGTCGTCGGCCTCCCCACCATCCCCTACACCGGCTGTGAGGTGGTGGCCTGTGCGGTCGAACCGGCTGACGCCTTTCACCACCACGGTGCTCCGGTTGTCCTGGTCCGGCTCACGGCCAGCGCGGACGGATCAGATGCTGCGCCAGGACGCACCGAGATCCCGCGCCCGTCCGGCCCTCTGCCCGCGCGTGACGCGGTTGAGCACCAGGCCGCGTGCTCTCGGCGTTGGCACCGAAATCGATCAACGTGGTCGGTGTCTTGAGGAACCCCGACACGGTGGCAATCCGCGAGGCCAGCAGCGCCCGCATCTCACCGTCGGCATCGACGTCGGGCGGCGGCACCATCTCGGTCCCCGGGGCGGCGCCGGCCTCACGCCGCGTTCGCGGACAGCCACAGGCGTCTTGACAATTTTATTTGTCGGTGGGACGGTGAGGCCATGAACCGCCAATGGATCGGCCTGGCCGTGCTCGCCTCCGTCGCCCTGCTGCTGTCACTCGACGTCAGCGTCCTCTATCTCGCCCTGCCGCAGCTCAGCGCCGATCTCGGCGCCGACGCCGCCCAGCAGCTGTGGATCATGGACGTCTACTCGTTCATGCTCGCCGGGTTCCTCGTCACCATGGGGACCCTCGGCGACAGGATCGGCCGCCGCAAGCTCCTCATGATCGGCGCCGCGGCCTTCGGCGTCGCCTCCGTGCTGGCCGCCTACTCCACCAGCGCCGAGATGCTCATCCTCACCCGCGCCCTGCTCGGCATCGCGGGCGCCACCCTCATGCCCTCCACCATGGCGCTGCTGCGCACCATGTTCCCCGACCCCAAGCAGATGAGCGCCGCCATCGGGCTGTGGTTCTCCTGCTTCATGGCGGGTCTGGCGCTCGGCCCGCTGGTCGGCGGCCTGCTGCTGCAGCACTTCTGGTGGGGCTCGGCGTTCCTGCTCGGCGTGCCGTTCATGGCGCTGCTGCTGATCGCGGGCCCGCTGGTGCTGCCCGAGTACCGCGCCCCGCAGGCCGGGCGGCTCGACCTGACCAGCGTCGCGCTGTCGCTGGCCGCCATCCTGCCGCTCATCTGGGGCCTGAAGGAGGTGGCCAGGAACGGCTGGCACGCCGCGCCCGCGCTGGCCGTCGCGGCCGGGCTCGCCTTCGGCACCGGCTTCGTCCGCCGCCAGCGCCACCTGCCGCACCCGCTGCTGGACCTGCGCCTGTTCGGCAACCGCGTCTTCACCATCACCATGACGATCATGACGGTCGGCGGCGTGGTCATGGCGGGCACCACCCTGCTGTCGACCCTGTACCTGCAGCTGGTGGCCGGCCTGTCACCCCTGGAGGCGGGCCTGTGGCTGATCCCGCAGAACATCGCCATGATCGCCAGCATGTCGCTGGCGCCGCTGGTCGCCCGCAGGATCCGCCCCGCCTATGTCATCGCCACCGGACTGCTGCTCGGCACCGCGGGCTTCCTCCTGCACACCCAGGCCGTCGCGGTCGGCGGCCTGCCTCTGGTCGTGGCGGGGCTGGTGCTGGCCTCCGCCGGCATCGCGATGCCGATGGGCGTCGGCAACGGCATGGTGATGTCGGCCGCCCCGCAGGAGAAGGCGGGCTCGGCCGCGGCCGTCACCGAGACCGGCGGCGAGTTCGGCATCGCGCTCGGCCTGGCCGCCCTCGGCTCCCTGGCCACCGCCGTCTACCGCGGGCAACTACCCGACGGCTTCCCCGAGGCGGCCAGGGAGGGCATCGCCGCCGCCGCGAACCTGCTCGCCGAGGCGCCCGCCCGCTTCGCCGTCGCGGCCGAGGCCTTCACCACCGGCCTGAACGCCGCCGCGTGGGTGTGCGCGGCGCTGTTCGCGGCGCTGGCCGCAGTGGCGGTCCTCACGCTGCGCGGCGTACGGCTGGAGCCGCCCGCCTCCGAGCACACCCTGCCCGAGCACTCTGTGCCCGAGCAGACCGCGGTGGAGCCGCCTCAGGCGTTCGAGCCGGCCGAGACCCTGCGCTCGAGCACCTGACCGGGCCACTCGCCGACCTTGAACTCCTCGGTACGGCGGAACCCGCAGCTTTCGTAGTAACGCACCAACCGCCCGTCATCACCGGCGTAGCAGTCCACCCGCACCAGGTCCACACCCTGCTCGGCGGCCTCGGCCACCGCCTGATCCAGCAGCGCCCTGCCCACCGCGCGCCCGTGGAAGTGCTGGTCGATGACCAGCCCCTGGACGTACACCTCGGGCTCGGGCGCTGCGGCCACGTAGGCGACAGGTTCGCCGAGCGTCATGCACCCGGCCGGCCTGCCGTCGAGCTCGGCGATGCGCATCCCCTCACCCCCGGCCCATCCGTTCACCATCTCCACGCGCTTGGCACTGGCGGAGAAGGGCTCGCTGCCCCACTGCCCGGTCCGCCCCTGCGACACCAGCCACTCGATCGCACTGTCGAACATCGCCAGCACCGCCGCCACGTCGTCCGGCCCACCTTTGCGAATTTTCATCCCGGAATCCTACGACCGGCCGGTCGAGAAGCCGCCCTCGGATCCGACCTACCGGCGAAAGGGCACCTCGGACAGGGGAGCGCGGCGTTGCGCGGCCCCTCCACCGCCGACGAGCACGCCCTGGCCTTCGCGCCGCTGTGGCGCGCCACCCCCAAGGCGGAGGGCTCCGGCTGATCCTCCGCCCGCGCAGCGCCTGAGCCTGACCCTGGTGGAGACGCGCACCTTCCTGCCGTGCTACCGACGCTGAGCTCAACCGCCGATCCTGGCCAGCTTGTCGGGGTTGGTCACGGCGTAGACGCCGCACACCTGCCCGCCATCCGCGCTCAGCTCCAGCACGATCACTGCGAACGGCGAGCCGCCCGACATCAGCAACGCCGACAGCTCCCCGTTGACCCGCACCAGCCGTACCCCGAGGTCGGGCACCGGCCGCCGCCTGGAGTCGCCGATGATCAGTTGCGCGACCCTGTCCCTGCCGTGGACGGGGCGCGCTCCGGCGGCCCTGGCCTTGCCGCCGCCGTCGGCCCAGAGCGTCACCTCCGGCGCCAGCACAGCCATGAGGGCGCCGAGGTCGCCGCCCGTCACCGCGGCGAGGAACCGTTCGGTGACCTGCCGCCTGAGAGCCGGATCGGGCCGGTGGCGGGGGCGGCGGGCCTGCACGTGCTCCCTGGCCCTGTGCGCCAGCTGCCTGATCGCCGAGGGGCTGCGCTCCAGGATCGGCGCGATCTCGGTGTGGGCGTAGCCGAACACCTCGTGCAGCACGAACACCGCCCGCTCCAGCGGCGTGAGCGTCTCCAGCACCACCATCAGCGCCATCGACACCGACTCGGCCCGCACGGCCGGATCGGACTCGCCCGCCTGGACGGGGGAGACCAGCGGCTCGGGCAGCCAGGGGCCGACGTAGTCCTCCTTGCGGCGGCTGATGCTCACCCTGCGGGCCAGCGCGGCGTTGACCGCCACCCTCACCAGGTAGGCGCGCGGGTTGGCGATCGGCTCGCCCTGACGGCTCCTCGGCGCCCAGACCAGCCACGTCTCCTGCAGCACGTCCTCGGTGTCGGCGACCGTGCCCAGCAGGTTGTAGACGAGCGAGAACAGCAGCTCGCGATGGTCGAGGAAGATCTTCGTCGCGTCCAACGTCGGTCCCTTCGGGGCGGGTGTCACCTCATGAGAGCGACGCCCGGCCCGGAATGTGACATCAGCCGTCACGCCAGCAACCGCGGCCGACCGGATACGGCCGGCTCGGCGCGTGCTCGCGCAGGCCTCAGACCAGGGCGAGCTGGTCGGCCTGCGGCGGCCTGCCCGCCGGAGCGGGGGTGGGACCGCAGTGCATGCCGTAGGAGCGGGCCAGCTGCGCGATCTGCCCGGTGATGCGCTCCTCGTAACCCGGCGAAGGCATCCCCGCCTTGTCGTACAGCTCGGCGTAGCGCTCCACCAGCGCGGGATGGGCCTGCTCCAGCCACGACAGATACCACTGCCGCGTGCCGTACGGCAGGCGCAGCACCACCGGCCGCACCCCCGAGGCCCCCGCCGAGGCGATGCGCCGCACGGTGGCGGCCAGCTGGTCGGCCGCGTCGCTCAGCAGCGGCAGCACCGGCGACATCAGCACCTGGCAGTCCACCCCCGCCTCGCACAACGCCGCCACCAACTCCAGACGCCGCTGCGCGGTCGGCGCGCCGGGCTCGACCGCCCGGCGGATCTTCTCGTCGACGAACGCGATCGACACCGCCACCCGCGCCCCGGCGGCGGCCAGGATCCCGGCATCGCGCAGCACCAGCGGGCTCTTGGTGTAGACGGTGAAGGCGACGCCCGCCTCCGCCAGCGCCGCGACCATGCCGGGCATCAGCCGGTAGGTGGCCTCGGCCTCCTGGTAGCAGTCGCCCGTCACGCCGATCGCGACCGGCTCGCCCCGCCAGCGGGCCAGCTCGGCCCGCAGCCGCACGGCGGCGTTGGCCTTGACCACGATCCTGGTGTCGAAGTCGCGCCCGGCGTCCAGGCCGAGCGAACGGTGCGCGCGCCTGGCCCCGCAGCCGCGGCAGGCGTGCGCGCACCCCCGGTAGGGGCTGACCGCCCACCGTTCGGTGACCCCCGAGGTCGGAGGCACCTTTTCGATCATCGTTCGGGCCTGCGTCTCGTAGAACCCGCCGCGCACGACGGCACGCCGCTCTATCGCGGGGCGCTCGTCTGCGACGTCCACGAGCGGAAGCGCGTCCCAAGCCACAGACCCATAGAACACGCATTCGACACCCGTTTCAAGCAGAACGGCACAAGGACACGGGCGGGCCTTCGGCGCCTGCCGCCCGTCTCAAGGCCGCCCCCTGGTCGTCGCGGCAGGCCAATCACTAAACTGGTACGGTCGTCCCAATTCATGGAAGGTTCGCTCATGGCCTGGCTGCTGCTCTTCGGCGCGATCGCGACAGAGGTCGTGGCGACCTCCGCACTCAAACTCAGCAACGGCTTCAGCCACCTCGGCTGGAGCGTCGTCGTGGCGGCCGGCTACATCGCCTCCTTCGTCCTGCTGGCCCAGGTGCTGAAGATGCACATGGACGTCGGCACCGCCTACGCCGTCTGGTCCGGTGTGGGCACCGCGGCCATCGCGCTCATCGGCGCCCTGTTCCTCGGCGAGAGCCTGACCCTGGTCAAGGTCGCCGGGATCCTGCTCATCATCGGCGGGGTGGTCGTGCTCAACCTGGCCGGTGGCCATTGACCGGCCGGGCGGGACGGCCGGTCGTACCGGATGAGGAACCGGAACGGCCGCAGCCGGGCCAGCCGCAGCAGACCCGCGCCCGCAGGCGCAGGGCGGCGCTGCTGGCGGCGGCCGTCGAGCTGCTCACCGAGGGAGGGTTCGCCGCGGTCACCCACCGCGCGGTCGCCCAGCGCGCGGCCCTGCCGCTGGCGGCCACCACCTACTACTTCACCTCCCGCGACCAGCTGCTGGCCGAGGCGTTCGGCCTGCTCGTCGACTCCGAGCTGGCCACCACCCGCCAATGGGTGAGCACTCACGGGCTGCGCGCCGTCCTGGAGGAGGTGGTCGAAGCCGACCGCATGCGGCAGCTGGCCCTGTGGGAGCTGTACGTGCACGCCGGTCGCGACCCCGTGCTGCAGCAGATCGCCCGCCGCTGGACCGACGGCTGCGTCGCCGTCATCGCCGAGGCCCTCGAACTGCCCGCATCCGAGACCCGGGTGCGGCTGCTCTACACGACCGTCTCGGCGCTGTGGCTGGAGCACGTGGTCGAGCAGCGGCCCGCCGACGACGCCCGCGTCCTGCTCGACCTCGCGCTGCGGGCCGTCACCTAGACCCGCCGCCCGTCAGCGGCACGCCGGGCCGTCCACGGCGTGATCTTCCGCCCCCGCGGCTTCGCCCCGCCCGCGGGCGCCTCGATCGCGGCACCCGCGAACCCGCGGGCACGCCCTCGCTGCCGCTGACGCGGATCCGTGTCCTACCTCTCAACCTCGCGCACGTGACGCATGCCGGTGGCACGAGGTTGAGAGCTGGATGCCAGGGCGTCAGGGGCAACCCGCGCCGCTGGCGGGATTGGTGCAGGAGTCGATGCCGAGTCCACCGTTGTTGACGTTGATGCCCGCACCGCCGCTGAGATTGTCGTCGCCGGGGCCGCCACTCAGGAAGTCGTTGCCCGCACCGCCGCTGAGATTGTCGTCGCCGGGGCCGCCACTCAGGAAGTCGTTGCCGGCGCCGCCGTCGAGGGTGTCGTTGCCGGTGCCGCCGTCCAGGGCGTCGTCACCCAGGCCCCCGAGCAGAGTGTCGTTGCCGCCTCCGCCGCTCAGGATGTCGTTGCCGCCCAGGCCGCAGATGACGTCGTTACCGGAGGTGCCGACCAGCAGGTTGTTCCCGGCTGTCCCGGTGATCGTGCAGACGACCGGCGGTGCGACGCCCCAGTCGGGCTCGCGGTCGTCGGCGGGGTTGTCGGTGAGGTTGACCGGCCCGCTGCCGTCGGCGTTCATCGAGTAGATCTCCCCGTTGCCGTCCCTGTTGCTGAAGAAGGCGATCTTGGTCCCGTCCGGTGACCACGCCGGCATGCTCTCGCCCGCGGGGTTGTCGGTGAGGTTGACCGGCCCGCTGCCGTCGGCGTTCATCACGAAGATCTCCCCGTTGCCGTCCCGGTCGCTACGGAAGGCGATCTTCGTGCCGTCCGGGGACCACGCCGGCTCGAAGTCGATCGCGGCGTTGTTGGTCAGGCGCGTCTGCGCGCTGCCATCGGCGTTCATCACGTACACCTCCAGGTTGCCGTCCCTGCTACTCGTGAAGGCGATCTTCGTGCCGTCCGGCGACCATGACGGGTCGAAGTCGCTCGCGGCGTTGGCGGAGAGGTTGGTCTGCGCGCTGCCGTCGGCGTTCATCGCATACACCTCGAGGTTGCCGTCCCGGTCGCTACGGAAGGCGATCTTCGTGCCGTCCGGGGACCACGCCGGATTGAACTCGCTCGCGGCGTTGTTGGTCAGGCGCGTCTGCATGCTGCCGTCGGCGTTCATCGCGTAGATCTCCGCGTTGCCGTCCCGATTGGAGGAGAAGGCCACCCTGGCCGCGTTCGGGGACCACACCGGGTCGACGTCGCCGGCGGGGTTGTTGGTGAGGTTGGTCTGCGCGCTGCCGTCGGCGTTCATCGTGTAGATCTCCGCGTTGCCGTCCCGGTCACTGGCAAAGGCGATCTTCCCGTTGACGCCCGGGACCACCGCCCCGGCCGGCACCGCCGACATCCCGACGGCCGTCACAGCCGTGACCACAGCCGTGAGCACGGCTGTCACCGCCCGGCCTGCGATCGTCCCGGCTCCGCCTCGCGTTTTGCGTGCGCCTGCCGTCCGCCCGACGACGGCCGTCCCCGCCTGAGCAACGTCCTTGCTGTACATGGCCTCCCCTTACGTGCTTCGTTTCGCGCATCCGTGTGTCCGGTTCGCAGAACATGTGCCGGGGGTGATCCACAAGACTGTCGCCCAAGCTCACGGGAGTGATGTGGGGGGGGTGTGGTGACCAGCGTAAGTGGTGGAACCAGTGAGCATGCAGGTAGCTGAGAGGTTCTTTGCGAGTGCTGTGAGCTGGCACGATGCAGGTTCGGCAGAGTGGTTGATCTTCATACTCCCGGGTGGTGGAGAACGGGGCGTGCGCGGCGGTATCGAAGGCGCCGGTACCGACGGACCGGTCGTCAGCCCCCACCCGGCCGTTCTCCCGCCGGCACCTGCTCGGCCCGCCTACCGCCCGGCTCCGCGCCCGTTCGCGGCGCCCGGTCCGCGCCGGTAGCCGGGACCAGGAGGGTCACGGCAAGGACGAGCAGCCCGCAGCCGGCGACCAGGAGCCAGCCGGGACGCAGTGCCTGGGCGAGGTGCGCGGGTGGCGTGTGGGCGAGGAGGCTGCCTGCGATGGCGATGCCGAAGGCTGAGCCGAGCTGGCGGGCGGTGGAGGTGATCCCGCCGGCGACGCCGGCACGGGCGGGGGGCAGGCCGCTGACCGCGGTGTTGGTGATCGGCGCGTTCGCGAACCCGAACCCGATGCCGACGAGCAGGTAGGCCGCCGACAGCAGCCGGACGTCGGTGTGGTCGCCGACGATCACGAGGCAGAGGCCGCCCGCGGTGAGGAAGCCTCCGGCGAGCCCCAGCGGCGGGCGCGGGCCGTAACGCCCGACGAGCACCCCGGAAAGCGGCGCGCACACGGTCGCGGCGATCGCCATCGGGAGCGTGACCACCCCCACGTCCATCGGGCTCATGCCTCTGGCGTGCTGGAGGTAGAGGGTGTTGAGCAGGAGGGTCGCGTTGAGGGCGATGAACACCACGGCCGCGCCCACGACGGCGGCGGCGAACGGCGGCCGGCCGAACAGCCGAGGATCCACCAGCGGCTCGGCCCGTCGCGACTCCACCAGCCCGAAGGCGGCCGTGGCGGCGACGATGACGACGTAGCCGGCGACCATCACGGGCGAGTCCCACCCGATGTGCGCTCCCTCGATCAGTACGGCGACCGAGCAGCCGACCATCACGGTCAGCAGCAGCTGCCCCGGGCCGTCGAGCCGACGCGGTCGCTGTGCGCGCGACTCCGGGACGAAGAGCGCGGTCAGTGCCAGCGCCACGGCGACGACCGGCACGTTGATCCAGAAGATCGACCGCCAGCCGGCCCCCGAGACCAGAGCGCCGCCCACGAGCGGCCCGGCGGCCATGCTGACGCCGAAGACGGCCGCCCAGACGCCGATCGCGCGCGCCCGTTCCTTCGGCTCAGTGATCACGTTGACGACGATCGCGAGCGCCACCGGGCTGAGCATCGAGGCGCCGACCCCTTGCGCCACGCGCGCCGCGACCAGCACGCCGACGTTCGGCGCGAGCGCGCACGCCACGGACGCGGCGCCGAAGACGACCAGCCCGAGCCGGAACACGCGTCGCCGTCCGATGCGGTCGGCCAGCGCACCGGAGGAGATCAGCAGGCTGGCCAGCACGAGCGTGTACGCGTCGACCGTCCACTCCAGACCGCGGGTGCCCACCCGCAGGCCGGCGCCTATCGATGGCAGACCGACGTTCACGATCGTCGTGTCCAGTCCGACCAGGAACAGGCTCAGACAGCAGATCGCCAGCACCGTCCGACGTCTGCGCGCGGAGGGTTCGGAATCCATGGTTGCTCCTTCGTGGTGCTTGGCGGGCGCTCGTGGGATCGAGGCCCGCAGGAGCAATGTCGGGGCGCAGGCCGCCCAACGGGTAGGGATTTTGCGGAAACTGCAAAGAACCCGTCCGGCAGGCCACACTGGTAGGCGTGGATGTCGAACTGGAGCAGGTCCTCGCCGCCATCGGACCCCGGCTGCGCTCACTGCGCCGCGACCGCGGCATGACCCTCGAAGCGCTGTCGGCGGAAACCGGCATCTCGGTCAGCGGCCTGTCCCGGATCGAGTCCGGCAAGAGACGCCCGACCCTCGAGCTGCTCATACCGCTCGCGCGAGCACACCGCGTCGCGCTCGATCAGCTCATCGCCGCCCCGGCGACCGGCGACCCACGAGTTCACCTGACCCCACTGCGGCGACGCAAAGGGAGCGTCCTTGTGCCTCTGACGCAATACCCGGGCCGCCTCCAGGTCTTCAAGCAGGTGATCGCGCCCTGCCCTCGCAGGCTCGTCACCCACGCCGGCTACGAGTGGCTCTTCGTCCTCGCAGGGGAACTGCTGCTCGTTGTCGGGGAGCGCGAGCTCACGCTCCGTCCCGGCGAGGTGGCCGAGTTCGACACGGCCGAGCCGCACTGGTTCGGCCCCGGCGGCGACCACCCCGTCGAGATCCTCCACATCTTCGGCAAGCACGGTGACAAGGCCCGGGTGCGCGCACGCCCGCCCGGCCACCCGGCCGACTGAGCACGCCCCTGCCAGCCGGGACGGGCGACCACGCCTGTCCGCAGGTCAGCGAGGGCAGGCACCCAGGGCACGGGCCAAGGAATCCAGCGCCGCCGCCGTGGCCTCGTCGGCCGCCAGGTACACCACCAGGCGCTGCTCGTCGCTGTCCGCCAGCTCCATGCTCTCGTAGGCCAGCGCCAGCTCCCCCGCCTCGGGGTGCGACCACCGCTCGACGCCCGTGCGTGACGGCAGCGCCGCCGACGCCTCGAACCTGCCGCGGAACCGGGCGCCCGCCACAGCGGTCAACTCGTCGGCCAGGCGTCGCGCGTGGACGTCACCGAGGGAGGCCGCGGCCCGCACCTCGGCGGCGCGCTCGTCGGCCACCCGCTCCCATTCGGGGAAGGCCGACAGCGCGCGGGCATCAGTGAAGACGAAACGGGACAGCACGGGAGCAGAGCCCTCCAGCAACCCCACAGGCCCCGCGAGCCGCTCGAACCCTGCCGTCCAGGCCAGCAGCTCCCCGACCCGGTCGACCACCACCGCCGGCGCCGGCTCCAGCCGGTCGAGCAGCGCCCGCACGGTCGGACGCACCTCGCGCACGGGCCGCCCGCCCTCCTGGCAGACACCACCGCTGCTCGCCTTGACCAGCCGGTGCAGGTGAACCCGCTCCTCGCCGGACAGGCGCAGCGCGTCGCCGAGCGCGGCCAAGATCTCGGGAGAAGGACGGCGGTCACGCCCCTGCTCCAGCCGGGTGAGGTACTCCACGCTGACCCCCGCCAGCGTGGCCAACTCGGCGCGCCGCAGCCCGGGCGTACGGCGGCGCGGCCCGTCGGGGAGCCCCACGGCGACGGGCGTGATGCTCTCGCGCCTGGCACGCAGGAACGCGCCCAGTTCGTTGTCTCCCACGCTCGGAGTCTAGTTCGCACGCCGTGAGCCTGGCCCCCGCAGGGCCAGCCTCACGGCGGCCTTCCTCCACCGGCCCCCAGCCGGGCAGGCTCGGATCCATGAGCGCATTCACCGACGACGAAGTGGCGTACCTGACCAGCCAGCCGCTGGGCCGCCTGGCCACGGTCGGCCCGGACGGCAGGCCTTCGGTCAGGCCGGTGGGGGTCATCTACGACCCCGCCTCCGGCGGCCTCGTGATCGGCGGGGTCACCGGTTCGGACATGGCGGGCAGCAAGAAGTTCCGCGACGCGCGAAGCCACCCCGACGTGGCGTTCGTCGTCGACGACCTGGCGGCCGTCGACCCGTGGACGCCGCGCGGCATCGAGATCCGCGGCCACGCCGAGACGCACACCGAAGGCGGCGAGCAGGTGGGGGAGCGCCTGGACGCGCCGTTCCCCTTCGAGCCTGCCTGGATCCTGATCCGCCCGCGCCGCATCCTGACGTGGGGGATCGGCACAGGCGCCTTCGAACTGACCGCCCGCGCGGTCGCCTGACAACGGCAAGAGAGGAACCCCCAACGTGCGTTACCACCTGCTGGGCAGAACCGGCCTGCGCGTCTCGGAGCTCTTCTTCGGAGCGATGACCTTCTACGAACGCGGCGGGGCCGTGCCGGAGCACCGCGCCATGCTGGAGGCCTACGCCGACGCCGGAGGCAACGTCATCGACACCGCCTCCGCCTACGGCCAGAGCGAGGACATCGTCGGCGAACTCCTCACCGGACGACGCGACCGCTTCGTCCTCGCCACCAAGTACACGCTCTCACGCGACCAGGGCGACCCGAACGCCGCGGGCAACCACCGCAAGAACCTCGTCCTGTCCCTGGAGCGGAGCCTGCGCCGGCTGCGCACCGACTACATCGACCTCTACTGGGTGCACATCTGGGACCGCCACACCCCCGTCGAGGAGACGATGCGGGCACTCGACGACGCCGTACGCGCGGGCAAGATCCTCTACGTGGGCATCTCCGACGCCCCGGCGTGGCTGGTCAGCCGGGCCAACACCCTGGCGGAGTGGCGAGGCTGGACACCGTTCGCGGGCTTGCAGGTGCCGTACAACCTGCTCAGAAGGGACGTCGAGCGCGAGCTGCTGCCGATGGCCGAGGCGTACGGCATGAGCGTGGCCGCCTGGGGGCCGCTGGCCGGAGGCGTCCTGTCGGGCAAGTTCACCTCCACCGGCCACAACGCCCCGCCCGGCGGCACCCGCGTCGACCCCGGCACACTGACCCCGCGCGACCACGACGTGGCGCGCGCCGTCCAGGAGGTAGCCCTCGATCTCGGCGCGACCCCCGCGCAGGTAGCGATCGCCTGGACCCGCGCCAGGTCCGCCGCCGTGCATCCGATCGTCGGCGCCAGAGACCTCAAGCAGCTCACCGACAACCTCGGCGCGGTCGACGTGGTCCTGCCCGAGGAGGCGGTCCGCCGGCTGGAGTCGGCGTCGACGTTCGAACTCGGCTTTCCCGGCGACTTCATCGCCGAGTGCGAGGCCGACCCCTGGGCGTTCGGGACGGGAACCGTCTCCTGAGGCGGACTCCTCAGCCGATCAACCGGCGTCGACGTCGCCCTTCACGCGCAGCCGCTCTCCCGGCAGCCGGCCACGGCGCCCTGGACGTGCACAGTCGGGTCGCCTCCTCCAGTCCTGAGGGCGCGAAGCGTGTGAACGGGTAAGGGGATGCGCGCAGCCGCCAGTCTCGGTTCCCGGGTGACGATCAGGGCGCCTCGGATCTGCTCGCAGATCATCTAGAACGTGGCTTCAGCAGACCACACCGCTCGATATCGTCCACCAGGTGTCCGGGCCCACCGCAGTGCGGCTGGAGGCGGCCCGGTTCGCCGCTACCGGCACCGCTGGGACGGCCATAGCGCACGGCAACGGCAGCGGCTACACCACCCTCGCCTACGAACAGATCATGCAGTGGGCGGGGCTCTGACCGCTTCGGGCATCGTCAGCGACAGCGAGGCCGTACCCTGCGGCCCTATCTGCAGGTGAGAGATCCGGGAGCACCTCGGCCTTCCTGCGCGCGACGGGCCCGCGGATCGAGCGGGCGACCCGCATCACCGACGCAAGCGGCAGGGTGACCTTCACCTGGTCAGGCGGCTTCACAGGCCCGCCAGTGGTGGCGGTCGGCCTCGAGGCGAGCGCCGGCTTCCGCTCCCATCGCATCGCTGCCAACTCCGCGACGTCCACCACGGTTCACGTCCTGGCCGCCTCGGGGGTGACGCTTCCTGGCACAGGCGTTCTGGCGGCCGGCCAGGACGCCGCCGGCGTCACCGTGCATGCGGTGGCAGTCGGCGCCTGATCGTTCATCGTGGCGGCGCGGCTCCTCCGCTCCCTTCAGGACCCGGAAGAGCCGCTCCCCACTGTGCGTGCGAATCCGCTAGTAGTAGTAGACCAGCCGCCACTTCTGGCTGGCGCTGTTGTAGTTGTCCCACAGCTGCATCGGGGTGCCGTTGCTGCCGATGTTCTGCCACACCGGATCGAGCACCCGGCCTCCTGCTGCCGAGATGGCGCCTGTCGGGTTGCCGTTCGGTCCGACGTACCAGAGCTGGTTGAGGTTGTTGAACTGGTGGTAGCAATCCCAGGCGACGACCCATGTGCCGTTACCGCCGTTCCACACGGCATCCACGCACTTACCGTCCCAGGCGTTGACCAGCAGGAACCGGTCGTAGCGCGGGTCCTTGCGCAGATACCACTGCTGGTTCCACTGGCCACGGCCGTAGCAGTCCCACAGCTGCAGACGCGTGCCGTTGGGGGCGGGCTGGCCGCCTGGTTGCGCGGGAGAGTCCAGACATCGGTCGTTGTAGACGTTCCGGATCTGGAAGGGGCCGACGCTGCCGGGAGGCGGAGCGACCGGGCCGGCCGAGCGGACGGAGGCCTGTGCAGGAACGGGAACAGCCACACAGGACAGCAAGAGCACCATCAGGAGAGCGCGCTTCAAGGGGTTTGCCTCCTCTCATCGGGGGGTTTCCTGACGAGCATCGGCCTGGCCACGCTCGCCCGCATGAGTAAGGCCTACTCAGACGAACCGACTCTCCTCCGCCATCGGGCAACAAATCATGCCTTGTGGACATGCCGCGCGGGCCAGGCTCCCAGACGGTCCTGGACCGGGAGGGCAACATCGGCGAACTGCCTTGACATGGGCCTTGACAGCAGGTTACTGGCGGGTAACCATCAGGTTCCCGCCACGTGACAGCGTGGTCATCCCCCAGAGGACGGTGCCATGAGAGTGTCCGTGCTCCTCTCGCTGCTCATCCCGCTCATCCTCCTCCCCACGCCCGCCAAGGCCGCCTCGGTGACCGCAGGAGACGTCATCTCCGCGCAACCGACCACGGTCTACCTGCTGCCGGGCAAGCTGCTCGAAGTGCCTGTCAACGCCTGGCACCTGCTCTACCGCTCCACCTCGGCGACCGGCTCACTGAACGCCGTCTCCGGGACCCTGCTCGTGCCCAAGGCGAGCTACCCCTTAGGCAGGCGGCCCATCATCGGGTACGCCGTGGGCACCCACGGGCTCGGCGACCAGTGCGCCCCGTCCGTCAGCATGAGGGAGGGCCGCGAGGCCGAGCTCGCGCTCGTCAGCCTCTTCCTGCTCAAGGGCTTCGCGGTGGCCATCACCGACTACGAAGGCCTCGGGACGCCGAGCCAGCACACCTACATGGCCGGCATCTCGCAGGGGCAGGCGGTACTCGACTCCGTCAGAGCCGCCACCAGGCTGCCCGCGTCGGGACTGTCGCCCAGCGCGCCGATCGGCATCATGGGCTACTCCCAGGGCGGCGCCTCCGCCGCGTGGGCGGCACAACTTCAGCCGACGTATGCGCCCGAGCTGCGGCTGCGCGGCGTCGCCGCCGGCGGGGTACCCGCCGACCTCAAGGCGGTGGCCGAGCACCTCGACGGCACCGCGAACTTCGGCCTGGGCGCGGCGGCCGGCGTCGGCTTAGACGCGGCCTACGACGAGCTCGACCTGTTCAACGACCTCAACGACCGCGGCAAGGCGCTGATGGCCGACGCCGCCGACGACTGCGTGGGCGACCTCGGCAAGCTCGCCGGGCTGAGCTTCGCCGACCTGTCGCCGATCGACCTGCTCAACCAGCCCAAGTGGGTGGCGCGGCTGACCGAGAACCGGCTCGGCGCGCGTTTGCCGCAGGTGCCCATGTTCCTGTACCACGCGCGGGGGGACGAGACGATCCCGCACGCCGTGGGCGCCACGCTTCGCTCCGAGTACTGCGCCGGCGGCGTGAACACCCGCTGGGCCTCCCTGTCAGCCGGCAGTCACGTGCTGGGGGCGGTGGAGGGTGGGCCGCTGGCCATCGAATGGCTGGCGCTCCGCATCTACGGCCTCCCGGCGTTCGGCAACTGCTGACATCTCCGACGGCGGCGGGCGCTCTTCCCTCTCCGCGCCTGCCGCCTCACCCACCGGCCTTACCCCTCCGGGCTGAACCTTGGACGATGGCTGCTATGCGTGGATCGAGCAGAGCCCCATGCTTGCCCCGCAAGCCAGGTTTGCTGCTGGGGCCTGGCGAAGAACCGTGCACAGAGCCGGTGCTGCCGCGGGCGGCGTACGGACCGGGCTGGTACCAGCTCGACCCGGACGGCGGGGCGGTGTGGGTCGGGTCGACGCCGTGGCTCTCATGGTGAAAGCCGAACGCCCCAGAACTCTTAGTTCTGGGGCGCTTTGTTTATCGGCGACCAATCACGGTAGCCGAGCGTCTTCGGATCGGGCTGCCGCCGGCCGGTCCGAGGAATGTCACCCCCACATGGTCGCGTGAGAATCGAGGGGTCGAGGACTGCCACGACCTGGCCCGCCGCTCACTTCCTGAAATAGGCGCGCGCCGACGGCAGCACGAGCAGGACGATGACGACCAGCGAGACGACAGGCGTGACGATCAAGCGTGCGTCGGACACCGCGAGCAACCAGGCGGGGTAGACGCGATCGCTCACGTCGAGGATCGCCTGCGCGTCCACGCCTTCGCCCAGGATGGACTGCAGGTACTGCGTCTGCGACATCTGGCTGGTGAGGATGAAGACGTCCAGGGCCAGGAAGAGCGGCTGGAAGATCAGGGTCAGGATCCGGCCCGCACGTCTGCCTGCCAGGTTCAGCCAGGCCAGGACCACGGCGATCAGGGCGCTGGTGCCGGGCAGCACCAGCGCGTAGCCGCCCTCGTCGAAGTGGAGGTTGTCCTCGGCCAGCAGGGAGGGGGACAGGCCCTGCCTGACGAGTTCGGCCTCGGCCGCGGCCTGGACGTCGGCACCGTAGACGAGACCGGCGACGGGGGCGATCAGGAAAGCCAGGGCGAACAGCAACTGCAGGACGCCCGCGACGGTGACGGTGCGGGGGCGGGGCCGGATGTCGGTGAAGTTCATGCCGGAGACCCTCTCGTCCGCCGCGGACACGGCGCTGTCGCGGCGCTGTCACGGCGCCGGCGGCCATGACAGCGACCGAGCACGGGCGCCCTCTGCGCGGCCGTTCGACCCGATCCCCGTACGGCCGGCGCACGCGCGTTCGTCCGCGCACCTCCGCCCGCGCACCTCCGCCCGGCACAATCGGTCATGTGCGGACCGCGATGTGGGGGCCACTGGAGATCCGGGCCGGCCGATCGCACGGTCGCGGGCCAGTGGCCGCCGTTCTACGGCACGTAGGTACCGCTTCTGCTGGCGTGCGTCCAGGGCGCGGGGCGCGAGCTTGGGGGCGTCATCGCGACGCACCACGGCGGGGCCGAGCCCGAGCTGGGCGAAGAAGTGGTCCAGCGCGGTCAGATGGGCGTTCACGGTGTTCGACGCCCGGCCGAGGACGGACTTCATGTGGGTCTTGTAGTCGCGGACGGCGAAGTCACGGTCGTGGCTGTCGGTGAGCGGGTCGCCGTCCAGGCCGCTGGCGTCCAGCCAGGCGAGGAAGGTCCGGACGCGGGAGTCGTAGGCGCGTCGGGTGTCGCCGTCCAGCGGGGCCCGTTCGAGGGCCGTGGCGTAGGCGGCCTGGACCGTGGTGAACGTCTCCGGTACCGCTTGGTGCTGCCGCCCCACTGCCAGCCAGCAAGTCGCATTACTCCGGAACAAGAACCGGGCACCCACGCATACGCCGTGCTTCTGCTCAGCAGAGCAAGGCCACGCCACACCGCAACTTCGCGATCAGGCCAGGCGATATCGTCGTCATGTGATCTTTGAGGGCGTCGACGACATCCGGTGGGGCGAGCTCACCTACGCTTACTGGGGCCGCTGCGATGTTCCCGCCCTCCTGCGGTCCCTCCTCACCCGCGATGAGGCGTTCGAGGCAGCCGACGAGCTCCTCAACGAGCTTCACCACCAGGGCGGTTTCGTCTGCACAGCCGCGCCGGCGATTCTGCCGTTCCTCGTGGAGGTCGCCGGGTCGCCTCGCGTCCCGTGCCGCCCGGAGGTGCTGGAGATCATCGCACGCCTCGCGGGGACGGCTGCGGTGGCCGCCGCCCGCTTCGTGGCCGCCGACTGGCCTCGGGCCTGGGCACGGGCGCGCCCAGGCTTGCTCGCCCTGCTCGGTGATCAGGACCCTGCCGTCCGGACGGGCGCGATCTGGGCTCTTGGCAATGACACCCAAGACCCTGACGAGGTTGCCCAGGCGCTCGTCTCTGGGTGGCCCGACCCCGATGCCTCCGTCCGAACCGACGCGCTGCTCGCCCTCGGCAGTCTCGTAAAGCGTCTTTCGGCGGCCGTCCTGCCCGAAGTCCTCATATTCCTCCGCGACCAGGAAAACGGCGCCGACGCGCACCACGGGACATACGCAACCCTTGCTCTGGCCAGGGCGCTCCCTGGCCGCCCGGTCCCCACCGCCCAGATCATCGCCGGACTCATCGCTGAACCCGTCCCGCTTCCACACAGCAACCTCGCCTCGCGGGACCCCGACCACACGACCGCAAACGTGCTGCGCAACCTCGACCGGCGCAGCACCGAATCGGTCTGTGTCGCCCTGCTCGCCCGCCCCGAACAGCGCCTGCGCGTCGCGGCCGTCAGCGCCGCATGCGAAGCGCTCGTCCACACGCGCGCGCCCGGCCTGCTCGCCGCGCTGCGGGGTTGCGTGGATACCTTGGAAGATCCGGCTCCCGCCCTGGGAGTCCTCGCCGCGCACGCCCGTCGCGAGGCCGCTCACGACGCCGACCTCATGGCCGCCCACCTGGACGGGCCCACGGCGAACATCGCCATATGGGGTCTGGCCTGGTCTGGCGACGACCGTGCTGTCCCCGGACTCCTCGGCCAGCTCGCCCAACGGAAGACCGCCTTCACGCTCCACGGACAGCGCGCCGGGAAGCTCAGCTTCTGGCCAGGCGCGCCCTCGCTCGCTGAGCTGCTGACGCCCTGCGCGCCCTGGGTGGGCTCCTTGATCCCCGCGGTCTCCCTGCATCTGCGGCCGGACTCCGCCGACGACCTCCGGCGGTCCCTGCTGGAGATCCTCGCGGCGTGGGCCGCTACGCGGGCCGACGGGGTCGCGCGGGTCGTCCCCGAGCTGACCGCGCTCCTCGACCGCGACGAGTGGGGCCGGTCCGCCGGAGTAGTCGGCGCGATCGGCCCCCAAGCAGCGCAAGCCGCCCCCAAACTGGAACGGCTACTCGGTACGGGCGAGCGGCGGGCGCTCATCGAGATCGCATGGGCGCACTTCCAGGTAACCGGAGATCCCGAGCCCGCCCTGCGGATCCTCGGCCCCCGCCTCGGCGAGGACCACCACGTCTCCCGCCGCCTCGGCGACCTCGGCTCCCACGCCACTGCCCACGTTCCGACGCTGCGCCTCCTGGCCAAGGCCCGCGACCGCTGGACGGCCCACGAGGCCGCCCACGCCCTCATCAAGATCACCGGCGATCCGGGCGAGGGCGCCCACATCCTGATTCGCCCCATCGCCGAACTACTCGAAGGCCGCCCGCTCCCCGTCGCGTCGGCCGCTGCCCGAGCCCTCGCAGGCATCGACGGTCTACCAGAAGGCCATCTCGCCATCATGAGGGACGTCCTGGCCGACGACCGCCGCCACAGCTACTGGGGCGGCGTCGCCGCGATCAGCGAGGACCTGGAGCTGAGAGCCCTGCTCGCAGAGCGGATTTCACGCACCTGAACCGCCTGGCGATTCATATCGCCGGAAGATCAGACAGTTCCAGGCGTCGGTCGGTACGCAGCTGTATCTCCCCGTACGGCGTCATGTTCGTGTGGAACAGCGGGGTGAGACCGCGCCGGTTGACGTCGGTGAGGACGTCCGCCCACTCTGGCAGCGCCAGGGTGTCCTGAATCATCAGGGCGTTGATCATCCCGAGGCAGGACTGGAGGATGTGCAGGCACAGCATCCCGAGCTCTTGCACGAGTCTTACCGACACCCCGCTTCCCTCCTAGTGCCCCGCCATCGGTGACCACGGCCACGCCACCAGCCCCCGGTGTCAGGTCACAGGGCGCGCGGGATGAGCACGGGGCATGCGCCGTGGATGTCAGGATCTCGGTGGTACGAAACGAGCGCGCAAGGCCCCCAGAACTCCCGGAGTACCCTCGCGCCGCAGACCGGACCACCCCTTCTCGGCTCGCAGCCCGGACCACCGCTCCCCGCAGGCCTCGGGGGAGCGACACGTCCGGGACGTGGAAGCCTTCGTCGTCCGGGCCGGCGCTCGCAGGGGGAGTAGCCCACATCCGTCCCGAACCGCGCCACCCGGACACCGTCAACGCCGTCGCACCGAGCCCCTCAACCGAGCCACTCGGTCGAGCTCGCCACACCCCTGGCACAGCCGCCCACCTCCAGCTCGCGGTTGGCCCGGCCGGCCATGTCGACGGAGCGGGTGAACACCCCGGCCCGCTCACCAGAACCCTTGGAGAACTCGCCACACCCCTGAGACCCCGCCACCGAGACCCGCCGCCGAACTCACGCCCGCGCAGCCCCCACCCAGCGGCCGGCACCCCGACCCGCCCCGCTAACGCGACAACGCGGCCCACTCAGAGCCGAGCATCGCGTACACGACCTCATCGCTCCACTCACCCTTGACGAACTCGTTCTCCACCAGGTGAGCCTCACGGCGCATCCCCAGCTTCTCCAGCACCCGAGCCGAAGCCGTGTTCCGGCCGTCCAGCCGCCCCACGATGCGATGCAGCCCCAACTCCTCGAACCCCAGCCGCAGCATCTCCCTGCCGGCCTCCGCCGCATACCCCTTGCCGAAGAAGTCAGGATGCAACACGTAACCGATCTCACCCTGCTCATGCTGACGACTGGTCCAGTTCAGCAGCACCTGCCCGATCACCCGCCCCGACTCCCGCAACGTCACAGCCAGATCGAGCACATCGCCCTCCTCCTGCAACGCCACCCGCGCCACCCGCTTGTCCAGCATCTGACGCGACCCCTCAAGATCACGCGGCTCCCAGTACAGGAACCGAGCCACCTCAGGCAAACACTCCCACGCATGAATGGCCTGCAGATCATCGAAGGTGAACGGACGCAACGACAGCCGATCGGTCACGACCGGAAAGGAAGGCTTGAGCATCCCCGCAGTGTAGGAACCCCCACCCACGAAAGCGACGCATTTTCCCGCCTGCCTAAGCTGACCGGCATGCACCTCGACGCCGCCCGCAAACTCTGGCAACCCACCCCGGGCTGGCTCAACACCGCCAGCTACGGCCTGCCACCCACCCCCGCCTACGACCAGCTCCACACCGCACTCACCCAATGGCGCCACGGCAGCACCGACTGGCAACCCTGGGACGACCAGGTCACCCGCTCACGCGCCGCCTTCGCCACCCTCATCGGCGCACCCACCGAAGACATCACCGTCAGCTCCACCGCCTCCCAGATCATCTCCCAGATCGCCACCGCCCTCCCGCCAGACGCCCGCATCCTGATACCCGACATCGAATTCACCAGCAACGTCTACCCGTGGGCCGTAGCCGCCCACGTCGACACCGCCCCACCAGACCGGCTGGCCGACGCCATCACCCCCCGCACCACCGCCGTCGCCTTCAGCCTCGTCCAGTCCGCCACCGGACAACTCGCCCCCCTCGACGACATCATCCAAGCCGCCCACGCCCACGACACCCTCGTCATCGCCGACGCCAGCCAAGCCTGCGGCTGGCTACCCGTCACCACCCACGGCCTCGACGCCCTGGCCTGCGCCGCCTACAAATGGCTGATGTGCCCCCGCGGCGCCGCCTTCGGCTACCTTTCACCCCGCCTCCGCGAACGCATGACACCCACCGCCGCCAACTGGTACTCCGGCACCAGCATGTACGGCATGCCGCTCACCCACCACCCCGACGCCCGCGCCTTCGACCTGTCGCCCGCCTGGTTCTCCTACGTCGGCGCCGCACCCACCCTCGACCTGCTCAACCAGCTCGACACCGACGACATCCGCCGACACAACCTCGCCATGGCCAACCGCTTCCGCACCGGCCTTGGCCAACCACCAGGAGACAGCGCCATCGTCTCCCTCGACACCACCCACCCCGACACCCCGCAACGACTCCAACGAGCAGGCGTCCGCATGGCCGTACGCGCCGGCAGACTGCGCGCCAGCTTCCACCTCTACACCACCGAACTCGACGTCGACCTCGCCCTGGAGGCCCTCACATGAGCGTCCTGCACATCGCCTACGCCACCGACTGGCACCACGCCCAGCACACCGGCGAATACCGCATCTCCACCCGCGGCCGCACCCTCGAACAAGAAGGCTTCATCCACCTCAGCACCGACCGCCGCCAAGCCCAAGCCGTCACCGACCGCTTCTACGCCGACGTCACCGAACCCCTGCTCCTGCTCGAGATCGACGCCACCGGCCTCGACATCCGCTACGAAACACCCCCGGGCAGCGACGAGACCTTCCCCCACCTCTACGGCCCGCTCCCGACCAGCTCAGTGACCTCCGTTCACGAACACAACACCCGCTGAATCCGCCGCGACGCCACCCACAACCCCAAAGCCGCCAACGCCACCAGATACAACGCGTGCCCCGCCGACGCCCACTCCACCCGACCCAACGCCAGCCCCCGCACCAACTCCACCGCGTGATACAGCGGCGTCACCTGCACCACCGCCGCCAACACCGGCGGATAACCCCCCACCGGCGCGAACGTCCCCGAAAACAGGAACAACGAGAACTGCGCCGCCGTCATCAGATCGAAATCCTGCCATCCCCGCAAGAACGTCGACATCGCCATCCCCGCCGCCCCGAACGCCACCCCCACCAGCATCGTCGCCGGAAAAGCAGCCAACGCCCACCACGGCTCGGCCAACCCCATCACAGCCATCACCAGCAGGAACGCCGCCGTATAGAACGAGCTGCGCACCATCGCCCACGTCAGCTCACCCAGCGCCACCTCGATCGGCCGCACCGGCGTCGCCAAAATCGCCTCGAACGTCTTGGCGTACTTCATCTTGAAGAAGAAGTTGAACGTCGTCTCCGCCAACGCACCGTTCATCGCCGAAGCCGCCAACATCGCCGGAGCCACGAACACCGCATAGGACACCACCCGCCCGTCACCCAGTGGAATCCGCCCCACCAACGCACCCACGCCGACCCCGATCGACAACAGGTACAGCAGCGGCTCGAAAAACCCCGACACCAGCACCAGCCAGTACGAAGCCCCGCTCCGCAACGCCCCCACATTGCGGCCCACCACCGCACCCACCCGGCCCGCCGACACCCGCCGAGCCACCGCCAACGTCACCATGATCAGTCCTGAAGTCGCTTACGGAAGGCATACGCGGCCCAGCACAGCCCCGCCACCCCGAACACCAGCAGATAACCCACATGCACCCACACCGGCCACGGGGGAGCGACCCCCAACGTCGCCGCCCTGCACAACTCCACCCCATGCCACAACGGAGACGCATACGCCAACGGCCGCACCACCGCAGGCAACTGCTCCACCGGAAAGAACACCCCGGCGAACAACGTCGAAGGAATCATCACGAACCGAAACAGCAACGCGAAGTAACTGTCATGGTCGATCGACGCCGAGAACGCCGACACAGGAGCCGCCACCGCCACCGCCAGCACCGCGACCACCGGCAACGTCACCACCGACCACACCGACGACAAAGCCCCGAACCCGGCCACCACCGCCAGGAACACCACCGCCGCCACCATCACCCTGAACACGATGTAGAGCATCCAGCCCCGCACCATGTCCCACGCCGACACCCGCGTCGCGAACATCGCGTGCGCGCCCCGCGTCCACTTGAACTCACTCAGCACGCTGTAGGTGCACTCACCCACCGCCATCTGGAACGCCGTCGAGGCGAGCACCCCCGGCACGATCCACTCCACGTACGGCACGCCCCCCACCGTGCCCACATAACCCCCGACCCCCAGCCCGATACTCGCCAGGAACAGCAACGGCAGCAGGAACGTCGAAAACAACGACGCCCGCCACAACCGCTTGTACAACGTCAGATGCCGCTCCAGCACCGCCACCGTCGGATGCGCCATCAGTCCACCAACGTCCGGCCGGTCAGGTGCAGGAACACATCCTCCAGCGACGAGCGCCGCACCAGCACACTCGACGGCGCCAACTCCCTGCGATGCACCTCCGACACCGCCTCATCGCCGTCCTTCGCATACACCAGGATCCGATCAGGCAACACATCCACCCGATCACCCACCCCCGACAACCGCTCCACGAACCCCTCCAACGCCTCGGCCCCGAACCGCAACTCCACCACCTCGGCAGAGGAATACGTCTCGATCAGCGACCGCGGCGACCCCTCGGCCACGATCCGCCCGCCGTCCATCACCACCAGCCGATCACACAACTGCTCGGCCTCGTCCATGTAGTGCGTCGTCAACACCAACGTCACCCCACGCTGCTTCAGCCGGAACAACCGCTCCCACAGCAGATGCCGCGCCTGCGGGTCCAACCCCGTCGTCGGCTCGTCCAGCAACACCAGATCAGGCTCGTTCACCATCGCCCGCGCGATCGTCAACCGCCGCTTCATCCCACCCGACAGCGGCTCCACCTTGCTCGAGGCCTTCTCCGTCAACTGCGCGAACTCGAGCATCTCCTCGGCCCGCTCCCGCGCCTGCGACCGCGACAACCCGAAATACCGGGCATAGGTCGTCAGGTTCTCCCGCACCGTCAGATCAGGATCCAGATTGTCCAGCTGCGGGCACACACCCAGCCTCGCCCTGATCGCCGGCCCCTCCCGCACCGGGTCCATCCCCAAGATCCGCAACTCGCCCGCCGACGGCATCGACACACACGAGATCATCCGCATCGTCGACGACTTACCCGCCCCGTTGGGACCCAGGAAACCGAACGCCTCGCCAGGCGCCACCTCCAGATCGATGCCGTCCACCGCGGTGAACTCACCGAACCGCTTGACCAGCCCGCGCGCGTAGATGAGAGGTTGAAGAGCCACGAGCCGGAACACTAACCAACCGCACCGACAAAACCGCAAGCGATTAAATCAGCACCATGGACACCCGCACCGCCGCCCAACGCTTCGCCGACACCTGGCAGCACGGCTGGACCCACCACGACCTCGACGCCCTGGCCACCCTCTACGCCGACCACGCCGTCCACACCAGCATGCCCTTCCGCCCACCCCACCATGGCAAGGCCGCCATCCTCGACTACATCCGCTGGTCCTTCGACGGCGAGACGCCCATCACCGTCACCTTCCAGCGGCCCCTCGTCGACGGCGACCGCGCCGCCATCGAGTTCCGCGTCCACGCCCTCGACGGCCACCAGCCCACGATCCTCGCAGGATGCGTCTTCGCCCGGTTCGACCCCGACGGCCTCGCCGTCGAAACCCGCGACTACTGGCACACCGAACCGGGGGAGAGCGATCACACACAGTGACCAACCGTGACAGACCAAGCGCCCCGCCGTCCGGCCGGACGGAACCGGCCACCAGGCCAACGGGGGAGAGGAGCCCCGGCATGCGCAGCCGGAAGGGCCGTCGCGGGGGAGGCGGGGCGGATTCAGGCGCGTGGCCACACCCTCACACACGACAGGGCCCGCGGCGCACCGTCCGCAGGCCCACAACGATCACGGGGGAGCAGCCCCCGAACTCCTACGAGCTCAACACCCGGACACCGGGCGGCTGCGGCATCGCCACCGGCGCCTGCCGTACCACCTCGACCGGCTGCTGCTGGTGCTGCTGCTGCCGCAGCGCGACCCGCTCGACGCACCCGCCCTCGCAGTAACCGTTGGTCACGATCAGCCGGCCACGGGCCGTCGTATACGCCTCACGGCCGCTAGCGGGAAGAACCCCCTGGCACACCTGGCACAAGACCCCGTCGTTCCCCACGTGTGCTCCCTTATCCGACGTACGGACTCCCTACACTATGCGACCCCATCATTCAGGGGCGCTCTTTCCACGATTCGTCAAAGGTTCCGTCAGGAGAGGGTTCCATCACCTCTACTTGACATAATGTTCATTATCGAGCAAACGGCTGGGGATACGATCACGGCATGCCGAACATCGGACCGGCCGAACTCCTCATCGTCCTCGCGGTCATCGCCGTCGTCGCGCTCCTGGTGACCCTCGTCGTCACCGCCGCCGTCCGCGCCGCCCGCCGACCCGCCACGACGCCGCCACCCAACCGGCCGGTCGCGCCGCACGACCTCGAAGCCGCCCTGCGCGACCTGGTCGCCGGCGGCCGCCAGATCCACGCCATCAAGCTCCTGCGCCAGCACACGGGACTCGGCCTCAAGCAGGCCAAAGACGTCGTCGACGCCATCGCCGCAGGCCACAGCCACCCCATGCTCCAAAGCCTGCAGCGCCCACCCGCCGGCGCCCGCCCCGACCTCGCCACCCGCGTCCGCGAACTGAAGGCGGCCGGCCGCGCCGAGCAGGCCGTCCACCTGGTGATCGGCGAGACGGGCATGGGCCAGGGTGAAGCCGAGTCCTTCGTCCAGACCCTGTGATCGATGCGGGTGATCCGGTTACGATCGGGTCATGCCGACGAGCCTGGGTTCCCTCGTCCTGCTGACCGTGCTCGTGACCGCCGTGATCCTGTTCCTGATCTTCCTGGCCGTACGGTTGACGCGGCGGCCGCGCAACCGCCTCATCCCCGCACTGGACGTCACCGATCAGGCTCGCGAGCTGAAGGCGACGGGCCAGTTCCAGGAGGCGGTCTTCCTGGTGCGCGGCGAGACGGGCATGAGTCATCGCGCCGCCACCCGATTCGTACGAAAGCTGTGAATCGACGCTAAACCGGACAGAAGGTGAATTCTGTTTGGTTTAAGAATCCGGGGCGAGGCGGACGGGCGCCGTGCGCGCGCGGGCGCCCCGCCTGTCGCCGTGACGCAGCACACACGACACCACGTCTCCCCTGATCGGCGATCGCCGGAACGTGCCGTGTGCGGCCCCGCCGGCGAGCCTCTCCCCCGATGTCATCGATCTTGCCTTCTCTTCCTTTCTGGGCTTAATCTCCCCTTTTGTCCCTTATGCCCGAATTTCAATGTCGGGAAAATCGGGAATTTGCGCGTTTCTGTCACTCGGGTTTGCTCAGGCGTGTCAGCATCACTTTCTTAGTCGAAGGTTCAGCTCTGAAGGATGCTCCAAAGTGCGGATTCTGCTTCTTGTCTCGGCGTTCAACGGCCTGACCCAGCGTGCGTGGATCGAGTTGCGCGAGGCGGGTCATGAAGTGACCGTGGAGCTCGCGATCTCCGAGGAGGTCATGCTCGAGGCCGTGTCGCTGGCCAAACCCGACCTGATCGTCTGCCCCTTCCTGAAGGACAGGGTGCCCGAGCGGCTGTGGCGCGAGCATAGGGTGATCATCATCCACCCCGGTCCGCGCGGCGACAGGGGTCCGTCCTCGCTGGACTGGGCGATCCTGGAAGGCGAGCGGCGCTGGGGCGTGACGGCGTTGCAGGCGGTCGAGGAGATGGACGCGGGCCCGATCTGGGGGTGGCGGGAGTTCGCGCTGCCCGAGGATCCCGCGCGCAAGAGCAGCCTGTACAACGGTCCGGTGGCGGACGCGGCGACCGAGCTGGTGCTGGAGGTCGTGCGCAAGGCCGAGGACCCGTCGTTCGTGCCGATGCCGCTGGATTACGGGCGGCCGGAGGTGTGGGGGCAGTTGCGTCCGGCGATGCGTCGCGCGGATCGGGAGTTCTCGTGGGCGGAGTCGTCGGATCGGGTGGTGCGGCGGATTCGGGCCGCTGACGGGTCGCCGGGGGCAGCGGCGGTGTTGTGCGGGATGGATGTGCGGGTGTTCGACGCGCGGGTGGGGCCTGTGCTGATGGGTCAGCCTGGTGCGGTGGCGGCTCGTCGTGGTGGGGCGGTGCTGGTGCACACCGGTGACGGGACGGTGTGGGTGGGCCAGTTGCGGCGTGAGGACCGTGGTGGGGTGAAGCTGCCTGCGGTGTCGGTGCTGCGGCGGCGACTGGGGCGGGCTCCGTCGTCGCAGCCGGGGTTTTCGGAGATCACCTACCAGCGGGCCGGTCGGGTGGGGGTGGTGAGTTTCGACTTCTACAACGGGGCGATGGCGACCAATCAGTGCCGGCGGTTGGTGGAGGCGCTGCAGTACGCGGTGGCGCAGGACACGCGGGTGTTGGTGGTGCGTGGGGGTGAGGTGTTCTCCAATGGGATCCACCTGAATGTGATCGAGGCGGCGCGCCATCCGGAGATGGAGGCGTGGATGAACATCAACGCCATCAACGGGGTGTGCCGGGAGATCATTTCGTGTACGGGGCAGTTGGTGGTGACGTCGATGGCGGGCAGTGCCGGTGCCGGCGGGGTGATGATGGGGCTGGGCGCCGACCGGGTGTTGGTGCGTGAGGGGCGGGTGTTGAACCCGCACTATCGGACGATGGGGTTGTTCGGTTCGGAGTATTGGACGTATGTGCTGCCCGCGCGGGTGGGTGCGGAGACGGCGCAGTCGCTGACGCAGGAGGCGTTGCCGGTGGGGGCGGCTCAGGCGGTGTCGATGGGGTTGGCCGATCGGGTGTTGAAGGGGTCTCGGGAGGAGTTCGAGCAGGAGGTCCTGGAGTTCGCCGAGCGGTTGGCGGAGCGTGATGACTACGCGGAGCTGGTGCGGGTCAAGCGGGAGCGCCGGGAGGAGGATGAGCGGCGTAAGCCGTTGGACGCCTATCGGATCGAGGAGTTGGCGGAGATGAGCCGGGACATGTTCGATGATCGGCGGGGGTTCTCGGCGGCGCGGCGGGATTTCGTGGGTAAGGCGAAGGCGTTGGTGACGCCGGAGAATGTGGCGTGGCATCGGGGTGTGTCCGGTCTCTAAGGAATCTCATATGTGAGATATGTTGCCTGTTGTGGCAGATGACTATCTTGTGCGGATCGGCAAGCTGATCAGGGACGCGCGGCAGCACCGGGGTTGGACGCAGCTGCAGCTCGCGGAGGCGCTGGCGACGAGCCAGAGCGCGGTCAACCGCATCGAGAAGGGCAATCAGAACATCAGTCTTGAGATGATCGCCCGCATCGGTGAGGCGCTGGACAGCGAGATCGTTTCGCTCGGTTACGCCGGTCCGATGCACCTGCGGGTGGTGGGCGGCCGGCGGCTGTCGGGCAGCATCGAGGTCAAGACGAGCAAGAACGCGTGCGTGGCGTTGCTGTGCGCGTCGCTGCTGAATTCGGGGCGGACGATCCTGCGGAAGGTGGCGCGGATCGAGGAGGTCTACCGGATTCTGGAGGTGCTGGCCTCGATCGGGGTGCGGGCGCGGTGGATCAACGGCGGCGGCGATCTGGAGATCGTGCCGCCGGCCGAGCTGGATCTGGCGTCGATGGACACCGAGGCGGCGCGCCGTACCAGGAGCGTGATCATGTTCCTGGGGCCGTTGATGCATCGCACGGACCAGTTCGAGATCCCGTACGCGGGCGGCTGCGATCTGGGCACGCGCACGGTGCAGCCGCACATGAGCGCCCTGCGGCACTTCGGGCTCGAGGTGGCGGCGACGGGCGGGATGTACCACGCCAAGGTGGACGCGTCGGTCTCCCCCACCAGGCCGATCGTGCTGACCGAGCGGGGCGACACGGTGACGGAGAACGCGCTGCTGGCCGCGGCCCGCCATGACGGGGTGTCGGTGATCCGTAACGCCTCCTCCAACTACATGGTGCAGGACCTGTGCTTCTTCCTGGAGGAGCTGGGTGTGAAGGTGGAGGGCATCGGCACGACGACGTTGACGGTGCACGGGGTGCCACAGATCGAGACGGATGTGGACTACTCCCCCTCCGAGGATCCGGTGGAGGCGATGAGCCTGCTGGCTGCGGCGGTGGTGACGTCGTCGGAGCTGACGATCTGCAGGGTGCCGATCGAGTTCCTGGAGATCGAGCTGGCGGTTCTGGAGGAGATGGGCCTGGACCATGACCGGTCGGCGGAGTACCGGGCGGCCAACGGCCGTACGCGGCTGGTGGATCTGACGGTGCGGCCGTCGAAGCTGGTCTCCCCCACCGACAAGATCCACCCGATGCCGTTTCCCGGGTTGAACATCGACAATGTGCCGTTCTTCGCGGCGATCGCGGCGACGGCTCAGGGCTCGACGCTCATTCATGACTGGGTCTACGACAATCGGGCGATCTATCTGACGGAGCTGACGCGGCTGGGGGCGTCGGTGAAGCTGCTGGATCCGCATCGGGTGCTGGTGGAGGGGCCGACGCGGTGGCGGTCGGCGGAGATGATGTGCCCTCCGGCGTTGCGGCCTGCGGTGGTGGTGCTGCTGGCGATGATGGCGGCCGAGGGCACCTCGGTGCTGCGCAACGTCTATGTCATCAACCGGGGGTATGAGGATCTGGCGGACCGGTTGACGGCGCTGGGCGCGCGGATCGAGATCTTCCGCGACATCTAGGGTGCCTGCTCGATGAGGTCGGCGGCGCGCTGGGTACCGCCGTCGGCCTGGAGCTGGCGCTGGATGGTGTGCAGGCGCTCGGCGACGGCGGGATCGGAGCTGAGGTCGAGCAGCGCGGTGCGCAGGATGTCGAGCTGGGGTACTCAGTGGTGGATCTCGGCGCCTGCGGGCAGGTGCCCCAGTGTTGACGGCTCGACGTGCGCGCCGATCTGCAGGACGAGGTGCCGGCCGGGCAGGTCGCCGAAGGCTTTGAGGCATGCGCGGCAGAAGGCGGGCTGGTTGGTGAAGGCCGAGCCGAGCGAGACCAGGATCATCTTGTCGGTGCCTGGGGGCGCTGCCAGGTGCCTTGGCCGGGTGCGGGAGCCGATGCGGGGGCCGACGAAGGTGTAGCGGGCCCCGGTCGACGCGTACGGCGTGGGGTTGCAGGGCGCGCGGGATGAACAGGCAGGCCTCGGGGCGGCCGACGAAGTCGGCGTGCGGGGTGTGGATGCCTTCGTCGTCGAGCAACCGCTGGGCGCGGCGGAAGTGGTCGGCGCCTTCGGGGGTGGCGGCGAGCCGGTCGAGCGTCGGCGCCATGTCCTGTTCGTAGCCCTTGCATGCCACGTACGTGGGCGACAGCTGGATGGCGGGGATGCGCCACTGGGTGGCCAGGACGCGGGCGGGTGCGGCGGCGATGTCGTGGAGGAACAGGTCGGGCCGGTCGTGGTCGTCGGCGCGGCGGAGCTGGGGGGTCATGGCCTGGTTGTCGAGCAGGAACAGCTCGAGCTGGTCGATGGTGTCCTCGGGCCAGCCGTCGGGGCTGTCGTGGGCGGCAGGGTGGAGGTGTTTTTGTCGGTGGCGCTCGATACGGTCTTGCCGCGGATCTTCTAGGCGAGGAGGGGCATGCGGCCTGCGGAGCTCAACAGGCTGACGGTGGCGCAGGCGGCTGACCGCTATGTGGAGCTGGTGCGCGCCAAGACGCTGACGGGGGCGTTGTCGGCCTCGACGGCGGAGGTGTACGCGCGTGACGCCGCGACGCTGGTGGCCTTGGCCGGTGAGGGCACGGTGCTGGACGATCTGACGGGCGAGGATGTGGATGCCATCCTGCTGGCGTTCGCGCGCAAGCCCGACGGGCGGCGGGCGACGGCGGGCGGGGGGTTGCAGAGCGCCTCGTCGCAGGCGCGCTTTCGGCGTTCGATCTCGGCGCTGTTCAAGCACGCGGCGCTGGCGGGGTGGGTGCAGATCAATCCGATGGCGATGGCGACGGTGACGGCCAAGGAGCGGGGCGGGTTGCGGCCTGAGCGGCGGGCGTTGACGCGTGAGCAGGCGCAGGGGCTGATCGGGGCGGCGCAGGCCCTCAGGCCTGAGCGGTCCGAGCCGGTGGCCGAGGGGCGGCGCAGGCCGCGCAGCGATCAGCGGACGGAGTTGCGTGATGCGTTGATCGTGCTGTTGCTGTCGACGATGGGGCCGCGGGTCTCGGAGCTGGTGCGGGCCAACGTGGAGGACTTCTACACCAACGACGGGGTGCGCTACTGGCGGATCTTCGGCAAGGGCGGCAAGACGCGGGATGTGCCGTTGCCCGGTCTGGTGGCCGAGGCGTTGCAGGCGTACCTGGACGGGGGTCGTCCCGAGACGGCCGACAAGGCGTTGCTGCTGTCGTGGCGGGGCCGGCGGCTGGCGCGCGGCGATGTGCAGGCGGTGATCGACAGGGTGCAGCGGGAGGTGGATCCGTCGCAGCGGCGTTCGGTGACGCCGCACGGGCTGCGGCACACGACCGCCACGCATCTGCTGGCCGACGCGGTCGACATGGACGCGGTGCGCAGGGTGCTGGGTCACAGTGATCTGGCGACGCTGGGGCGCTACCGCGACGAGTTGCCTGGTGAACTGGAGGTGGCGATGCGCGCCCATCCGTTGCTGAAGCCGCCGCCGGAGCAGCGCGGGTGAGCCTCGTGCCGAGAGCTGTGCCGAGAGCTGTGCTCGGTGCTGTGCTCGGTGCTGTGCCTGGCGTCGCGTTCGGTGCTGTGCCGGGGGTGCTGTTCGGGGCGGTGTCGCAGGAGGCCGTACGGCACGCGGTGGCCGGCCGCCGTGCTGGGCGCGTGGTCGGCCTCTGTCCAGGGGTACGCGTGCTCGGGGGCGCGTGCCCGGGGTCGGCGACGGAAGGCATCATGGGGGCATGACTTCGGCTTTGTTGTCGTTCGCGCTCGTCGCGGCGTTTCTCACGATCGTTCCAGGGTTGGACACGGCGCTGGTGCTGCGTTCGGCGTTGACGCAGGGCAGGCGGCAGGCGTTCGCGACCGCGCTGGGCATCAACACGGGCGTGCTGGTGTGGGGTGTGGCGGCGGCGGCCGGGTTGTCGGCGTTGCTGACGGCTTCGCAGGTGGCTTTCACGGTGTTGCGGTACGCGGGGGCGGCCTACATGGTGTGGTTCGGCGTGTCGATGATCGTCAGGGCGCGGCGTGAGGGGCCGGCCTCTGCGGTGGGGGCGCCCGCCGCGCGGGAGGGGGACGGCGGTGTGGTGGCGGCGTGGGCCAGGGGCGCGTTGACGAACCTGCTCAACCCGAAGATCGGTGTCTTCTATGTGGCGTTGTTGCCGCAGTTCCTGCCGCAGGAGGCGCCGCCGCTGGTCGGTGGGCTGCTGCTGGCGCTGGTGCACAATCTCGAGGGCATGGTGTGGTTCGCGCTGCTGATCGCCGGGGCGGGGGTGGCACGCTCGTGGCTGGAGCGGCCCTGGGCGCGCCGGGTGATCGACGGGGTGACCGGTACGGTGCTGGTGGGTTTCGGGGTGCGGCTGGCGCTGTCGCCGCAGTAGCACGGCGGGGCATGGGGGTATGGCGGAGGTGCTGTCCGGCCGGTGAGGTTCGTCCTCTGGGTATGGCGGCGAAGGTGCTGTCCGGCTGGCGACGTCGCTCCCCTGCCGTGGGGTGCTGTTCGCGGGCGGGCGTCAGCTGCGGATGGCGGGGGTGAGGCGCAGGGCGAGCTGGTTGTGGGATCGCTCCACAGTGGGTGCGGCCGACCGCCGTGCGGCATGCCCGGCTTCCCCACCGCGGCGGCGGCCATGATGGGGAAGCCGGGTACCGGCCTGCCTCGAAAGGAGCCCTCGGCGAGCCGCGCTGGCAGCGGCCGGGCCAGGTGGGCAAGCGGTCAGATAAGCAGGCGGGCAGGTGCAGGTGGTCAGCCGATGGCCGCCGCGCTCCTGACAGGCTGGCGCAGCACGGTGCGCATCTTGGCGGGGTCGCTCTCCCGCAGGTCCGACAGGTAGACCTCATGGTGCAGGCCGTTGGGGACCAGGCCGTTGGCGTCCATGTACTCCTGCATGGCCGCCAGCGTCACGTGCTCCTCGCTGTAGGGGCCCTCGTGCATCAGTTCCACGCACTCCCCCTCGGTGAAGGTGACCACCTGTACCCGGTCGACCGCCGCGCCGGAGGGCCGGGCCGACTCCCTGGCCGCCTCCATCGTGCCGGGCTCGGGCGCCGCGGGCAGCGGCAGGTGCAGGTGCCAGCGCCACTGCTCGCGCGGCACGCTCAGCGGGGGCCTGGAGTCCTCGACCCACCAGCGGCCCTCCATCGGGCCGATGGGGGCGTTCATGGCGCCGGCGACGGTGTAGAGGGCGGAGATCGCGGCGGCGTGCTCGGTGCCGCCTGGTTCGCCCACACCGGTGACGGTCAGGGCGGTGACGGGGCCGTAGCTGGTCAACATGGTCGTTCCTCCAGGGGAATCTGTATGTGGGTGATGAGCTGGTCAGGTGGGGTGCGGCCGGGGTCGGAGGCGTACACCTCGCGGATCGGGCCGCTCACCGGGTGGCCGCGTTCGGCGCACCACGACAGCAGGGCGTGGGAGGTCAGCGCGATCTGGTCGTAGGGGCCGACGTGGGTGACCTGGGCGAAGCGGCCTCCCTGCAGCACGCGCGGGATCGCGCCCGCGACCGGTGCACCGGTCACCAGCGCCACCTCGACCGTGCAGGGTTCGGCCAGTTCGACGGGGAACAGCCCGATCAGCTCGGGCCCCCGCTCCCCCGCCTCGCCTGTACGGCCCGGGTCCTGCGTGCCTTCCTGGGCGCCTGTGACGCCCGTCGCCCAGGTGGCCACGAGCCTGGCCACGCAGGCCGAGGTGGCCCTGCCGATGTCCAGGTCGCCGGCGGCCTGCTCGGCCGTCACCGCCACCAGCAGCGACGGCACCTCCACCTCGACGACGCGGGCGGCGGGCAGTCCTTCACGCATGAGCCGTTCCAGTGAGGCCAGGGTGCGCCGCCGCCGCTGCAGCTCGGCTTCCAGATCGTCGCGGACGTGGCCGAGCGCGCCTGCCGTACCTGACAGGACCTGGCCGATGACCGCCAGTGGCACGTCGAGTGAACGCAGCAACCCGATCGACAGCGCCTGGCGGGCCTGTGACGGGTGGTAGTAGCGGTAGCCGCTGTCCTCATCGACGTGGGCGGGCGTCAGCAGGCCGAGCTCGGCGTAGTGCCGCAGCTGTTTGACGCTGAGCCTGCTGAGACGGGCGAACTGCCCGATCGGCAGAAGATCCATGGCTCAAGCATGGACTCTCCTGTGATGGGAGAGTCCAGCGGCGGTTGACCCTCACGTTGGGTGAGGGTTCATGCTGGGGGCATGAGCTTCTCCGTGGGGCAGGTCGCGCGCCTGGCCGGGGTGACGGTCCGCACGCTGCATCACTACGACGAGCTCGGGCTGCTGTCGCCGTCCGAGCGTAGCGGCGCGGGCTACCGCCGCTACGCCGAGGCCGATCTGGAACGGCTGCAGCAGGTGCTGTTCTACCGGGAGCTCGGGTTCGGGCTGGAGGAGATCGCGGCGATCCTCGATGATCCCGCCAGCGACGAGATGACGCATCTGCGGCGCCAGCACGAACTGCTGACGCTGCGCATCGGCAGGCTGCGCGACATGGTGGCGGCGGTGGAGATCGCGATGGAGGCGCGCAGCAGGAACATCGCGCTGACGCCCGAGGAACGCTTCGAGGTGTTCGGCGACTTCCGTCCCGAGGAGCACGAGGCCGAGGCCGAGCGGCGCTGGGGCGGCGGCGAGGAGTACGCCGAAAGCCGCCGCAGGGTCGCCGCCTACACCAAGGCCGACTGGCTGCAGCTGCAGGCCGAGGGGGCCGGCATCGTCGCCGATCTGGTGGCGGCGATGAAGGCGGGCCTGCCCGCGGACGCCGAGCAGGTGATGGACCTGGCCGAACGGCACCGCGGGTACATCAGCCGCTGGTTCTACCCGTGCACGCCCGCCATTCACCGGGGGCTGGGCCAGCTGTATGTGAGCGATCCGCGCTTCACCGCCACGTTCGAGGCGATGGCGCCGGGCCTGGCGGCCTACCTGTGCGCGGCGGTCGAGGCCAACGCCGCCCGCCTGTGACCTGACGGCCGGGCAGGCGGGCGGCGCGCCGGGTCACGGGAGGGGGGCGGTTCCGATGACGACGGTGGCGTACAGCTCCTCGCAGGAGGCCTCGCGGGCGTGCAGGCCGTTGCCGGTGAAGGTCCGCACGGCGTGCGGCGCCTGCCTCCCGCTGGTCTCCACCAGCAGGCTCCCTCCTGGCGCGAGCCAGCCGGGCGCGGCGGCCGTCACCCTGCGCATGACCTCCAGGCCGTCGGCTCCGCCGTCGAGCGCCACCCGCGGCTCGTGGACGCGGGCTTCGGCCGGCAGCAGTTCGACGTCGCGGCTGGGGACGTAGGGGACGTTGGCGATCAGGACGTCGACGCGGCCCATCAGGTGCGGGGGCAGCGGCTCGAACAGGTCGCCCTGGTGGACGTGCCCGCCGAAGTCGGCGAGGTTACGGCGGGCGCAGCGTACCGCGGCCGCTTCGATGTCGGCGGCGTGCAGTTCGATGTCGGGGACGGCGGTGGCGACGGCGGCTCCCAGGGCGCCGGACCCGCAGCACAGGTCGACGACGACCGCGGGGCGGCCTGGGCGGCCGGCGGCCTGGGCCAGTTCGATCGCCTGGCGGGCGAGGAACTCGGTGCGGCGGCGGGGGACGAACACGCGGGGGTCGACGGCCACGCGCAGGCCGCAGAACTCCGCCCAGCCCAGGACGTGTTCCAGCGGCAGGCCGGCGGCGCGCCGCTCGACCATGGCGGTCAGTTCGGCGGGGGTGGTGGCGGCGGTCAGGAGCAGTTCGGCCTCGTCCTCGGCGAAGACGCAGCCCGCGGAGCGGAGGGTGGAGACGATGAGGGACAACGATGGTGCCGGCATGAGCGCCTTTCGGAAAATGCCTGTGGGCGCTCCCTCCGGTGTCACGCGCGGGTGGCGGACCGGACGGCTGTGAGGTGGGAGCACCCAGCCTGATGTGGCGAAATGGGTCTCACCTCCTCGGTCGGAGCACTCTCGTTCGGAGCACTGCTGGGGTTCGTCACCATACCGGAGGGGTTGGCGCGCCGGCGCGCGGGGGTGTCCGGAGGTCGGCGGTCACCGACGCGGCGGGCTCACAGCAGCCGTCGCAGGGTGTCGGCCGCCCGTCGCGCATCCGAGGGGGTGGTCCGCCAGTTGCTGAAGGCCGCCCGCAGCGCGGGGACGCCGTCCAGGACGGTGGGGGTGAGGAAGACCTCGGGGGCCGCCGCCTCGGCCAGGGCGGCCAGGCGTTGCGATGTCGGGTCGTGCTCCAGGGTGAAGCAGACGACGTTCAGCCGTACGGGGGCCAGCAGCCGCAGCCCGGCGGTTGCCTCGACGGCCTGGCCGAGGGTGCGGGCGCAGGCCAGGCAGCGTTCGACGATCTCCTTGTGGCCCTCGCGTCCGTAGGCGCGCAGGGTGAACCAGGTCGCCAGCGCGCGCATGCGGCGGGAGTTCTCCGGGCTCAGGTGCACCAGGTCGGGGGTGTCGCCGAGCGGCCCGAGGTAGGCGGCGGCGTTCTGGAAGACGCGGGCCTGCAGGTCGCGGCGGCGGGTGAAGTGCACGGCGCTGTCGTAGGGGACGTTGAGCCATTTGTGCAGGTCCACGCAGACCGAGTCGGCCTGGTCCAGGGCGGCGAGGAGGTGGGCGTGCTCGGCGGACAGGGCGGCGAAGGCGCCGAAGGCGGCATCGACGTGCAGCCAGAACGCGTGCCGTCGTTTCAGGTCGGCGACGGCGCGCAGGTCGTCGAAGTCGACGGTGTTGACCGTGCCGGCGTTGGCGACGACCACGCAGGGCCCCTGCGCCTGCTCCAGGGCGCGTTCGAGCGCGGCGGGGTCGACGGCTTCGCGGCCGGGCAGCAGCGCCACCGTGGTCAGGCTGTCGCGGCCCATGCCGAGCATGGACAGCGCCTTGGCGATGCTGGAGTGCGCGCTGCCGGACAGCACCCGCACGGGGCCGAGCGCGGCCGTGCCCGCGTCGGCGACCGAGACGCCCCGGCTTTCGCCGAGCCATTCGCGGGCGATCGCCAGGCCGACGGTGTTGGACATGGTGGCGCCGCTGACGAAGACGCCCTGGTGGGCGGGGCTGAGGCCGAACAGCTCGCGCAGCCATCCGACGGTTTCGCGTTCCAGGTGCTGGCCGGTGGGGTCCAGCGACGACATGGCGTTCTGGTCGACGGTGGCGGTCAGCCAGTCGCCGGCCAGCGCGGCGGGGGTGACGCCGCCGGTGACGAAGCCGAGGTAGCGGGGTCCCGCGCTGGCCGACAGCCCGGGTTCCCAGCGCCGTGCGAACTCCTCCAGGGCGCCCTCCAGCCCGATCCCCGTGGACGGCAGCGCCGTCGGCTCGGGGGCCGGCCACGCGGGTACGACCGGCCGCTCGGCCAGGCCGTCCAGGAACGTGGTGGCGCGTCGGCGGGTGCTGTCCAGCAGGGCCGGCAGCCGGGCGAGGTCTCCGGCCAGGTGCGAATCCACGTGCGGTGCTCCTTACAGGTCGTTTCGGTTGCCGACCATAGCCGCCGGTCCCGCCCACGGCCTGGTCCAATCATGGGAAACTGGACCAATGCAGGCGGGTGAGGAGCGGCTGGTCGCGGCGCTCGGCCAGTGGCGGCGGCCAGGGGTTGTGCTGGTGGCCGCGCTGGCCGCCGCGGTGCGCGAGGCGGTGCTCGACGGCAGGCTGCGAACCGGCGGCCGTCTGCCCGCCGAGCGGCGCCTGGCCGCCGCGCTCGGCGTCAGCCGGGGCACCGTGGTCGCCGCCCTGACCGAGTTGCGCGAGGGCGGCTGGGTGCGGACGCGGCAGGGCAGCGCCAGCACGCTGCGGCTGCCGCCGCCGTTGGCCGAGCCGATCGCGCCGGTGTCGGCCAGCGGCGCCATGGGGGTGATCGACCTGCGCAGGGCCGTGCCCGCCGCGCCGCAGGAGGCCTTCCATGCGGCGATGCTGCGCGTGTGTGAGCAGGCGGGTCCCGTCCTGGCCGAGGACGGCGAGCCCGGCCCGGGCCTGGCCTCGCTGCGCTCGCTCATCGCCCGTCGCTACACCGGGCAGGGTCTGGCTACCCTGCCGGAGCAGATCCTGATCACCTCGGGGGCGCGGGCGGCTTTCGCGCTGCTGTGCGCGTACCTGCGGCCCCGGGTGGCCGCGGTCGAGAGCCCCACCTTCTTCGACGTGCTGTCGCTGCTGCGCGGCGCGGGGAGCACGGCGATCACGGTGGCCCCGTTCGGGGTCGGTTCGCAGGGGTGGGATCTGGACCAGCTGGCCGACGCCTTCGCCGCCGCGCGTGGCGGGCTGGCCTATCTGACGCCCGACTTCCACAACCCGACCGGCGCCCTGATGACGGTCTCGGCGCGCCGTACGGTGGCCGAGCTTGCCGCGCGCGAGCGGATCACGCTGATCGCCGACGAGACGCTGCGCGAGCTCGACCTGCGCGCCGATCCCGCGCCGCCGCCCAGGATCGGCGGGGCGGTGCTGATCGGGTCGGCCAGCAAGACGCTGTGGGGCGGCTTGCGTATCGGCTGGGTCCGCGGTCCCGCTTCGCTGATCGGGCGGCTCGGCGCGCACCCGCTGTGCGGGCCGTTGAGCGCGGCGCCGACCCAGCAGTTGCTGGCCGTGGAGCTGCTGGCCGGACTCGAGCCTCTGCTTGTGCGGCGCAGGGCCGAGCTGCGCCGCAGGCGTGATCATCTGGCCGGCCTACTGGCCGGTGACGAGCGCTGGCACTTCGCCCTTCCGCAGGGCGGGCTGGCGCTGTGGCTGCGGTTGAGCGGCGCGCGGGCCGACGAGGTGGCCGCCGCGATGGGCAGGGAGGGAGTGAGCCTGACGCCCGGGCCCCGCTTCGCGGCCGACGCGACGCTCATCCATCATCTGCGCGTGCCCTACACCCCGGCGCTGCCTGCGCTGGAGCGGGTGGCCGCCGCCCTGGCCGCCGCGTGCTGAGCGCCCCACACCGATCGATAGTGAACGTTGCGTCTCCAAAAGGTGAAGCGTAGCCTCCTTAGAGAACGAGCCGTTTCCTAAAAGGGGTCGTGATGCGCCGATCGGTCGTCCTCGTCCTGCCAGGACTCGTGCTGGCCATGCTGCTCGGCGCCCTCGACCAGACGATCATGACCCCGGCGCTGCCGTCGATCGCCGCCGACCTCGGCGGCCTGCACCAGATGCCCGCCGTCGTCACCGCCTACCTCGTCGCCGCCACCGTCGTCATGCCCGTCTACGGCAAGCTTGGCGACCGCTTCGGCCGCAAACCCGTCATGCAGGCCGCGATCATCGTCTTCGTGGCCGGCGCGCTGCTGTGCTCCCTGGCCTCCTCCATGCCGCAGCTGGTCGCCTTCCGAGCGCTGCAGGGCATGGGCGGCGGCGGCCTCATGATCGGCGCGCAGGCCGTCATCGGCGAGCTCGTCTCGCCCCGCGAACGCGGCCGCTATCTCGGCTTCATCGGCGCCGCCTACGTCGTGGCCGCCGTCGGCGGCCCGCTGCTCGGCGGCTTCTTCGTCGACCGGCTCACCTGGCGGTGGATCTTCGCGATCTATCCGCCCCTCGGCCTGCTGGCCTTCGTGCTGCTGACCCTCACCCTGCACCTGCCCCGCCCCACGACGAACTCCACGATGAGCTCCACTGCGAGCTCCGCTGGGCGGCCGCCGATCGACTACGCCGGCACCATCGCCCTGGCGGCGGCGGTGGTCGGTCTGGTGCTGCTCGGCCAGACCCGCCACCCGGCCTGGCTGACCGTGGCCCTCGCGGGCGCGGCCGTCTGGCTGGTGACCGCCAGACGGGCCGCAGACCCCGTACTGCCACTGCGGCTGTTTCGCCGGCGCGCCTTCGCCATCCCGGTGGCCATCAGCTTCCTCATCGGCTTCGCCCTGTTCGGCACCCTCACCTACCTGCCGGCCTTCCTGCAGATCGCGCTCGGCGCCGGCGCCGCCCAAGCGGGGCTGGTGGTGACCGCGCTGATGGCCGGGGTGCTGGCGACCACGATCGCCAGCGGCCGCCTGATCACCCGCACCGGCCGCTACAAGCCCTACCCAGTGGCCGGCACGGCACTGGCCGGCGCGGGCCTGGCCCTGCTGTCCCTCCTGTCGACCGGCCTGTACAGCGCGCCCCGGCCCGGCGCGCTCGCCGCCGTCGCGGCGGCCATGGCGCTCGTCGGGCTCGGCGTCGGCCTGGTGATGCAGGTGATGGTGCTGGCCACGCAGAACGCCGTCGACTACGCCGACCTCGGCACCGCCACCTCCTCGGTGACCTTCCTGCGCCAGATCGGCGCCTCGGCGGGCGTCGCGGCGGCCGGCACGCTCATCACCTGGCGCATGGACGGCGGCCACAGCCAGGCGGCGGCACTCGGCCAGGCCATGCCGCTGGTGTTCGCCCTGATGACGCCGCTGCTGGCGGCGGCGTTCGCGCTGGCGATCCTGCTGCCCGTGCGGGAGCTGCGCACCAACGCCCACGTGGAGGAGCGCGTATGAGACCACTGGCGCGCCTGAAGGACGTCGGCGGGGACGCTCGCGAGGATACGGTGGCGCCGGCCGCAGGCAAGGGCGCCAACCTGGGTGAGCTGATCGGCGCGGGGCTTCCCGTCCCTGACGGCTTCGTCATCACCACCGACGCCCACGCCGGGGTCGCCGCCCAGGTGCCGGCCGAGCCGTCCGCCGGCGATCGTCGCGGTGCGCTCCAGCGCCTCCGCGCAGGACCTGCCAGGCTCGGCCTTCGCCGACCGGCAGGACACCATCCTCAACGTGGTGTTCACCGGCGACCCCGTCACCGTCAACCCCGTCACCGGCGCCCGCGACCGGATCGTGGTGGAGGCCAGCAGGCGTCCTGTCCACCGGGCAGGTCGTCACCGTCGACGGGCGCGCGGGACTCCTCACCGTTCCTAGGATCTAGACATGGTCACCGACCACCGCAAACAGCCCCGCCGACGCGGCGACAAGCTCAACGCCGCCATCTTCGAGGCCGTGCTCGCCGAACTGGCCGAGGTCGGCTACGCGGGGATGACGATGGAACGGGTCGCCGAACGGGCGAGGACCGGCAAGGCGTCGCTGTATCGGCGCTGGTCCAGCCGCATGGAGCTGGCGATGGAGGCCGTCTACCACGCCATGCCCGACCCATCGCGGCCCGAGGAGACCGGCAGCCTGCGCGGCGACCTGCTTGCGCTGCTGCGCCGCAACGCCGACCTGCTGGCGGGGCCCGCCGGTGAGGCGCTGCGCGGGCTGCTGTCGGAAGGGCTGGCCGACCGGTCACGCATGGCCGAGCTGCGCCGCCTGTCGCACGGCAGCAGCCGCATGGCGATGGCCGAGGTGGTACGCAGAGCCGTCGAGCGCGGCGAGATGGACGCCAGCGCGGTGACCCCGCGCAGACTGGAGGCGGGCCAGGCGATGCTGCGCCACCAGTTCCTGTCCCACGGCGTGCCCATCCCCGACCAGGCGCTCGAGGAGATCGTGGACGAGGTGCTGGTTCCGCTGCTGCTCAGCCCTGCCACGCCTACGGCCGGCCTGCCAGCCACTCCGTCAGCAGCGCCGTGACCCGCTCGGGCCGCTCCAGCGGCGGCAGGTGACCGGTGGCGGGCAGGTCGACGCGGCGGGCCCCTTCGATGCCCGCCGCCAGCAGGTCCGACACCTGCTGGATGCCCGGCACGTCGGCCAGCCCGTTGATCACCAGCGTCGGCGCCCGCACCTTGCCCAGCCTGCCGGCCGCCGGCGGGTCCAGCAGCCGCTCGGGCAGGGCCGGGCCGCGCCACAGCCGCTCGAAGACGCCCTCGCACATCGTCACCGCCCGCTCCCACACCTGCCGCGACAGGTCCTCGCGCCCCCGCTCGGGGCCGGCGACCTGCCACAGCACCTGGGCCCGCGCCATCGCCCGCGCGTCACCCTCCTCGACGTCGGCGCCGCCCTGCCGGTAGCGGGCCAGGCGTTCGGCCGGCACCGCGCTGTGCACGCGCTCGCGGGCCTGGGCCAGCATGTCCTGCGGCCAGACGTGCCCGGCCAGGCCCGAGGCGATCAACGCCAGGGCGCTCACCCGGCCGGGGGCGGCCAGCGCCGCCTCCACCGCGTACGCGCCGCCCATCGAACAGCCCACCAGCGCCGCCCGCTCGACGCCGAGCCCGTCCATCAGCGCCAGCAGGTCCTCGTGGTGGCACAGGTCCTGCCCGGGATCCTGCGACAGGCCGTAGCCGCGCCAGTCGTAGCGGATGACCCGGTGGGAGGCGGCCAGCGCGGCGAACTGGTGGTCCCACATGCGCCGGTCGGCGATGCCGGCGTGGATCAGGATCACCGCGGGCCCCTGACCGGCCTCGTCGTAGCTCAGCATGCCCGCAACCTAGCTCCCCCGCGCCGCTGCCGCGATCATGTTCGCTGCCGGCTTGCGCGCGGGCGACTCAGGCGGCCGCCTGTGACGGGCTCAGCGCCGCGCGCGTCAACGCCCTGGCCCTGGCGGGCACGGTCAGCACGTCCACGCTGTCGCACAGCTGGTCGACGCTGCCCGTCGGCGGCAGCGCGCCGACCTGCGGGTCACGGATCGACTCCAGCAGGGACGCGGCGAACCGGTCACCGCCGATCACCTGAAACGGCCGGGAATGAAAACCCCGCACGCCCGGATCCAGCGGCGCGGTCAGGGCGATCCTGTTGTGCACGGCGGCCAGCCGCTGGTACGCCTCGCACAACGCCTGCTCCCTGTCACGGTAGGAACGGGCCTGCAACGCCCCCGTCAGGGACCGGCCCAGCTCGGCGGCCCCCGACAGGCGAGCCAGCGCGCTGCCCAGCCACTTGGCATACGGCGGATACCGCTTGCGCTGCAGCAACGCCAGCCGCATCACCTGCCGCACCAGCCCGGCCGCCAGCGCCGCCGAACCCAGCTCGTCGCCCACCTCCGCGCACCGGCCGGGAAAGGACTCCTCCGCGCCGATACGCCGCCACTGGCAGGCCAGCACATACCGCCACACGTCCTCGGGATACCAGCGCAGCGCCCGCCGTACGGCGTGCAGCTCGCCGAGCCCGTCATGGAAGACCTCACCCCCGGTGACCTCGGCCAGCGCCTGCCAGCTCGCCGACAACCAGTCCAGCGCCGTGATCGGCTCACGCGGATCGAAGCCGAGCCGTCCCCTCAGCCACCCGCCCAGCTCCTCCACCCGCACGCCATGGCGCAGCGCCCCCCGCTGGGCGAACACCGTCGGATACCCGCCGAAGGAGGCAGGCAGACCCGCCGTCACCCGCGCCTCCACCTCGGCGACCGCCTCCGGCTGCACGAACAGCAACACCCGCGGCCCCCAGTCGTGGTCGGCGCTGCGCTCGGTGTCGAACGCCTGCACCTCCGACCCCGGGCCGATCAGCGCGGCACTGTGCGCCACCCCGGCCGCCAGCGGCGAGACCACCTCGGCGTAGAAGGCGCGGCTCAACTCAAGACCAGGAACAAATCCAGACATCACTATGTCAACTGTGCCTGACCGCAACCGGAACCTCACCCGGTTTTCCCCGCCCCCGCCGACCAGCCCGCACACCGCCCGAAGGGGCGCCCCACCCTGCCGTTAGGCTGGCTCGCGGTCAACCGACAACCCAGCGAAAGGGCATAGTTGTGCTGCGCCTGTTCCGTGCCGTCGCCATCGCCGAGGCCTTCTCCTGGGCCGGCCTGCTGGTCGGCATGTACGTCAAGTACATCGCCCAGGCCGGCGAGGTGGGGGTGAAGGTGTTCGGGCCGATCCACGGCGGCCTGTTCCTGCTGTACGTGGCCGCCGTCGTGCTGGCCAGCCGCGAGCGCGGCTGGTCGCGCTCCACCATCGTGGTGGGCCTGGCGTGCGCGGTGCCGCCGTTCGCGACGATCTGGTTCGAGCGCCGCCGGATGCGCCACGAACGCGCCGCCCAGCCCACCGCCCAGCCCACCGCCCAGCCCACGGTGCAGGGTGCTCAGCCCGACACGGCCGCCACCGCCACCGGCCGCCGGCGGTAGCCGAGCGCCGAGTACAGGCCCAGCGCGGCGGCATTGTCGTCATCGACCATCAACGCCGCCCTGCCGTGCGCGGCCACCAGCCGCCCGCTGACCCACCGGCACACCCGCCCCGCCAGCCCCCTGCCGCGCAGCCCCGAGGCCGTGGCCACCCCCGCCATGAACCCGACCGTCGGCGCGCTCCAGGCATCGGCGGCGACCGCCGCCAACGCCCCCTCCACCCGCGCCCCGGCCCACCTGGCCACACCCGGCCTGCCGGGAGCGGCGTAGGAGTCGGGCGCGTTGGCCGCCAGCAACCGGGTGATCTCGCCGTCGAAAGCGCCCTCCAGCCACGACACCCCGTCACTGGGACCGATCGGCAGATGATCCAGGCTCATCCAGGAGAACGCGGCCACCCGCCGCAGCCCCTCCACCCGTCCGGCCACCTGCTCGATCAGCTCCGCATCACCGAAAGGCCGGAACGTCGGGCCCGACTCGGCCAGCGCGTGCCGTAACAGATCGGCCGCATCGGCCGGATCCCCCCACACCGCGATCCGATCGCGGCGGCAGACGTCGGACGCCGCGGCCAGCACCGCCCCGCCGCCCGCCCACGCCCGCGCCCCGCCCGACAAGCCCTGCGCCACCCACACCACGAGATCGTCGTCGCCGCAGGCCTGCGCGACCTGCCGCGCGGTCCGAAGCTCGTAGATCACAGGATGGCGCCGGGAGCGTAGGCGGCCGCGTGCGGATAGCGCGCCACGATCCGCCCCACCTGCTCGCAGACCGCCTCCACCTGGCCGGAAGCCGCACCGGTGAAGGAGACCCGGTCGGCCAGCAGCCCGTCCAGCTGCGCCCGGTCCAACGGGAAACGCTCATCGGCCGCCAGCCGCTCCAGCAACGCGTTGGCCGCCCCCTGCGAGCGCATCGCCAGCGCCGACGCCACCGCGTGCTCCTTGATCAGTTCGTGCGCCTGCTCACGGCCCACTCCCGCACGCACGGCCGCCATCAGCATCTTCGTCGTCGCCAGGAACGGCAGATACCGGTCCAGCTCCGCCGACACGACCGCAGGGAAGGCGCCGAACTCGGCCAGCACCGTCAGCATCGTCTCCATCAGACCGTCGAAGGCGAAGAACGCATCCGGCAACGCCACCCGGCGCACCACCGAACACGACACATCGCCCTCGTTCCACTGGTCACCGGCCAGCTCGGCCGTCATCGACGCATAGCCTCGCAGAATCACCGTCAGGCCGTTGACCCGCTCGCACGAGCGGGTGTTCATCTTGTGCGGCATCGCCGACGAGCCGACCTGCCCCTCCTGGAACCCCTCGGTGACCAGCTCATGCCCCGCCATCAGCCTGATCGTCTTGGCCAGCGAGCTCGGCGCCGCCGCCAGCTGCACCAAAGCGGTGACCACCTCGAAGTCGAGCGAACGCGGATAGACCTGCCCGACACTGGTGAAACGCCGCTCGAAGCCCAGATGAGCGGCCACCCGCTCCTCCAGCGCCGCCAGCTTGTCACGATCGCCGCCGAGCAGATCCAGCATGTCCTGGGCCGTGCCCACCGGACCCTTGATGCCACGCAGCGGATAGCGGGCGATCAGCTCCTCCAGCCTGGCGAAGGCCACCAGCAGCTCATCGGCCGCCGTCGCGAACCGCTTGCCCAGCGTCGTCGCCTGCGCGGCGACATTGTGCGAACGACCCGCCATCACCATCGACTCATGCTGCTCGGCCAGCCCCGCCAGCCTCGCCAGCAGCGCCACCACACGCTCGCGCACCAGCAGCAGACTGTCGCGGATCTGCAACTGCTCCACGTTCTCGGTCAGGTCACGCGAGGTCATGCCCTTGTGGACGTGCTCGTGCCCGGCCAGCGCGTTGAACTCCTCGATGCGGGCCTTCACATCGTGCCTGGTCGTCCGCTCCCGCTCGGCGATGGAGGCCAGATCGACGTTCTCCAGCACCTTCTCGTAGTCGTCGACGGCCTGCCCCGGCACCGCCACCCCCAGCTCGGCCTGCGCCTTCAACACCGCCAGCCACAACCGCCGCTCGGCGACGACCTTCGACTCGGGAGACCACAGGCGAGCCAGCTCGGCGGAGGCGTAGCGGGCGGCCAGAACGTTCGGGATGCGCGGCTTGGAAGTCACGTTGCCCCAGTGTATTGGCCCACCCGCCCCCGCCGTGTCAGCGGGGTCACACCGCAGGACGCCGCCACCCACCCGACCACGCGAACGCCTGGGCGGCCACCGACCTCATCGCCGGCAGCCGCCCACGGCCACACCCCGGCTAGGCGGGCGCGCCCACCTTCTCCTCGGCCGGAACCGCCGCCGCAGGCCCACCCCGGCGCAGCCGCTCCTTGGTCCGCTCCACCATCGTGTACAGCGTCGGCACCAGCACCAGCGTCAGCAGCGTCGAAGAGATCAGCCCGCCGATCACCACGATCGCCAGCGGCTGCGAGATGAACCCGCCAGAACCCGTCACCCCCAGCGCCATCGGCGTCAGCGCGCAGATCGTCGCCACCGCCGTCATCAGGATCGGCCGCAGCCTGCGCCTGCCGCCCTCGATCACCGCCTCCACCACACCCAGGCCCTGATCCCGGTACTGGTTGATCAGGTCGATCAGCACGATCGCGTTCGTCACCACGATCCCGATCAGCATCAGCATGCCGATCAGCGCCGGAACACCCATCGGCGTACCGGTCACCAGCAGCAGCCCCAGCGCGCCCGTGGCCGCGAACGGCACCGACACCAGCAGGATCAGCGGCTGCACGAAACTCCGGAACGTCGCCACCATGATCATGAACACGATCGCGATCGCCGCCAGCATCGCCACACCCAGATCAGCGAAGGCGTCGGCCTGGTCGGCCGACACACCGCCGATGGTGAAGGACGCGCCCGCCGGCAACGCCAGCCCGTCCAGCTTCGTCGTCAACGCCTGGGTGAGGCTGCCCAGATCGCTGGCCGAAGCCTTGGCCGACACCGTCGCCGACCGCTCACCGTCGATCCTGGTGATCTGCGTCGGCCCGTCCACCTGCGACACCTTGGCCACCTGCGACACCTTCACCGCGCCGACCTTGAGCTTCTCCACCTCCTCGACATCCTCAGGCGCGTCACCGGAGCGCAGGATCAGATCACTGGAGAGGCCGTCCAAGGTCAGCTGACCCAACGCAGCGCCACGGAAGGCCTGCGCCACCACCTGCCCGACCTGCGCCTCACTGACGCCCTTCTCCGCCGCCTTCTTCCTGTCGACGACGACCTCGATCCGCGGCGCGCTCGACTCCAGGTTGGAGGAGACATCCCGCAACCCCGGCACCTGACCGACCGACTGCGCCACCTGCTCGGCCGCACGAGCCAACGTCTCAGCATCCGGCGCCTGCACGATCACGTCGATGGAGTCGGAGCCGAAACCGCCGCCCTGCCCGCCGACGGTCACCTCCCCGATGTCCGACAGGCCCTTCAGCTCCCCACGCAGCCGCTCCTCCACCGCCGCGCTGTCGGCGCCCTCGGCCACCGTCACCGAGTAGGAGGCCCGGTCGGCGCCGCCGCCCGCCCCACCACGCATGGCATTGCCGCCACCCACGTTGACCTGGTACGACTCCACACCGTCCAGACCCGCCAACACCTTCTCCACCTGCTTGGCCGCCGCGTCCGTGACCGCCAGATCCGTGCCCGCCGGCATCTTCTGGCTCACCGAGATCGTGTCCTGACCGGAGGAGTCGATGAAGTTGGTCTCCAGCCTGCCCGCCAGCCCCATCGTGCCCGCGAACACCACCACCCCGATCAGCAGCGTCACCAGCCGCCTGCGCGTGGCGAAACGCAACACCGGCAGATACATCCGCTGCAGCGGGCTGCGCAGCTCCTTGGCCTCGGCCGCCTCCCGCACCGCCCGCACCTGCTCCGGCTCCAACGCCGGCGCCTTCAAGAACCAGTAGGCCAGCACCGGGATCACCGTCAGCGACACCAGCAGCGAGGCCAGCAACGCCACCGTCACCGTCATCGCGAACGGCGCGAACAACTCGCCCACCATGCCGCCCACGAACGCGATCGGCGCGAACACCGCCACCGTCGTCAGCGTCGAGGCCGTCACGGCCCCCGACACCTCCCGCACCGCCGCCGTCACCGCGGTCCGCTTCGGCTCGCCGTAGCCGAGATGACGCTTGATGTTCTCCAGCACCACGATCGAGTCGTCGACCACCCGCCCCACCGCGATCGTCAACGCGCCCAGCGTCAGCATGTTCAGCGAGTAGTCGCCCGCCCACAACGCGATCAGCGCGATCACCACCGACAGCGGGATCGACACCGCCGTCACCAGCGTCGAGCGCACCGACAGCAGGAACACCAGGATCACCAGCACCGCGAAGGCCAGCCCCAGCAGACCCTCGGTCGTCAGATCCTCGATCGAGCGCTCCACGTACGGCGCCTGGTCGAAGATGACCGTCGCCTTCGCACCGAGCGCCGACTCCATCGCCGGCAGCTTCTCCCGTACGGCATGCGAGATCGCCACCGCGTTGCCGTCCGGCGTCATCGTCACCGACACACCCAGGCTCGGCTCACCGTTGGTACGCGTCAGCGTCGTCGCATCGCTCTTGCGCCGCTCCACCTCGGCCACCTCGCCGAGCTTGACCGGCTTGGGCGGCTTCGGGGCGGCCTGCACCGGCGCCTGACCCTGACCGGGCGGCATCCCCCTGCCCTGCGCCTGCGCCGGGACAGCGGACTGCGCGGGCGCGGCCGGCACCAGATACAGGTCCTTCAACGCCTGAACCGACTCGATCCGCGAGCCCACCTGCACCGTCAGCGCCTTGCCCGACTCGTTCAACGTGCCCGCCGGCACCGGAGTCCCGTTCGCCTTCAGCACCTCGGGAATCTGCGCCGCCGACACGCCCTTCTTGGCCATCTTCTTGGCATCGGGCGTGATCACCACCGTCTCGTCCCTGGCGCCGGTGACCTCCGCCTCACGGACCCCGTCGATGCCCTGCAGCTCCGGCACCATGACCCGGCCCAGCTTGTCGGCCATCGCCCGCTCGTCGCCACCGTCTCCCACCGCCAGCACCAGCACCGGGATGTCGTCGGTGTTGCCCGCCACCACCTGAGGATCGACGCCGTCGGGCAACTGCGCCCTGATCCTGCCGACCGCCGTCTGCATCGTGGCCACCGACTCCTCGATGTCGGTGCCGTAGGCGAAGGAGACCTGAACCTGCGCCAGACCCTCCTTCGACGTCGAGGTCATCTCCTCCAGACCGTCGATACCGGAGAAGGAGTCCTCGATCGGCTTGGTGACCAGGTCCTCCACGATCTCGGGAGAGGCCCCGGGGTAGGACGCGATGACGAACGCGCCGGGGAACGACAGCGACGGCAGCAACTGCTGCTTCAGCTGAGGGATCGTGAAGGCGCCGAACGCGCTCAACACGATCGCCACCAATATGACGAGACTGCGGTTGGCAAGGCTCAACCGGGCCAGAGCTGTCATCCGGGTCCTCACAGGGCAAGCGGCAAAGAATTCGCCCAAGACTAACACTTTGCCTTGAACGAATATTTAGCCACATGCGCCTTTCCTGATAACCTTCTCAGGAAGCGAGAGGTGAGAGTGGACCACGAACGCGACGACCTGATCCGACAGATCAGCGACACCCAACGCGCCCTCGGCCGCGTCTTTGCGCAGGACCGATCCTCACCCCTGTTCAGCTCCAACCTCACCATGCGCCAGCTCAAAGTCGTCATCCTGCTGGCCTGCACCGGCTCCGCCTCAGGCCAGGACCTCGCCACCAACCTCGGCGTCGGCCTGGCCACCGTCACCGGCATCGTCGACCGACTCATCGGCCACGGCCTCGTCACCCGCCACGAAGACCCCCACGACCGCCGCGTCCGCCGCGTCGAACTCACCGACCAAGGCCGCGCCCTCGTCGAACAGATCAACGACGTCGGCCTGCGCCACTACCGGCGCATCATGCAACACCTCGACATCGACACCCTGCGCACCCTCGCCGACATCACCAACAAGATCGCCGACATCGCGGCCGAACTGCCCCCCTGGGACGACGACGACACCCAGCGCATCCCCGCTCAAACCGACCCAGGCCGCACCGCCGCCAGATAGGCCACCAACGCGTCCCTGTTACGCGACAAACAATCGATGCGCGCCTGAATCCGCCCCACCTCCGCCCGCAACAACCCCTCCAACTCCGCCGTCACACACGCCGGAGCCACATGAATCACCTCAGGCCCATCCAGGAACGGCAGAATCCGCCGGATGATCTCCGTCGTCAACCCCGAATCCAGCAATCCCCTGATCTGCTGCACCCGCACCACCGCCGCCTCGCCATACCAGCGATACCCGTTGTCCGAACGCTGCGGATCCAGCAAATCCTGCTCCTCGTAATACCGCAGCATCCGCGTCGGCACCCCGGTACGCCGCGACAACTCCCCGATCCGCACCACCGACCACCCCCTACTTGCCTTCACACTGATGTGAAGGTCCAACCATGGTCGCATGCCGGCCCCACTCCCACTCGGCGGACTCCTGGCCCTGTTCACGGCCGCCTTCACCGCCGTCATGACCGAACTCCTCCCCGCAGGACTCCTCCCCCAGATCAGCCACGACCTCCACACCACCCCCACCGCCACCGGCCTCTTGGTCACCGGCTACGCCATCACCTCCTGCGCCGCCGCCATCCCCGTCACCGCCGCCGTCCGCACCCTGCCCCGCCGCCCCGTCCTGCTCACCGTCCTGGCCGGATTCGCCGCCTTCAACCTCCTCACCGCCCTGTCCACCTCCTACCCCCTCACCTTCACCGCCCGCCTGCTCGCCGGCATCATGGGCGGCACCCTGTGGGCCATGCTCGTCGGCTACGCCACCCGCATGGTCCCCGCCACCCACCGCGGCCGCGCCATCGCCATCGTCTCCGCCGGCATCACCATCGCCCTGTGCGCCGGCATCCCCGCCGGCACCGCCCTGGCCCACACCCTCGGCTGGCGCACCACCTTCGCCGCCCTCGCCGCCCTCGCCCTCCTGCTCATGGCCTGGGTACGCCTCCGCGTCCCCGACTACCCCGGCGAAAACGCCGCCCACCGCCTGCCACTACGCCACGTCAGCCGCCTGCCCGGCATCAGACGCGTCCTCACCCTCACCCTCCTCGTCCTCCTCGCCCACCAGGCCACCTACACCTACATCGCCCCCTACGCCCAGCACACCGGCAACCGCACCGACCTGGCCCTGCTCGTCTTCGGCATCGCCACCGTCGCCGGCATCTGGATCACCGGCACCCTCATCGACCGCCACCCCCGCGCCACCCTCCAAGCCGCCATCGCCCTGCTCACCATCGCGATGCTCACCCTCGCCCTCCTGCCCGCCGCACTCCTGCCCGCCACCGCCCTGTGGGGAACCGCCTTCGGCGCCCTCCCCACCCTCCTGCAAGCAGCACTCGTCAACGCCTCAGGACCCGAACACGCCGACACCGCCACCTCCATGCAGACCACCGTCTACAACCTCGGCATCGCCGCGGGCTCCCTGACCGGCGGCCTCGTCCTGCAAGGCGCAGGACCGGCCGCACTGCCATGGACCACCCTGCTCATCGTCACCGCCACCTGGCTCATCCTCCCCTCACGCGCGCCCGACCCTCACCGACGACCCACCACCACACCCACCAGACCCGCACCCGAAAACCCTGCTGAAATAGCCCCATGAACCCCGAACACGTCCTCGCCCTGTACGACGACCAACTCCGCCGCCACGCCCAACCCGACGACCCCCACACCACCCTCGAACTCACCCACGGCGTCCTGCGCCAGACCAGCACCACCCACGGCTGGAACGGCGTCATCTGGTCCGACCTCGACCACACCACCGCCGACGCCGCCATCACCGCCCAACTCCGCCACTACGCCGGCCGCCCCTTCGAATGGAAGCTCTACGCCCACGACCAACCCACCGACCTCGGCCAACGCCTGCAGACCGCAGGCTCGACCCCCGAACCCACCGAAACCCTCATGGCCGCCGACACCCACGACCAGCCCACCACCATCGACCTGCCCGAAGGCGTCCACCTCCAGCCCGTCACCGACCCCACCGGCATCGACCTCATGCTGGAAGTCCACCGCCAGGCCTTCGGCACCAGCCCCACCCACCTCGGCCACCACCTGCGCACACAACTGGCCCAGGCACCCCACACCATCGCCGCCGTCGTCGCCATGGCAGGCCAACGCCCCGTCAGCGCCGCCCGCCTCACCCTCCACCCCGGCACCGACTTCGCCGGCCTCTGGAGCGGCGGCACCGCACCGGACTGGCGAGGACGCGGCATCTACCGCGCCCTGGTCGCCTACCGCGCCCGTATCGCGGCCGAACGCGGCTACCGCTACCTGCAGGTCGACGCCTCCGACGACAGCAGGCCCATCCTGGAGCGCCTCGGCTTCGTCCCGCTGACGACCACCACGCCGCACTTGTTCTTTGGTGAGAGTCTTTAGTCCTTCAATGGTGGGCGACCGAAGGTCGCCCCGCCCCACTCCTTTACAAAGTAGATTTCATACGTCCGAGAACCTCGGGCAGCACGTCCTCGTAGACGACGGTCAGCCGCCTGGTCGCCCTCGTCATCGCCACGTACAGGTCCCTGGCCGACTGGGCGAGGATCCCCGCGGGATCGACCACCACCACGGAGTCGAACTCCAGCCCCTTCGACCGCGTGACCGTCAGCACCACCACCGGCGCGTCGAGGTCGTCGCCTCCCGGCAGCAGCGCCGCCACCGCCGCGTGGACGGCGTCCGAGGCCACCACCCCGACCCTGCCCTCCCCGATCTCGCCGCGTTCTCGCTCCACCAGCGCCGCCACCTCATCCAGCCCCGCGCGCACCGCCAGCGGCCGCGCGCCGCCCCGCCGTACGGACTCGGGCGGCTGCAGGGCGGGATCGACGGCATGCAGGACGTCGGCGGCCACCTCCATGATCTCCACCGGCGTGCGGTAGTTGACCAGCAGCCGCTCCTCCCGCCAGCGGCCGGCCAGGTAGGGATCGAGCATCTCCCCCCACGAGCGCGCGCCCGCGGCCGAGCCGGTCTGGGCGACATCGCCCACCACCGTCAACGACAGGGCGGGCACCCTGCGCATGACCATGCGCCAGGCCATCGGTGACAGCTCCTGAGCCTCGTCGACGATCACGTGCCCGTACGCCCACGTGCGATCGGCCGCCGCCCTGTCGGCCGTCGTCAGCCCGTCGCCGTCGCCGCCGTGACGGTCGGCCAGCGCCGAGGCGTCCATCAGTTCCCTCTCCTCAAGGCCTGTGGCGACCAGCACCTCCCGCGCGTACAGAAGGGCCTCCGCGCGCTCCAGCTCCGCCTGCCGCGCCGCCGCCCTGGCCGCCGCGTCGTCCTCGCCCAGCAGCTCGGCCGCCTCGTCCAGCAGCGGCACGTCGCCGACGGTCCACGGGGCGCCGGCCGGCCGCAGCAGCAGCTCCCGGTCCAGGCCGGGGGCGGCCGAGGCGAGACGCTGCGGCGAGGACAGCAGCTCGCCGATCAGGCGCTGCGGCGTCAGGTTCGGCCACAGCTCCTCCAGTGCCGCCCGCACCTCGGGAAACGACCACAGCCGCTCGGCCTCGTAGGCGAGATCCTGCTCGGTGTAGGGCTCCTGCGCGGCCGGCAGCTCCCGCTCCAGCGCGGCGGCGTCCTCGGCCGGCAGGAAGTTCTCCAGCGCCAGCGACTCCTCCAGCCCGTCGAGCAGGTCGCGGGCCAGCTCCCTCAGCAGCTCGGTGACCATCAGCTTGCGGGCCATGTTGTGCGGCAGCCGTACCGCGCGCGCCCTGTCCCTGATGCTCGCGCACCTGTCGTGCGCCACCCGCAGCGGCGTGCCGTCCACCTCGATCACCAGGTCGCCGTCGGGCACCCGCTGCCGATCCCGTACGGCCGCCGCCACCACCCCCGCCATCCGCACATCTCCCTTGACCACGGCCGCCGCCGGCGGATCGACGGCCTCGGCCCGCACGCCAGGGAACAGCTCGCCCACCGTGGCCATCACCACCTGCGTCTCGCCCAGCGCGGGCAGCACCTGCTCGATGTAGCGCAGGAACATGCTGTTGGGACCGACGACCAGCACACCGCGCCGTTCCAGCGTGTCGCGGTGGGCGTACAGCAGGTAGGCGGCCCTGTGCAGCGCCGCCACCGTCTTGCCCGTGCCCGGGCCGCCCTGCACCACCAGCGCCCCCTGCAGACCCGAGCGGATCACCCTGTCCTGCTCGGTCTGGATGGTGGCCACCACATCGCCCATCCGGCCGGTACGGCCCCGCCGCAGCGCCGCCATCAGCGCCGCCTCGCCCACCAGCGTGCGCCTGTCCCCGTCGCTCATCCGCTCCAGATCGAACACCTCGTCGTCCAGGCCCACGACGGTGCGCTCCTTCAGATGCAGGTGACGACGGCGCACCAGCGCCCCCGGTTCGCCGGGCGTGGCGACGTAGAAGGGCCTGGCGGCCGCGGCCCGCCAGTCGATCAGCACCGACTCGTGCTCCTCGTCGCGCAGCCCGATGCGGCCGATGTAGGTGGTGACACCCTCCTGGTCGTCGATCCTGCCGAAGCACAGGCCCCGCTCCACCCCCGAAAGCCGGGACAGGCGGCGGGCCTGCTCGGCGGCGGCGACCTCGCGCTCGACCCTGCCCTGGACGTTCGCCACCGCGCCGCCGCTCCCGAACACCTCCCGCAGCGCCTGCTCGGCCCGCCGCCTGGCGGCGTCGAGCCTGCCGTAGAGCATCGTGACGCGCTCCTGCTCGGTCCTGATGGCCTCAGTCACTCCATCTTGACGAATCGACATGCGACTGTTATCCTCCAGATGTAGAGGTTTAGCAGCCTCTATTTGGCGTGCCTAATCTTGAGAGCTTACACGACATGTGGCTCACGTCACGCCGATTCCCCATGACGCGGTTTCTGTTTCCGCCGCGGCACGAACGCTCCCCAAGAAGCCGGCCGCCGCCGACATCGGCCCTCCCCCGGCCGTGCCCGCACCCTGCTGTCCGCGAACGCCTGGCCCGACCTCCACCAGTCGTGTCCACCCGCCACCAGGGCCGTCCCGCCTTCGAGCATCAGGGGTGGAGCACGCCCGGGCCCAGCCGGGCGGGACCGATCGCGATGCCGCCGGCGGGACCGCCGCGCAGGCTCATGCCGGTCACGCCCGGGCGGTCCGAGGCGTGTACCCGGACCGATCCGCCGGGCCACGACAGCTCCAGCGCTGAGTCGATCTCAGTCGCCCGAGCCCCCAGCAGGTCCCCGAAGACGAGCCGGGAGAACGCGAGGTCCGTCGACGCCAGGTGCGTGGCCCCCAGCCGCGCGACCGCTCCCGGTGCCGTCTGCCACAGCCGGGTCCACCAGTGCGGCTCCGTGGCGCCCCGGGAGCCGGGGAAGTCCTCGACGTCACGGGTACGGCTCGACAACAGCTGCTCGACCGGCGGGTAGCTCCGGTCGGACTGCGCGAGCTGGATGACGACACCGTGCCTGTCGTCGGGCGCGATGAACGCCTCGCGCCACGGCGGGTGGTCGTGGTCCTCGCCCACGACGGTCAGGCCGAGCGCGCGGGCGTGCACCACCGTCGCGCGCAGGTCCGCTACGACGAAGGTCAGGTGATGGGGACCCTCGCCGCGGGCGCCCAGGAAGCGGGTGAGGAACCCCTCGCCCCTTGGCTCCAGCAGCTCCAGCCTCGCCCCGTCGTCGGCGGTGCCGATGTGCAGCAGGAGGTACCTGAACTGCGCGAGCTGCTCACCGAAGATCGGGGTCGCGCCCAGCTCGCGCCGCAGCCGCCGCGCCCAGGCCATCGCGTCGTGGACGGCGAACGAGGTGTGGTCGAGGGCTACGCCGTGGTCGAAGGCTACGCCGGCGATGGCGGGGCTCCTTTCACGCGCCCCGCAGCCACGATCGCCGCCACGATCATGGCGTCGCGCTGCGCCGCCAAGGCGTCGAGGTCGCCGGACCCGGCGGCCGCCAGCCCGTCGACCAGCCGGGCCGCGGTGGCCTCGTCCAGACGGGGGTGCCCCAGGTCGTCCCACCAGCGGTTGAAGCTGTCGGCGTACCGCTCGCAGAAGGCGGCAAGGCCTCCCTCGCCGGCGCCGAGGTGGAACAGTGTCGTCGGCCCCCAGGCGGCCCAGCGCAGACCCGGCCCGGACGAGATGGCGGTGTCGATGTCGTCCACGGATGCCACGCCCTCGTTGACGAGGTGGATGACCTCTCGCCACAGGGCGGCTTGCAGCCGGTTGGCGACGTGGCCGGGGACTTCCCGTTTGACCTCGATCGTGACCTTGCCGACGGACTCGTAGAAGCCGCGGGTCCGCTCGACCACGCCGGCGCCTGTCCGCTCGTTGCCCATGACCTCGACGAGGGGGATCAGATGCGGCGGGTTGAACGGGTGACCGAGGACGAACCGGTCCGGGCGCTCCCAACCGGCCTGCAGTTCGGTGAGGGTCAGGCCGGATGCCGACGACGCCACGATGGCACCTTCGGCAAGGGCGGGTTCGATCTCGGCGTACAGCCGGTGCTTGAGGTCGATCCGCTCGGGCACGCTCTCCTGGACGAACTGGGCGTCGGCTACCGCCGTCCGCGCGTCCGCGCACACGAGCAGCTCACCTTCCGGCTCGGCCCTGGTCGCCAGGCCGAGCTCGATCAGGGCCGGCCATGCCGCTTGCACCGCGCGGCGGACCCGCTTCTCCGCGGCCGGATCGGGATCGAACAGCGTGACCGACTTGCCCGCGGCCAGGAACAGGGCGGTCCAGCTCTGGCCGATCACCCCGCCGCCGAGCAGGGCGACACGGGCGACCTCGATGGGCGACGGGGCGCGCCCGGAAGGGGACAGGTCAGAAGGCGACAGGTCAGAAGGCGACATGGTCGGCTCCCTTGAGACCGAGCCGCTGCCGGGCCTGTGCCGGGGTGGCGACCTCGTGCCCGAGCGCCTCGACGATGCCGCGGATCTTGCGTACCTGGCCGGCGTTCGACGTCGTGAGCTCGCCAGGTCCGATGAACAGGCTGTCCTCCATGCCCACCCGCAGGTTGCCGCCGAGCATGGCGGCCTGCGTCGCGAACGGCATCTGGTGGCGTCCGGCGGCGAGCACCGACCACTCGTAGCTGTCCCCGAACAGCCTGTCGGCCACCGTGTGCATGTGCTGGAGGTTGTCGAGGTCCGCACCGACACCGCCGAGCACGCCGAAGACCATCTGCACGAAGAAGGGCGGCTCGAGCCAGTCCTGGTCGATGAGCCAGGCCAGGTTGTAGAGGTGGCCGAGGTCGTAGCACTCGAACTCGAACCTGGTCCCGTGGCCGTGGCCGAGTTCCTTCACGACGTACTCCAGGTCGGCGAAGGTGTTCTTGAAGATGAAGTCGCGCGTCATCTCCAGGAAGGCCGGCTCCCAGTCGTGCTTCCACTGCGTGTACTTCTGCAGCATCGGGAAGATGCCGAAGTTCATCGAGCCGACGTTCAGCGATGCCATTTCCGGGGAGGTCGCGACGGCGGCCCGGAGCCGCTCCTCGCGGGTCATACCGAGGCCTCCGCCGGTCGAGACGTTCAGGACGGCGTCGCAGGCGTCCTTGATCTTCGGCATGAAGTCCAGGAACAGCTCGGGTCGCGGGTCGGGGCGGCCGGTCTCGGGGTCGCGGGCGTGCAGGTGAATGATCGCCGCTCCCGCTTCGGCGGCCTCGATGGCCGCGGCGGCGATCTCGTCCGGCGTCACCGGCAGGTGCGGTGACATCGTCGGCGTGTGAATGCCGCCGGTGGGTGCGCAGGTGATGATGACGGGCCTGGACATGGCCGTTCCTCTAGGCGGTGAGCGTGGGGACGGCGTCCCCGTGATCGTGCTCGGCGGTGACCCCTTCCACCCACGACCGGTAGGCGTCGAGGACGAGGCCGTGGAAGTGATGCACGCCGTGCTCGGACAGCCCTGAGCCGGACGGGTCGTACACGATGCGGCCCTGGTCGAAGGCCGGGGTGCCCATGCCCCGCTGGACGCTCTCCACCAGCGCGATGTCCTGCTGCTGAAGCACCTCGTCGATGTACCGCACCGACTGCACCTCGGCGTCCTCGAGCTCGGCCGTCTCGAAGTAGAAGTCCCAGGTCTCCAGGGTCCGGTCGGGACCGGCGGGAACGACCTGGAAGACCATGAAGTTGCCGCGCCCGGGGTAGCGCAGCAGGCAGGTGTTGGGCCACAGCCACCACACCGCGTGCTGCGTGACCGACGCGCCCGAGACGTCGTACGCCGCGTTCTCGTGCTTGCCGGCCTCGGCGAAGTGGCTCGACCAGATGCCGTGGGTCTTCACCTCGTAGGTGTCCATGTCGACGAGGTCGACGAACTCCTTGTGGGCGATGTGGCAGTGGTAGCACTCCAGGAAGTTGTCGATGACGTTCTTCCAGTTGGACGCGACGTCGTAGGTCAACCGCTTGGCGTGGGTCAGTCCGCTCACGTCGGGGGCCCATCTGGCGATGTCGGCCGCCAGATCCCCGGCCTGCTCGCCCAAGGGAGCGGCGCCCGGGTCCAGGTTCACGTAGACGAAGCCACCGAACTCCTCCACCGACACCTGGTCGAGACAGATCTCGTTCTTGTCGAAGGTCTCCATCCTGTCGGCGCGACGAGCCGCCTTCAGCTGCCCGTCGAGGCCGTAGGTCCACGCGTGGTAGGGGCAGACGATGTTGCGCGTGGTGCCGGAGCCCGTGAGCAGCTCGTGGGCGCGGTGCTTGCAGACGTTGTAGAACGCGCGCAGCGCTCCTTCACGATCGCGGACGATCGCGATCGGCATGCCGGCCACGGTGGCCGACACGTAGCTGCCCGGCGACTCGAGCTCCTCCCCGTGGCAGATCCACTGCCAGGTGCGGGCGAAGATCGCCCGGACGTCGACCTCGAGCCATCGCGGGTCCGTGTACGCCTCCGACCGCAGCGACATCGATCGTTCGGGGTCCTTGTGGAACCCGGTGCCGACGCGGCGTACGTCGTCCGTCGTGACTGGTGCCATGGTGGGAGCATACGAGCCTTTGAACGATCGTTCAATGCATTTCTGGACGTTCGTTCAAATTCGCCCGTCGTGTGACCGGTCAGTCGGCGAGTGCGATCTCCTCGCAGCGAGTGACGCTCCTGCTGATCGAGGCGCGGTCGAGCCCCAGCAGGGCCGTGAGCCACAAGCCGTTCTGGATGACGTCGATGTCGGCGGCCCGCTTGCCGCACTCGCCGCGCGACAACTCGGGGCGGGCCGCACGGATGAGGGCGGCCAGCCCCTCGCGGTACCGTTTCTGGGCCACCGTGTTGATGCGCTCGAAGTCCTCGTGGGCCTGGGCGAGCGCCCAGAGCTGAAGTCGCAGGGACAGGTACTCCGTCGTCAGGAACTCCGGGTCGGCCACCCGCTTCAGCGCGGCACGCAGCCGCTCTTCCGGTTCCAGGGTGAGGTCCGGCTCCACCATCGCGATGTCCTGCTCCTCGATGCGGTGCAGGGCCGCACGGATCAGGCTCGTCTTGTCCTCGTAGTAGTAGTTCACCAACCCCAGCGAGACCCCGGCCTCACGCGCGACGGCACGCATGCTGACCCCGGATATGCCCTGCAGGGACAGGAGCCGAAGCACCGCCTCGAGGATCCGCGCCTGCCGGTCGACTTTCTCATCGGCGTCCATCGCGCGCACGGATCTCGAACTCACATCCACAACCTTAGTAGCGGCAGGATGCTCGCGTGAGCGGCATGCCGCGGCTCGCACACCGGTGACATGTGACCTCCGGGGCTTCGAGCCGGGCCCGCCTCGCCGGCTGAGCGCGCAGTCCGGCCGGCTCAGCGGGCTCGATCGTAGACCATGGCGATCTCGCCGAGCGCGCCGGTCTCCTGGTGGGTCAGCGTCCACGTCGTAGCCGGAAGACCGTCGTCGAACAGTCGCTGCCCGCCCCCGGCGATCTCGGGGAAGATCATGAGGTACAGCCGGTCGACGAGGTCCGCCGACAGGAGCGGCTTGATGAGGCTCGGGCTGCTGTTGACGAGGATGTCGCCCTCGCCGGTGGCCTTGAGTGCGGCGACGACGTCCGCGGCGGGGGCGTTCACCACGCGGGTGCGTTCCCACGGCGCTTCGGCCAAGGTGGTCGACAAGACCACCTTTTCCGTGTCGACCAGCCACTTGGCGTATCCGCGATCCCGCGGATCGGCGTTCTCGTCTTCGGCGACCGAGGGCCAGTAGCCCATGAATCCCTCTGCGTTGAGCCGGCCGAGCACCGCCGTCGTCGCGCTCTCCCAGATGCGGGTCATGTGGTCGCGCGCGACGTCGGTGGTCACGTACGGGGCGAACGCCGCGAAATCGCCGGGCCCGCCGGGACCGTTGTAACGCCCGTCGAGGGTGAGGGCCAGGTTCGCGGTCACCCTGCGGCCGGTCGAGTCAGTCATTGCGTGCTCCCTCATCGGTGTCGTGCTCGGTGTCGTCGATGCTGTCGGCGCTGGAGGAATCCGCGGCGAGGGTCGCCGCGAGCTTGTCGAGGCTCTGGCCGAAGCCGATCTCGATGCCCGCGACGAAGTCGGCGGACTCGATGGTGCTGTCGGTGATCCGGAAGTGGACGTCGAGGTCCGTGCCGGTGCCGGTGGGCCGGAGGCCGAGGTCGAGGTGGGCGGTGAAGGCGGGGCCTCCGTCGGCAAGCAGCGGGGAGAGCCGGTAGGCGAGGCGCTCGCCGGGGCGTACGTCGTCGACGACCCCCTGCGCGCGCCCGGCGACCAGGTCGGAGCCGTCGGCGTCCTCGGCATCGCGGTACTCGTGGACGATCCGCCCGCCAGGTCGCGCCTCGAAGACGAGCTCGGAGACGCGCAGGTCGTCCGGCGTCCACCATCGGGCCAGCAGTGAGGTCTCGGTCAGGTGGCGCCAGACCAGCTCGGGGCGCACCGTCAGCGACCGGTGGAAGGTGAACGAGCGGCCGTCGGCCCACCCCTGCTCGTTGGCGGCGAGCCGCTCCGCGTGGAGGCTGAGCCCGTAACGGTCGTAGGTCTCGCGCGGGCCGCCGGCCCGGTCGGCGGTGTCGGCGAGCCGGCTGAGCGCGGCCGCCAGCTCCCGCAGCGGTCCGGGACGGAGCGCGTAGATGCGGCGCTGGCCGGTGCGCTGGGAGGTGACGACTCCGGCGCGCTCAAGGCCCTGCAGGTGCTTGGTCGTCTGCGGCTGGCGCGCCTCGGCGAGCTGGGCCAGGACGCCGACCGGCCGGGGCCGCTCGGCCAACAGGCTCACGAGCCGCCAGCGGGCCGGGTCGGCCAGTGCGGTGAGGAGTGCGTCCATGGGGAAAAGTATTCGCCATGACGAATATTCGTGTCAAGGAATATTTAGGGTTCGGATCGGGCGGGCGCGTGGCGGCCGGGCTCGGCGGCCCAGCCGCCACAGAACCGCTCGCCCAGGCCGCGACGACCGCATCACAGGGGAGCCGCGCTGTTCGTGGAGATCGCCGCCGGTCATGCGGGACATGCTCCCGCCCGGCCGGCCGGGCGGGAGCATGGTGAAGATCTTGGCGCTGGTCGAGACGCCGCGTTCAGGGGGCCGGGTTTCAGGCCGACGCCCTCCCTGCCGCGGCTGCATCCCCCTCGACTGCCCCGAACCCGTCTACCGCCCGCTGAGCGGCTTCCTCACTCCTGGACGGGGTTGCGCAGCACCTCGACGAGGCTGGCGAAGCTGTCCGAGCCGTGCCCAGCCGCCCTGGCCCGCAGCATGGCCGCCTTCAGCAGTTCGGGCAGCGCGTTGTCGACGCCACGCTCGTGCGCGGCGTGGATGAGGTGGTCGATCGCGGCGATCTGCACGTCCACCGTCGCGTCGTCGCCCGGGTAGCGGCCCTCGTCCACCTGCCCCGCGTACCTGGTCAGGAACCCCGCCACCGCACCCATCCAGCGGATCGCGACCGGCGTGAACGCCGTGGCCTCGATCTTGTCCGCGCCGACCACCGCCGTGCCGTGCAGCCAGCCGGTCATCGTCGCCCACATCAGGCCCAGCAGCGCCGCGTCGTACAGCGAGGCCGTACCGGGGTCCTCGCCCAGGTGAACGGGGTCGCCCAGCGCCGCCAGGATGCTGCGGCGCGACTCGAAGACCTCGGGGGAGCCGCTGTAGAGGAACATCATCTCCTGGCTGCCGACACCCGGCGGCGTCGTCATGATGGCGCCGTCGAGGTAGCCGACGCCGTGCGAACGCGCCCAGCCGTCCATCCGGCGTGCCTGCTCCGGCGATCCGGAGGTGAGGTTGACCAGTTGCCTGCCCGCCAGCGAGCCGGCGACGGGGTCCAGCACGCCGTACAGCGCGTCATAGTCCAGGACGCAGGCGATCACGACGTCGGCGGCCTCGACCGCCTCCCGCGCCGTCGCCGCCTCCTTCGCGCCCCGCGCCACCAGCGCCCCCGCCCTGCCCGCCGAACGGTTCCACACCGTCGTCTCCACGCCCTTGTCCAGCAGGGCGGCGGCCAGCGCCGACCCCATCGAGCCCAGTCCGATCACGGTCACCCGCATGTCACAACACTCCTCAAATCGTCTGTCCGATCCACGGTCTCAGCGGGTGCCGGGCGGAGACAGTGACAGCGGTGACGCTCTCCGCCAAATTCCTGCCATACGCTGGAGCCCATGGGTGCCGGATCCGTCGCGGTGGTCGTGACCGAGGACATCGGGGTCCCCTCGTGGGACCTGTACGAGCTGAGCATCCCGTGCACGGTCTTCGGCAAACCGCAGCCCGACCTGGCCGACCCCTGGTACGACCTGCGGCTGTGCGGCACGGGGGGCGGCGACCACCCGGGGCCCGCCGTGGCGGGGCTGGCGCTGCGCACGCCCTACGGGCTCGACGACCTCGCGGGCGCCGACACCGTCATCGTCCCGTCGGTGCCCGACGCCTGCGTCGAGGACGGCGCGCCGCTGCCTCCCGCGCTGATCGCCGCCCTGCGCCGCGCCTACGACGCCGGCGCCCGCATGGTGTCGCTGTGCACCGGCGCCTTCGCCCTGGCCGAGGCGGGCCTGCTGGACGGGCGTCGCGCCACCGCCCACTGGATGCACACCGCGCAGCTGGCCGAGCGCTACCCGAAGGTACGGGTCGACGACTCGGTGCTGTACGTCGACGACGGCGACGTGCTGACCAGCGCCGGGCTCACCGCGGGCCTCGACCTGTGCCTGCACCTCGTACGGCGCGACCTCGGCGCGCACGTCGCCAACCAGCTGGCCCGCCGCATGGTCGTGCCGGCCCACCGCCCCGGCGGCCAGGCCCAGTTCATCGACCTGTCGGTGCCCACCACCGACGACGAGGGCATGGCTCCGGTGCTGGAATGGGCCAGCGCCCGCCTCGACCAGCCACTCACCGTCGAGGAACTGGCCCGGCAGGCCGCGATGAGCCCGCGCACCTTCTACCGCCGCCTGCAGGCCGCCACCGGGATGACACCGTTGCAGTGGCTGCTCAACCAGCGCCTGGGCAGGGCCCAGAGCCTGCTGGAGCAGACCGACCTGCCGATCGAGAAGGTGGGCGAACTGAGCGGCCTGGGGACGGCCAACAATCTTCGCCACCACTTCCTCAAACAGGTCGGGGTCTCACCGAGCGACTACCGGCGGGCCTTTCCCCGCACGAATGAGCAGATTCTCCGGAGCGGGGTGTCGATCCGGAGGCAGGCCGTTCGTGTAGAGGGTGACAAGACACCCGGGAGGCCATCATGAAGCAGTACCTGCTCAGCATCTACCAGCCCGACGGCGACCCGCCCGCGCCCGACGACCTGGCGGCGATCATGCGTGACGTCGACGCCTGGGACAGCGAGCTCAAGGCCGCGGGCGCGTGGGTGTTCACCGGACGCCTGCACCCCGCGGACACGGCCACCGTGGTGCGGCCCAAGGACGGCGAGCTCCTGCTGACCGACGGGCCGTACACCGAGGGCAAGGAGCACATCGGCGGCTTCGTCGTCATCCAGGCGCCCGACCTCGACGCGGCACTCGAATGGGCACGCAAGGCCGGCCTGGCCACCACCCTGCCGATCGAGGTCCGCCCGCTCCAGGACTGACGTGTCCGGCATCGAAGACGTCTTCCGCCAGGAGTACGGCCGCGCCGTCTCCGTCCTGGTCCGCTCCTTCGGCGACATCGACCTCGCCGAGGAGGCGGTCCAGGACGCCTTCGCCGAGGCGACCCGGCGCTGGCCGGTGAAGGGGACGCCGCCCAGCCCGGCCGGCTGGATCATCACCACCGCCCGCAACCGCGCCATCGACCGCCTGCGCCGCGAGTCCTCGCGACAGGACCGTCACGCCCAGGCCGCGCTTGTGCGGGCCCCCGACGAGCCCGTGCGGGAGGGGCCGGTGCACGACGACAGGCTCAGGCTCATCTTCACCTGCTGCCACCCTTCGCTCGCGCCGTCCGCGCGGGTGGCGCTCACGCTCCGGCTGCTGGGCGGCCTGAGCACCGGCGAGATCGCCCGGGCCTTCCTGGTGCCCGAGGCGACCATGGCCCAGCGGCTGGTCCGCGCCAAAGGCAAGATCCGCGACGCCGGGATCCCCTACCGCGTGCCCCGCGAGGCGGACCTGCCCGACCGGTTGCCTCCCGTCCTGGCGGTCATCTACCTGATCTTCAACGAGGGGTACGCGGCCAGCGCGGGCGGACGTCTGGTGCGCGAGGAGCTGTGCGCCGAGGCGATCCGCCTGGGCAGGCTGCTGGCCGAGCTCATGCCCGACGAGGGCGAGGTGTGGGGGCTGCTGGCGCTGATGCTGCTGCTGCACTCTCGGCGCGCCGCCCGCGCCGACGCCAACGGCCGGTTGGTACGGCTGGCCGAGCAGGACCGCGCGCTGTGGGATCGCGACCTCGTCGAGGAGGGCCAGGCGATCGTCCGCGCATGCCTGCGCCGCGACCGGCCGGGCCCGTACCAGATCCAGGCGGCGATCAACGCCGTGCACAGCGACGGCTCCGCCACCGACTGGAGGCAGGTCCTGGCACTGTACGACCAGCTGACGGCCATCGCTCCGAGCCCGGTCGTGGCGCTCAACAGGGCGGTGGCGGTGGCCGAGGTGGCGGGGCCCGCGGCAGCGCTGGAGCTGGTCGACGAGCTCGACCTGGGCACTGTCCACCTGTTCCACGCCATCCGCGCCGACCTGCTGCGGCGCCTCGGGCACACCGCGCGGGCCAGGGCGGCCTACGCCGCGGCGATCAGGCTGGCCGGCAACGACGCCGAGCGCGCCTTCCTGCGAGCCCAAGCCGACAGCCTTCCTCATTATTGACAATAAATATTGTCGGTGAGAGGGTGGAGGCATGTTCGACGTGACGGTGATCGAGGACCCCGCGGCCGCCGAGGCCTCGCTGGACCCGATCCGCGCCAGGCTCCTGGCCGAGCTCGCCGACCCCAACTCGGCCACCATGCTGGCCGCGAAGGTCGGCCTCCCACGGCAGAAGATCAACTATCACCTGAAGACACTCGAGAAGCACGGCCTGGTCGAGCTCGTCGAAGAGCGCAGGAAGGGCAACGTCACCGAGCGCGTCATGCGCGCCACCGCCTCCTCCTACGTCATCTCGCCGCGCGCCCTGGCCGGCGTCCAGCCCGATCCCAGCCGCTCGCCCGACCGGCTGTCGGCCCGCTGGCTGCTGGCCGTCGCCGCCCGGCTGGTCAGCGATGTCGGGCTGCTCATCACCGGCGCGGCGAAGGCCCGCAAGCGGGTGGCCACCTTCGCCATCGACGGCCGGATCCGGTTCGCCTCGGCCGCCGACCGCGCCGCCTTCGCCGAGGAACTGGCCAACGCCGTCACCACCCTTGCCAGCAAATATCACGACGAAGCCACCGAAGGCGGGCGCGACCACCGCGTCATCGTCGCCGTCCATCCCAGCGTCGACCAGCACACCCAGGAGTCCTGACATGTCACACGAGTTCGAGCTCCAGCACGAGCTCTCCCTGGACGCGACCCCCGAACAGGTATGGGACGCCATCGCCACAGGGCCCGGCATCGACTCCTGGTTCATGGGCCGCAACCAGATCGAACAGGGCGTCCACCGCACCGCGTTCGGCGGCTACGAGCCCGCCAACACCATCACCGCATGGGAGCCCGGCAAGCGACTGGCCACCAGGGCGCCCGCCGCCGACGACGGACGCTTCATCGCCTACGAGTTCCTCATCGAGGGCCGCTCGGAGGCCAGCACCGTCGTCCGCGTGGTCACCAGCGGCTTCCTGCCGGGCGACGACTGGGAGAACGAGTTCGAGGCCATGACCACCGGCCTGGCGATGTTCTACGCCACCCTCGGCGAGTACCTCACGCACTTCACCGGGCGCACCGCCGTACCGGTGACCGCTTTCGGCTCGGGCGACTACCGCGCCCTGTTCGCCCGCCTCGGCGAGCCGGCCGCCGGCGACCCGATCACCATCACCCCGCCAGGACAGCCGCCCGTCCAGGGCGTCGTCTACTACACCAACGCCCAGACCCTCGGCATCCGCACCGGCGACGCCATGTACCGCTTCGTCAACGGCTTCGGCGGCGGCATCGTCGCCCAGCACCACCTGTTCACCCCCGGCACCGAACCCGACGAGGCCGACCGCGCATGGACCGCGTGGCTGGCCGAGCACGCCTCCTGACACGCCTCCCAGCACCTCCGGCGCCGGGCAACCGACCACGTGTCCGCCGCCGGAGCGTCCGCCACCCTGGCCCCGGCGCGGGGGGCACGCGCCTCACACGTCGGGCCAAGGCCCCACCCTGCTCGCCACGGGCGGTGTGAGCCGCCGCGGACACGGCGCGCGCCTAGCATGGCGGTGAAGATCGTGGCTCCGGGGAGGTCATCATGGTGAACGATGCCGAGATGCGGCATCTGCGCCGCTGCGTGGAACTGGCCGGCGAGGCCCTGGAGGCGGGCGACGAGCCGTTCGGCTCGGTACTCGTCGCCGCTGACGGGACCGTCCTCGGCGAGGGCCACAATCAGGTGGCCTCAGGTGACAGGACCCGCCACCCGGAGTTCGAACTGGCGCGCTGGGCCGCGGCCAACATGAGCCCGGCGGAGCGCGCCGCGGCCACCGTCTTCACCTCCGGCGAGCACTGCCCGATGTGCGCCGCCGCGCACGGCTGGGTCGGTCTCGGCCGGATCGTGTACGTGGCCTCCTCCGAGCAGCTGGCATGCTGGCTCGCCGAGCTCGGGGTGCCCGCCCCTCCCGTACGCACCCTGCCGATCCGGGAGGTGGTCCCCGACGCCGTGGTGGAGGGTCCTGTTCCGGGCCTCGCCGAGCAGGTGCGCGAGCTGCACCGCCGCTTCCACGGCGCGTCCTGAGCACGGGTCACGCCCGCGGCGCTTCGACGATCATTCCCGCGCGGTCAGGGGACAGCATGCTCAGCGGCGCCCCTCGGGGTGGGTCTCGTACATGCGTGCCGCGACCAGCAGGCCGGAGGCGGCGGTCAGCGCGGCCACCGCCCACACCGCCGCGTCCGGCCCCCACATACCGGCGATCGCTCCGGCGAGCAGCGCGCCGACGGCGAACCCGCCGTCACGCCAGAGCCGGTAGACGCCGACAGCGCGGGCCCGCCAGGCAGGGTGGGCGACGTCGCCGATGACGGCCAGCAGCGTGGGGTAGACCAGGGCGGTGCCCGCGCCGAGCAGCACCTGGGCGCCCGCCCACAACGCGAAGCGGTCGCCGGCCGCCACCAGCGCGATCGCCAGAGCCTGCACCAGCATGCCGGTAGTGATCAGGTGCTTGCGGCCGACATGGTCGGACCACCAGCCGGTCACCAGCTGCCCGAGCCCCCACACCGCCGGATACAGCGCCGCGAGCACGCCGATGTCGACCACGCCGAGGCCGCGTGAGGCGAAGATGAGCGGGAAGACGCCCCAGGCGAGGGCATCGTTGAGGTTGTTGACCATCCCCGCCTGGCTGGCCGCCGACAGAGCCTTGTCGCCGACGCTGGTGCGCCAGGCGATCTGGCGTGTGGACGGCTCGCCGGGGTGCGTCGTGACCGGATGGCCCGCGCCCTCCAGCCTGGCGTGCTCGCGGGTCTCGCGCACGATCAGCGTGGACAGTCCCAGCCCGAGGGCGGCGTAGGCGGCCCCCAGCAGGAACGGCGCCGGGCGCAGCCCGTGGGCCGCGGCCAGGTAGCCGGTGGCCAGTGCGGTGACGGCGACCGCGCCGTATCCGGCGGCCTCGTTGAGGCCCATGGCCAGGCCGCGCCGCTCAGGCCCGGCCAGGTCGATCTTCATGATGACGGTGGTCGACCAGGTCAGACCCTGGCTGACGCCCAGCAGCACGTTCGCGGCGACGATCCAGCCCCACACCGGGCCGAGGGCCAGCAGCGCGGGCACCGGCAGCGCGATCAGCCACCCGGCGACCAGCACCGGCTTGCGTCCATAGCGGTCCGACCACGCGCCGGCGAAGAAGTTCGTCACCGCCTTGGTCGCGCCGAAGGCAACGATGTAGGTCAGCCCGGACACCGACGCGGCAAGGCCGAACACCTGATCGGCCAGCAGCGGCAGCATGATCCGTTCTTGGCCGAGCATGCCGCCGACCAGCGCGTTGACCACCACCAGCAGGGTGAACTGGGCCAGGTTGGCGCGCAGTCCGAGCCGTACCGGCGCGCGGGAGGCGGCGCCGCCGGCGCTCACGCCTCTTCCCCCAGCTGCCGCCCGGTGGCATCGGCCCAGTCACCGGGGCCGCCGTCCAGTACGCGCACCCGCCGGTGACCCGCGCGGGCGAGCAGGCTGGCCGCGGTCATCGCGCGCTCGCCGTGCGCGCACATCACCACCACCGGTTCAGCGGGGATCTCCGCCACCCGGGCCGGTAGGTCGCCGAGCTCGACGTGAACCGCGCCTGGCACGTGTCCGGCGGCGTACTCGCTGTCCTGGCGCACATCCAGCACGCTCACGGCACCGACACGGTCTGGGCCGAGCATGGGGATGCTGGACGTCGGCCCGTCCCAGGGCTCGGTGAGCTCACCCGCGCCGGCCTCGTAGCCGATCTTCAGCGCCTGCCCGAGGATCTCGGCGGCATCCTGGTCGGGGTTGCGGACGATGATGTACGGCGTGCCCGGCTCCAGGAGCCAGCCCAGCCAGGAGGCGAACTGCGGACGCAGCGGGATGGAGATGGCGCCCGGGATGTGAGCCGCTGCGAACGCGCGCGCCGGCCGGACGTCGACCAGCACTGCCCCCTCGGCCAGCAGCGCCCGCACCCGGGCCGCGCTCAGCCGCCGCAGGCGCGGCCGCCCGATCAGGGCGGGGCCGAGCCGGTTGGCCTCGGCCAGGCGCAGGAAGTACGGCGGGAAGCTGCCCAGGCCGCTGGTCAACCGCCGCACGAACGTGTCCTCATCGCCTGCCAGCAGCAGCGGGTTGGTGGCCTTCTCCCGTCCGATGGTGGAGGTGCGCTCGGCGCCGGGCGGAGCGGAGCAGAACGAGCCCGCGCCGTGGGTGGGCCACACCTCGACCTCGTCGCTCAGCGCGGCCAGACGACGCAGGGAGCGATACTGGGCGCGGGCCAGCGACTCGGTCCGCTCCGGCCCGGCCAGGTCCGTCCGCGCGGCCGCGCCGACGACGAGCGACCCTCCTGTGAACACCCCCAGCGCGCGCGGACCTGCCAGCAGCAGGAACGACAGGTGCTCGCCGGTGTGGCCGGGAGTGGCCAGCGCCCGCAACGTGAGACCGCCCAGATCGACCTCGTCCCCGTCGTGCAGGGCGACATGCTCGAAGGCCCGCTCCCCTGCGGCCGAGGCCAGCACCCGCGCTCCGTCGCTCGCGGCCAGCTGCGGCGCGCCGGACAGGAAGTCGGCGTGCAGGTGGGTGTCGGCGGCGAACGCCACCCGCAACCCCCGCCGCTCCGCCTCGGAACGCAACGCGCGCAGGTCACGCGAGGCGTCCACCGCCAGCGCCCGCCCATCTCCCAGGTCCACCAGGTAGGCCGAGTTCCCCAGGCCCTCGTCCACGACCGCGATCACCACGATGGCCTCCTCCCGCCCTTGCTATACTCCTACAGTATTCCAAGGATTTATGGAGGAGTGTCCCATGGGCGATTACGCCGCCAAGACCGCGCTGTTCGACGCGTTCGCCTCCGTGGGCAAGGCACTGGCGAGCGGCAAACGGCTCGAGCTGGTGGATCTGCTGGCACAGGGAGAGCGATCGGTGGAGGCGCTCGCCCAGGCCGCCGGGCTCGGGCTGACCACCGCCTCCAACCATCTGCAGGTCCTCAAGCAGGCCGGCCTGGTGGTCACCCGCAAGCACGGCACCAAGGTCTTCTACCGGCTGGCCGGCGACGACGTGGCCGCACTGTGGGCGCTGCTGCGCCAGGTCGGCGCCGTACACCTGGCCGAGGTCGAGCGGGCCCGCGCCGCCTACCTCGGCACCGGCGACGCCGGGACAGTCACTGAAGAAGTCACGCGGGAGCAGCTGCAGGACCGCATCGCCGCCGGCGAGGTGATCCTGGTCGACGTCCGGCCCGGCGAGGAGTACGCCGCAGGACACATCCCCGGAGCCATCTCCGTCCCGCTGGACCAGCTGGTCGACCGGCTGGCCGAACTGCCCGCCGACGGCACCATCGTCGCCTACTGCCGCGGCGCCTACTGCGTGCTGGCCCACGAAGCCGTCCGCGCGCTGACCGCCCGCGGCCGCGATGCCGCCCGGCTGGCCGACGGCATGCTCGAATGGCGGTTGGCCGACCTCCCCGTTGCCGCAGGAGCGACAGCGGCATGAGCCACAGGCAGGTGAACGCCGCCCCCGCGACCCCCGGCCCCGCGGACGGCGACCCCACGAACGGCAACCCCGCGACCCTCGACCCCGCGGATGGCGACCCGCCGGATGGCGACCCGCCGGATGGCGACCCGCCGGATGGCGACCCGCCGGATGGCGACCCGCCGGATGGCGACGACGGCAGTCCGGCCGTGCCGGTGGTGCTGGACGGGGGGCGACGCACGGTGCGTGCTGCTGCTCATCCAGCTGGCCCGTCTCGTGACCGGCCTGGAGGCCGGCACCGTCGTCCACGTGATCGCCACCGACCCGGCCGCGCCGCTTGATCTGCCCGCCTGGTGCCACCTGACCGGCCACCCCTACCTCGGCCCGGTGCCCGGCCGTAACCGGCCGACCTACGCGCTGCAGGTCAGCGGCCAGGCCCGCCCCATGGACCCCGGCGCACCCTGGCGGCGCCCCGGCAGCTGACCGCCAACCCCGCCCGGCAGGCGCTGCCGGTGGCCCATGCACATGCCGCAGAGCGATCGGCCTTCGAGGAGGCTGACCGCAGAAATCAGCGGTGGCGACCTGTGATCTTTCGCCTGTCAGCGGTCTGTGATGAGGGCTTCCAGGGCGGCGGCACCACCACGACGGCGGCGATCGCCAGGCCGGCTGGGGAGCATGGACAACAGCGCGCGCTCGGTGACTCGCTATCGGTAGACCACCGGTTTCGTCTGCTCACCGGGGAACACCATGATCAGCAGCTCCACAGCGCCGTCAGGCGGGTCCGGCACCTGGTAGACGAGCTTGCGCCCGCGCAGGTGCACCCGCACCCGGTATGCCCCGGGCCCCGCGGTCGTCAGGCCGGTCAGGCTCTTTCCGTTGCCGTCGGACAGGGTCAGGGTGCCGCTGGGGCTGTCGTAGTCGACCTCCACCACCTCGTCCCACCCCTTGATCTCCAGCGGCGGTCGCCGGCGGTACGACTCGACGGTGACGCACGCGTGGCCGATCTCGTCGGCCGCCCAGATCGCCAGCCCACCGCGCTCGCTGCCGACCAGCTCTTCGACCAGATCTGGGTCAGCGCCCTCGAATCCCTCCTCCCATCCGAGGATGGTCCAGAACTCGGTCCACATGGTGGCGCGACCCTGCCGTACCGGCTTGATCTTCGGGCGGTGCGGGCGATGCCGGCCGCAGGCCTTGTCCTTCGCCGCGTGGTACGCCGCCTCCTCAGCCTGCTTCCGTGCGCCCTCCTGCTCCTGCCATCGGGCAACTGCCGGGCACAGCGGACCGAGCGCGTGCGCCAGCGGCCCGTGCGGCGCGTCCCGCACGGCCGGCACGCCGGTATCGCCGCCGTGCTGGGTGGCCACACGGCAGAGGTGGTGGCCTTGTGTCACAACCACCCGGTCGGGAGCGTCCTGCCAGCCTTCGATGCCGCCGTCGCCGTAGAAGCTGTTGTAGCCGCGGACCTCGCACAGGAACTTCTTCTCCGCCTCGCTCAGCCTCTTGACCGTGCCGCCGCCGAAGCCGGCGCAGTCGAGCTCGCCCTCTGTGCTCACCTCGCCGGCCGGGGCCGCCTGCGCCGTGACGAGCAGGGTCGCCGTCACGGTCAGGATCGTGGCGGCCGTACGCGCGAGTCGGCCGCGCCTGACGAACGCCCGCCGCGGGACCCGTACCGCGAGCAGGACCAGAACAGGGGGCGCCAGGTGGTAGAGGTCCCAGCCCGCTTGCGAGCTCACCAGCTCCGGCGGCCCCCAGGCGCCCAGGCATTCCGGCCCGAGCGCCCCGTCGAGCGAGAGCAGCAGGAGATCGGGCAGGCGCCGGAGGAGCAGAACCGCGGCCGCGCAGCGGGCGACGACCCTGCCGAGCCGGTCCCGGCCGGTCCGTGCGCCCACGTACCAGCCGGCCAGCGCCAGGACGAGCAGCGGTGCACCGCCGTAGTCCAAGAGCGGGATGTGCGATGTCAGGTGTTCCGGGGTCATCGAGTGAATCTGAGCGCCCGTGCACCGCCCGGAGGACATGTACGCGTAGTACCGGGTGCCGTCGTCTTCCGACAGCAGCGACGAGACCCAGAAGTAAAGGCTGGGAGCGAGCGCGGCCAGCACGGCCGCGGTCCAGAGCATCCATGATCGTCGGGACACGAGAGGGAAGACTAGAGGGTCGGCAGGTCACCATGCGGAACAACGATGAGCGGCTCATCGCACCAGCCCTCTGGTCGACGTGCGCCGCTTCGGCTCCGGCGGGGCGAGGGAGATGAGCTTCGCCGAGCTGACCTCGCAGGTCGGTGACTTCGTCATGGAGACGGGTGGCGGAGAAGGCGGCGGTTACGTCGGGGTTGTAGCGGTGGGTGAGTGGTGTGTGGCGGTCGAGCCGTTGGGCTGGTCGGCGGCGATGGATGAGAGGCTGGCTCGGCTGTCGGCGGGCTCCGAGGTCGTGGCCGTCACCCGGCACGACTACGCGGATGACTACATCGGCTACGCGGTCGACGGCAGCGTGATCACCACTTTCGGGCCGGTCACGCCGGACGATCGCTATGGCGCCGACAAGGACCGGCTCAACCGCCTCATGCGCGAGGTCGGTCTGCCCCCTGATGGGACCGAGGACGACGACGAGTGGGAGGTCAGGCTTGACGATCTGGCGCAGCACGGCCTGGCGCGGGCGTTCGCGCTGGCGGCACGGCTCACCGGCGTGACGTTCACCGCCGGTGAGCTGGACCGGCCGCTGCTCGCAGGCCCGATCGCGGACGCCTGGCGGGGGAACATGACGTCGACCGGCGAGATCCGGCGTCCCCGCAGCTCGACGCCAGGTCATGGCGCGTGTGGTTGTATTCCGTGATCAGTACTGCCAGATGGCGTTGCGACGGTGTCGGGCGGGGTGGACTTCGAAATCATCGATGGCCTCGACGGCGAAAGGGCCATCGATGGTGGCATTGACCCTCTGGCGGATGGCTTCAAGCCTGAGACGCAGGCGTTGGCGCGCCTGACGCTCCTCGGTGCGGGCCCAGTGGGCTACGGACCGGTCCCGGAGATCGGCCCTGGCCCAGGAGTAGACGTCAACCTTGTGGCGGAGAGACATCGGGCGTGGCCGGTGACCGGCTCGCCGTGCCTGCCGCAGGCAGGCGGCACTGTAACGGAGATCAACTATCCTCACCGATCGCCATGGCGTTCCCCTCAGGCCGCTCCCGTCGAGAATCGGACGATCAATGTGATGGGCAGTGTGGGACATGAGGCTCCCTGAGCCGCCAGGTATTTCCTGGCGCACTACTTGAAGCCGGCCGGTCCCGTTGATCGCTGTTGAATCATGGCCGGACCATAACATTGCGGGCGGCGAGGTGGGCGCTCCAGTCCCGTTTGGCGATCTCAGCCCATCGGATGGCGGTGTCGATGTGCGGCCGAGGACGTCGGCCAGGACCGGCGCGGGGATGTCTTCGGCCAGGGCGACGAGGGCGGCGTTGCGGGCCGGGCGGGCGTCGATGCCGTGTTCGAGGAGCTTGCGGCTGAACCCGAACGGGCCGCGGGCCGGCCAGGGACGCGGCCCGCGAACAACCAGGTGGCTGGGATGGCCATGCGGCTGCGATTGACAGGGGCGGCGGTCCGCTGGCGTAGGAGAGCCGCGCGCCGGGGCGGGAGGGGCAGCGGATGGCGGCCGATGTCCAGGCAGGTGCCGTCGTCCTGGTGCGCAGGTGCTCGGCGCGCAGCTGCTCGGCACCGGATCGTGGTCACCTCTCCGGCGCCGAGTTCGGCGATCTCCGCCACCCGGCGCAGTTCCTCGGCCATCACCCGGCCCAAGGCCTTTGTCGGCGCTGTACACAACCGCTCCAGCTCCGAACGGCGCTTACCGTCCGGCACCGCCAGCAACCCGACCAGCGTGGCGCGCATCTGGGCCGACGACCGGCCCGACAGCTGCGCGTGCGGCCGCTCGCTCTCCGCCCGCGCACCTCCCCGACCAGCCGCACCAGCACCGTGATGCCTGGCGGCCGACGCGTGCAAACGAAATGTTCACAACGAATAGTTGACAACCGTTTATGTGCCACGCCATGCTGGTCGCATGTCATCGACCCCCGACCCCTTCACGCCCGCGCATCCAGAACAGACTCGGGCACAGCGCGTCTACGCCTCCCTGCTCCGTATCGCCGAGCGGCACGCCGCGACCGACGAGCAGCGCAGCCGGCAGACCCATCCCTCCGTCCTCGGACCGCACGAAGCCGTCAGGCTCGTGTCGTTCCTGCTCAGCGGTGCCGCACAGCTTGACGACGGCGAGCCCGAGGTGGACAGGGCCGACATCACCGCCGCCCTGAGCCTGATCCCTCTAGCTCGCGGGGAGATGGACGAGCTGGAGGCGGGGCTCCTGCAGATGGCGCGCGGGCGCGGCATGACCTGGCCGGAGATCGCCTTCGGACTCGGCCTCGGCACCCCGCAGGCCGCCAGGCAGCGCTACGAACGACTGATCGACCGCACGACCCCCGACGAGAACGCCTAGCGAGCACACGCTCCGCCCCTGGCCGCCGGGCCGCCCATCTGCTCGGCCACCGGCGGCTTCTCCCACAGCCGAGCGCTGCGCCCCGCGCCGGCCACCGGGAGGACGAGCGACGCAACGCCGCGACAGCACCCGTCTCCTCAGGACCATCGCCGCGAGTGATAGCTTTTCGGCTCGTGTCCGACTACCTGCGCGAACTCTTCTCGCTCCGCGGCCGCACAGCCCTCGTCACCGGCGGCAGCTCCGGCATCGGCTACGCCATCGCCGAAGCCCTCGGCCGCGCGGGCGCGGAGGTCACCATCGTCGCCCGCAGGGAACCCGAGCTGCGGGAGGCCGCCGCCAAGCTCCACGCCCACGGCGTCAAGGCCTCGTGGATCAGCGCCGACCTCGGCCGGCGCGCCGACGTCGACCGCGTGTGCGCGCAGGCGGGCGACATCGACATCCTCGTCAACGACGCGGCCAACAACATCCGCAGGCCCATGTCCGACCTCACCGACGACGACTACGAGCAGACCATCGCGGTCAACCTCACCGCCCCCTACCTCCTCGGCCAGCACGCCTCCCGCCACATGATCGACCAGGGCTGGGGCCGCATCATCAACATCGGCTCCCAGCAGACGGTCAGCGCCTTCGGCAACAGCGGCGTGTACGGCGCCGCCAAGGCGGCCATCGCTGGTCTGACCCGCTCCCAGGCCGAGGCATGGTCGAAGTACGGCGTGCGGGTCAACACCATCATTCCGGGCTTCGTGCTCACGCCCCTCACCGAGCCCGCGCAGTCGATCCCCGGACGCGTCGAGGAGCTCGCCGCCCGCCACATGGTCGGCCGCAACGGCGTGCCCGCCGACTTCGCGGGCGCCGCCGTCTTCCTGGCCGGTGAGGCGGCCGCCTTCATCACGGGCCAGATCCTCTACGTGGACGGCGGCTTCTCCGTCCACTGAGGCGGCTCCTGGTTGCTGATGTCTTGGCTTGGTGCGGCCGGGGTCGTCGACCCCGGCCGGCGCCTTTACAAAGTAGATTTCCTACTTGCGCTTCACCTGCCGGACGCCACGGCCCTCGTGCCACATGTCGATCACCAGCAGGTCGCCTTCGACCCTGGTCCACACCGCCTCCGTCACGTCGACCCTGAACAGGTGCGGTCCCTCGCCCGGCATCTCGAACCTCGCCAGGACCTCGGGGTCGGTGACCTCCAGCGCTCTCCCCGAGAGCTTCGCGTCGCCCGCCCACCGGGACGGGTCGGCCTCGTCAGGCGTGGTCGGACGCGCGTGGAGGGCCATCCGAGGATCGCGCCGCAGGTCCAACGCCTTCATCGCGCCCGGCATCGACCCCAGCCACAGCTCCCCGTCCTTGAAGTCGACCTCCGTACCGCTGATACGCGGCGAGCCGTCCTTCCTGATGGTGGCCAGCGTCTTGTGCTTGTGGGCGTCCAGCAGCCCCCGCACCGTCGCCGCCAGCTCGGGCGCCTGCTTCTCGAACTCCTGCCACGAACTCATACCGACCATCGTGCACCCCGCCACCGACAGTTCCACCCGATCGAATCCCGCGGATCCGCCCAGCCGAACCCTGCGGATGACCGCGTATTCGTGGGCACGACCGAAAAGGTGCGCTCTCCCGGGACGCAGGAGAGCGTGTCCACATCCTCCCCGGGTCGGCCACGGGCCCGGCGTGGCCCCGGCTGCACGACCGACCCGAGCCCTCCCCCGCCACCTCAACGGCGCTCCTCTCCGCCCCATGCCCGGGCATGTACCGCCGCGTGCGCGGAGCCGCCGGCCCTGACGTGAGGGCACGCTCCATCCGAGCCCTGACCGCGCACCGGACAGGCGCGCTATCTGGGGTGCGTGGTGGTGGAGCCCGGGACCGCCGTGGAGCCGGAGGACGAGGCCGAGTCGGAGGACGAGGACGGGGCCGAGCCAGAGGCGGAGGCGGAGGCGGAGGACGAGCCGGAGGCAGGATGGACGGAGGTGGATGCGGCGGCGGTCGGCGCGATCGAGGTCGGCGCGATCGAGGTCGGCGCGATCGAGGTCGGCGCGATCGAGGTCGGCGCGATCGAGGTCGGCGCGATCGAGGTCGGCGCGATCGAGGTGGCCGGGGTGCGAGGGCTGTGTCGGCGGTGGAGGAGGTGGCGCGCCAGGGCCAGCGTGGCGAGTGCCGCGATCAGCGCGCACACACCCTGCCAGCCGAGCCGGGTGAAGGCGCGGGCCGCCAGCCACGAGCCCAGGCCGCCGCCGAGGAACGCGCACGTCATGTACGCGGTGTTCAACCGGCTCCGCGCCTCGGGCCGGAGGGCGAAGATCCGCACCTGGTTCGCGATCATGCCCGACTGCATCGCCACGTCCAGGATGAGCGTGCCCAGCCCCAGGGCGACCAGGCCCGTCACGCCGCCGAGGCCACCCGCCCACAGGACCGCGGCCGACGCGATCACGGCCAGCATGCAGACGAGGTTCACCGTGTCGGAGCCCCGCCGGTCGACCTGGCGGCCCGCGAAGGGGGTGCCGAGCATGGTTGCGATGTTGACCAGGGCGAGCACGCCGACGGCTTGGGCGCCCATGCGGTACGCGGGACTGGTCAGCAGGAGGGCGGCGCCGGTCCAGACGGCGGTGAAGGCCCCGAAGATCGTCGCTTGGTAGAAGCAGGAGCGGCGCAGGTCCGGCTCGCGGCGCAGCAGGCGCAGCGTCTCGGCCAGCAGCGCCGGGTAGCGCTGCCTCGATGGCGGGGTCGTCGCGGGTAGCGCGAAGGCCAGGACCGTCGCCAGGAGCAGGACCGCCGCCGCGGCCGTCAGGTACGGTGCCCGCCAGCCCAGCCATTCGCCGACGCTGCCGCCGAAGGCCCGGGACAGCAACATGCCGCCGATCGAGCCGCTCAACAGTGTGCCGGTGACGGCGCCGCGACGGTCGTCGGGCACCAGCCCCGCCGCCAGAGCGACGACGATCGGCGCGATCACCGTCGTGGCGCCCACGAGCACGCCCGCGCCGACGAGTGGCGGCAGCGCCGGAGCGGCGCCCGCCGCGAGGAGGTTCAGCGCGGTCAGGCCGAGCAGGGTGACGACCAGGGGCCGGTGCGGGAGCCGGTCGCCGAGCGGCACCAGCAGGAAGATCCCGAGCGCGTAGCCGAGCTGTACGGCGGTGACGACCAGGGCGGCCGCGTCAGGCTGTACGCGCAGACCTGAGGCGATCAGGGGGCTGATCGCCTGGGGGAAGTAGAGGTTGCCCACGGCCACGCCGCACGTCACGGCCAGGAGCAGGACCAGGCGGCGGCCCGCGACGGGCTGGGCTTCCACGGGGCCACCGGATGGCTGACGCACACTCACCTCACTTGAGCGAAGACTTCGGTCACGGACCGGCGAAGCGGCAGCCGGGTTCGCACCGCGAAGCATCCCTGCTGGGAACGCCGTGACACAAACCGGCCGCATGGGACAACGAAGGATGAGGGACCCATCTCCGAGAGGGCACCGGACGCGAAATGTCCGGCCGGCGGGCTTGCACGGTGGCGGAGGAGGCCGGTCCTGACACGGCGGCGAGGAGCTTGGTCCAGGACGCGCCGGCTCCACCCACCGGCTGGCACCCGCGCCCTCCGACCGCATGAGGCATGGAGCGGGGGGCGGGGTTCAGTCCACCGGGCCGCCCGCGACGTAGATGACCTGGCCGGAGACGAACCCCGCCTCGGGGCTGACCAGGTAGGAGGCGGTGTGCGCGATGTCCTCGGGCCGGCCGACCCTGCCGACCGGGATGGACTGCGCCGCGCTGCGCTGGTACTCCTCGAAGTCGCGGCCGAGCCGCCGGGCCGAGGCCCTGGTCATGTCGCTCACGACGAAGCCGGGCGCGATGGCGTTGGCGGTGACGCCGTGCCGTCCGAGCTGGAGGGCGAGCGACTTGGTGAAGCCGATCAGGCCGGCTTTCGCGCTCCCGTAGTCGACCCGGGCCGCGTCGCCGACCGCGGAGATGCTCGACATGGTGACGATGCGTCCCCACCCGGCGTCGATCATGTGCCGGCAGACCGCCCTGGTGACGAGGAACGGACCGCGGAGGTTGACACCCAGGACCATGTCCCACTGCTCGGTGGTCATTTCGGCGATGCCGGCGCGGGGGCCGACGCCGGCGTTGTTGACCAGCACCGTCGGCGGCCCCAACTCGGCAGCGACCCGGGCGACGGCGTCGTCGACCAGGCCCTCGTCGGCGACGTCGGCGGCGACCGCGATCGCCGACCCGCCCTCTCTCGTGATCGCCTCGACGGTGTCCGCGCAGTCCGCCTCGTTCAGGTCGATCACCGCCACCGCCAGGCCGTCCCGCGCCAGCCGCCTGGCCACCGCGGCGCCGATGCCGCGTGCCCCGCCTGTGACGATCGCCGTCCGTCCGTGAACTGTAGATGTCATGCGATGAAGTCCACGACACCGAGGCCTTCGCGCCAATTGATGTAGCGTACAGCTTAATGATCAGCTTTGAGCTCGGCGTCGAGGACCTCGCGGACACGCGCTTCGCCGTCTCACCGTTGCACGAGACGGTACGCAGCCTGCGGGTGCTGCGCGACCCCGGCCTGTACGCGTTGCACCTGCCGTGGCGCAGGTCCGTTCTCGGCAGCCTCGACCCGCCGGACGCCGAGCTGCTGATGTCCCTGGTCGGCAGGAAACTCGCCCTTCCCGATTTCCTGACGCCGCGTCCCGCGACCTTCGCCCCGACCATCGAGGAGGGACTGTCCGTCGTACGGCAGGCGCCCCCGCAACTAGTCCGCCGCGATCTGCTGGCCGCTCTGGTCGCGGGGCCGGTTCCCGAGGATGACGCCTCTGCCGCCAGGTTCCGCGACACCGTCTGCGACCTGCTGCAGCGCTTCTGGGAGCTGGCCATCGAACCCGCGTGGCCGCAGATGCGGCTGGTGCTGGAGGCCGACATGACCTACCGCGCGCGGCAGCTGGCCGTGGGCGGCGCGCGCCTGCTGTTCGCCGACATGCACCCGAACCTGCGCTGGCACGACGGGGTGCTGCACATCGACAAGATGGTCGGCAGGCACCGCGTCGCCGCGTCCGGCCGGGGGCTGCTGCTGATGCCGTCCGTGTTCGCCCACAAGCCCGCCCCGCCGGTCAGCCCCGAGGAAGCGCCGCTGCTGGCCTACCCCAGCCGCGGAGTGGCCACGTTGTGGGCCCCGGCGCCGACCCCGGATCCGGCTGCTCTCGCCTCGCTGCTCGGCGCGCCCCGAGCGGGACTGCTCGTGCTGCTCGACGAGCCGCTGCCGACGGTGGAGCTCGCCCGCCGCCTGAGGGTGACCCCGAGCGCCGTCTCCCAGCACCTGCGCGTGCTGTACGCCACGGGTCTGGTCACCAGGAACCGCGACGGACGGCAGGTCCTGTACCGCCGCAGCCCCCTCGGCGAGCAACTCGCCGAGGGGGCCTCGGCGGGCCGGCGACGCGCGGGCTGACCGGCCAGGACGGGAGTGCGCCGGACGGAGTGGCTATGCCGGACGGAGTGGCTATGCCGGACGGAGTGGCTATGCCGGACGGAGTGGCTATGCCGGACGGCGCAGCAGGGCCGTGGCGATGGCGACCTGCGCCGGTTCCAGCGCGGTCCTGCCGTCCTCGATGTCCCACAGGGCGTTCTGCAGCACCCGCCCGAGCGTCCAGCCGGTCGCCCGCCGCCGGTCCAGACCGAGGACCTCGGTCAGCAGGTCGAAGCGGCGGAGCACGGCGCGTGTCACATCGCCCGTCGCCACCACCTCGTCCCACCGGTTGTCCAGCGCAGGAAGCAGCTCGAACCCGGGGTCTCCCGCCAGCGGTTCCGGGTCGATGGCCAGCCAGGGTTCCCGCTCCCCTGCCAGGACGTTGTCGTAGTGCAGGTCCCAGTGCAGCAGGCGGTCGCCGGGTTCGCCGGCCAGCTCGGCCACGGCGGACGCGCAGGTCCGCACCAGCTTCCGCTCTTCCTGGTCGCTCAGCGCCGGTACCGCCTGTGGAGTCCGGTCGAGCATGGCGGCGGCGACGTCGGACAGTCGCCGCAGGCCTTTCGGTGCCGCCACCGAGGTCAGGCGGGCCATCAGCTCGGCCAGGATCCGCATGGCCACGTCGTCGTCGGTCACCGAGGACAGCGTCCTGGAGGCGTCCAGCCGTTCCAGCAACTGGGTGCCGCTGTCCTCGTCGTGGTCGAGCAGGCGCACGATGCCGCCGCCCCGCCACGCGCGCAAGCCGGTGGCGGCTCCCGCGGTCTCCTCGCGGAGCTGCTGGAGCTTGAGGACGGCGGGCGTGCCGTCGGCCTGGAGTACGGGCAGGACGAGCGAGGCCATGCCGTACGCGGCGGGGCCGTCACGCCGTAGTCCCCAGCGGCTCAGGAGATCGTTTGCGAGGCGGGGCAGCCCGGCGAGCCAGGCGCGCGCCTCGGCGCCGTTGGAGCCGTAGGACGCGGCGAACGCGTCGGGGACGTCGATGGAAGTCGACGTGTTCAAGGCAGGAGCCTCCTTCATGTGGTGCGGGGTGGGGACGCGACGATGAAGGAGGTCACGGGGGTGCCCTGATACGGGGCGGGCGTCAAAGCATGCCCCCACCCTAGTGCCTGCCGCAGAGGCCTCGCCGGCCTGATCGAGTCCGGTGGGCCTCACTCCCGCTCGACGTCGTCGAGGTAGGAAGCGATGCGGGCCGCTCCCGACCTGGCCAGCCACGTTCGCAGGTCCATCACCTCCGGGCGCAGCCGGCGCGTCATGGCGAGATCGGCCCGGTAGCCGCGCTCGTTGAGCCATTCGTAGGCGAAGGCGAACTCCTCGTCGACCTCTCTGACCGCCTCGATCGGGATCTCCACGTACGGCAGCGACCGCCCGATCGCCTCCGAGATGGCCGCCGCGATCCGCACCGGCGTCAGCTCGTCCCCCGCCAGGTCGACGGCCCGCCCGATCCACCCGGCGGGCTCGGCGAACGCCATGGCGGCGAAGGCGCCCAGGTCGTCGACGGCCATGACCTGTTGCGGCACGTCGGCCGCGAACGGGGTGGTCACCGTGCCGTCACGCAAGTGGTAGCCGCCGGTGTAGTTCTCCATGAAGGAGACGGGCCGCAGGATCGTGGCGGGCACGCCGAGGGCCGTGATGTGCTGTTCGATCAGCGCCTTGCTCGCCACGTTGCGCGGCAGCCTCTCGCTGCCGTGGCGGCCCGCGCCTGCGACCGAGGTGAAGACCAGGTGCCGTACCCCGGCCGCGCGCGCCGCCTCGGTCACGTTGCGTCCCCAGCGGACCTCCTCCTCCGCCGAGAAGCCCGCCGCCGTTCCGGGGGAGCCGACGGTGGGCTGGACGCTGAACAGTCCGTAGGCCCCTTCGGCCGCCGCGGCCAGGGAGGCCACGTCCGCCATCTCCCCGCGCACGATCCGCGCGCCCGTCTCGGCCAGCGCCTTCGCGGGGGTGCCGTCCGGGTCCCTGGTCATGGCTCGCACGTCCCATCCGGCGGCGAGCAGGTGGGTCGTGACCGCGCGGCCCTGCAGGCCGGTGGCGCCCGCGACCACGATGGATCTCTTCACGATCGAACTCCTCAAACGGGGGGATCCTCCACTTACAGTTCGAGTACGATACGGAGGACCACCCCGTTTAGCAAGCCCACGGAGACCCGATGCCCGAACGGCCTATGCGCGCCGACGCGCGACGCAACTACGAGCGGATCCTCGCCGCGGCCGCCGCGGCCATCGCGCAGGACGGGGCCGAGGCGTCGCTGGAGGAGATCGCGCGGCGCGCGGGCGTCGGCTCGGCCACCCTGCACCGGCACTTCCCCTCCAGGCAGGCGCTGCTGGAGGCCGTCTTCCGCGACAAGGTCGAGACACTGTGCGCCGAGGCCGGGGAACTGGCCGCCGGCCCCGACCCGGGAGGTTCGCTGGCCGTCTGGCTGTGCGCCGTCGTCACGCATGCCGCGTCCAATCGCGGGCTGGCGGCGTCGTTGCTGCGCGGCTCGCTCCAGGGGGACCCGACTCTGGGCGCCACCTGTCACGCACTGATCACGAGCGCGGGGGCACGGCTGCTGGCCCGGGCCGGCGAGGCGGGCGCCGTGCGCGCCGATGTCACGATCGCGGACCTGCTCACGCTCGTCAACGCCATCGCCCTGGCCACCGAGCAGGAGCCCGACGGCGCCGCGCAGGCCGACCGGCTCCTCGACCTCGCCCTGAACGGCGTGCGCCCCAGGCCCACGCCGTAGCGGCACGGGCGTCAGGCGAAACCGGCCACCAGGTCGTCCAGCCCCGACTTCACGCGCTCGGGCGTCACCCCGCACTCCCGCATCCGGTGGGCCAGCAGGGGCGCGGCCAGCGGCGCCAGCAGCGCGTCGGCCAGCACGTAGCCGTCGGCTTCCGGCTCGACCTGCCCGATGAGCATCGACAGGTGCGCGTGGTAGGCGGCGTAGGCGCCGCCGAACCGGGCGAACGGCGAGGCGGTCTCGGCCATCAGCAGCAGGTCCAGTTGTTCCACGGTCCTGTCGGTCAACGCGTGCAGGAACGCGCGCATCCGCTCCAGGGCGCCCGCCCCAGGCCCGAGCGGCGGCGGCCCTTCGATGAAGGCCTCCTGGAACTCTCGCTCCCGCTCGTCGATCAGCGCGTAGGCCAGCCCCGAGCGATCACCGAAGCGCCGGTAGAGCGTGCCGACGCCCACCCCCGCCGCGGCGGCCACGTCCGCCATGGACAACCCCTCGACGCCGTGGGCGGCGACGATGCCGGCGGCGGCGGCGAGGATCTTCACCCGGTTGCGAGCGGCGTCGACGCGCTCGCGCCGCGGGTTCGCGACGGCGTTCACGATCACAGGCTACTGGACCCCTTGCAACCGGAACTAATTCCGGTTTAGGTTGAAGCGGAACGAGTTCCGGATAAAGGGGAGAGTCATGACACGCAAGGTCGCACTCGTGACCGGGGGAAGCCGCGGGATCGGCGCCGCCATCGCCGCCCGGCTGGCCGCCGACGGTGCCGACGTGGTCATCACCTACGCGCGCTCGGCCGATCGCGCCGCCGCCGTCGTCAAGGAGATCGAGGCCGCCGGCATCCGCGGGCTGGCCGTCGAGGCGCAGGCCGCCGACGCCGCCCAGCTGGTCGCCGCCGTCGAGCGCGCGGTCGCCGCCTTCGGCCGGATCGACATCCTGGTCAGCAACGCCGGCATCGCGCCGTACGGGCCGCTGGAGGAGGTGAGGCTCGACGAGGTCGACACGACGCTGGCCGTCCACGCCCGCGCCGCGTTCGTCCTCGCCCAGGCGGCCGCCCGGCACATGCGAAGCGGCGGGCGGATCATCGGCATCGGCAGCAGCCTCGCCGAGCGCGTGCCGTACCCGGGATGGACGCTGTACGCGATGAGCAAGTCGGCGCTCATCGGCCTGACCAAGGGCCTGGCCAGGGACCTGGGACCGCGCGGCATCACGGTCAACCTCGTCCACCCCGGATCGACGGACACCGAGATGAACCCGGCCGACAGCCCCGAGGCGGAGGCCGAGCGCGGCTACACCGCGCTCGGCCGCTACTGCGATCCCGGCGACATCGCCGCCACGGTCGCCCACCTGGCCGGCGAAGGCGGCAGGAACATCACCGGAGCCGCCATCACGGTCGACGCGGGTACCACCGCCTGACCGCCGGATCAGCGGGGCCAGTGCTCCAGCATCACGTGGAGGGCGTCGATCGCGCGCTCCCACGACGTCCCCACGTCGCGAGGGTGCCCGAAGCCGCCGCTCGCCTCAAGGCTCACGAACCCGTGGAAGGCGCTGCGCAGGACCCGCACCGCGTCGGTCATGTCGGGCTCGGTCAGGTCGTAGCCGCGCAGCAGCGCATAGCACGATTCGAAGACGCGCTGGTGCGCCTGCGACTCGGCGACCAGTTCGGGCGGGAGCTGGATCTGTCCTGCGGCGTAGCGCCCTGGATGGGCCAGGGCGAAGTCGCGGTAGGCGTGGGCGAAGGCCACGAGCGCGTCCTTGCCGGCCCTGCCGTCGACCGCGGGCCCGATGCGTTCGGCCATGTCGCGGGCGGCGATCATCGCGACCCTGTGGCGCAGGTCCTGCAGGTTCCTGACGTGGGAGTACAGGCTGGCGTCCTTGACCCCGAACCCGCGTGCCAGTGCCGAGATCGTCACCTTGTCGAAGCCGATCCTGTCGGCCAGGTCGGCCGCGGCGATCGCCACGCGTTCGGTCGTCAGTCCAGCACGCGCCATGAAAACTCCTTTGCCTAATACTCCTAGGCAACTGTAGCGTCGCGGCATGAAGCAACTCACTGAACAGGACATTCGTACGTCGTTCGTCAATTGCTCCAAGGGCGAGGCCAAACGTCTGGCCGTCCCGCGCGATCTCGTCGACTGGCCGTGGGAGGACCTCGACTTCCTGGGCTGGCGCGACCCCGGCGCGCCCGACCGCAGCTACATCGTGGCCGAGCACGCCGGCCGTCTCGTCGGCGTCGCGCTCAGGTTTCCCGCGCAGCAGCGTGCTTTCCTGCAGCGCAGCATGTGCTCCCTGTGCCTGACCACCCATCCGGGCAACGGCGTCTCGCTGATGACCGCCCGCAGGGCGGGCGAGGCAGGACGGCAGAGCAACTCCGTCGGCGTCTACGTCTGCACCGACCTGGCCTGCTCGCTCTACGTGCGCGGCATGAAGACCCCAGACCCCGGCGCCAGGATGGAGGAGTCACTCTCGGTGGAGGAGCAGATCGAGCGCACCAGGACCAAACTGTCCGCCTTCGTCGACAAGGTGCTCGTCTGACAGACTCGCAGAGTGATCGCACGCCGGGCCAGGATCGCCGTCTGCTTCTTCTTCGCCCTGCTCGGCATCGTCTCAGGGGTGTGGGCCGCCCGCATCCCCACGATCAAGCAGTCGCTGCACCTCAGTGACGGCCGGCTCAGCCTGGCCCTCCTGGCCGTCGCCGTCGGCCTGGTGACCGGGATGCAGTTCGCCGGACGCCTCACCGACCGAATCGGCAGCGCCAGGGTGCTCGTCCCGGCGGGGGCGGCCTGCGGCCTCGCGCTGATCCCCGCGGGGTTCGCCCCCGACCTGGCCTTCCTGATCGTCACGCTGTTCGCGTGGGGACTGCTCAACGCCTCGCTCGACGTGTCCATGAACACCCACGCGGTCGAGGTGGAGCGCGTCTACGGCAGGCCGCTGATGTCCTCCTTCCACGGCATGTACAGCGCGGGCGGGCTGCTCGGCGCCGCGGCGGGCGCGCTGACCGCGTGGCTGGAGGTCTCCCCCGGCATCACCTTCGCCCTGGTCACCGTCCCTCTGGCCGCGCTCGCCGTCCTGGCACGAAGCGCGCTGCTGCCCTCCGTGCCGGCCCGCCGCGAGGAGCGCCGCGCCCGGCGGGTCAGGTGGCACGGCAGGGTGGTGTTCATGGGGGCGATGGCGTTCGCGGGGCTGCTCGGCGAGGGGTCGGCGGGCGACTGGAGCGCCGTCTACCTGCACGAGGACCTCGGCGCGGCGACGGGTCTTGCGGCACTCGCGTTCGCGGCCTTCTCCGTCGCGATGACCGCGGGCAGGTTCGCCGGCGACCGGCTCGCGCTGCGCTTCGGACCCGTCGCGCTGGTGCGCTGGTCGGGACTGCTGGCCGCGGCCGGGCTCGGGCTGGCGCTGCTGGCCGCCGAGCCCGTCTGGGCGATCGCCGGGTTCGGCCTGTTCGGCCTGGGCCTGGCGACCATGGTCCCCCAGGTGTTCTCCGCGGCGGGCAACCACGATCGCGCACGGGCCGGCGAGGCGATCGCGCAGGTCGCGACGCTCGGCTACGCCGGGCTCATGCTCGGCCCAGTGATCATCGGTGGCGCGGCCGAGCTGGTCGGCCTGCCACCGGCGCTCGGCATCCCCGTCGCTCTGTGCCTGTTCATGTCGGCGTCGGCGGTGTCCCTGCGTCCGCGAGCGCCGGCGGCGTGACCCACGGACCGGTTCCAGCCGACGCCCTTTACTAAGTAGATCCGCGGCGAGCGCGATAGGCGGTGGCCTTGGCGCGGTTCTGACACGACAGGCCGCAGAAACGGCGCGAGGCGTTGCGCGTGGTGTCGACGAAGACCAGGTCGCATCCGCCGGCCTCGCAGGAGCCCAGGCGCCTCCCCTGCCCCACCCCGATGATCATCGCGAGGGCGGTGCCCGCCTGGGCGATCCAGGCATCCCCCAACGACGCCTCGAGCCGGTGGAAGGCCAGCCTCGGTGGATCGCCGTGCAGGTTGGGCACCGCGGCGTGCCGTATCAGCAGGTCGTTGAGCGCCGACAGGCGGGCGTCCCGCGCGAACAGCGAGCGCAGCACTGCGGCGGCGGCGGCCAGCGTGTCGGCGTCCGCGAGATCGAGGCGGGCCGCGGACGGCCGCACGACCGCCAGGGCGGCCCGGCGCTCCTCCCCCGTCGCGGGCGGTTCCACCCGGCGGCCGTGCGCATGAGTCACCACAAGGGTGTTGACCATGAGCACCGCCAGCTCGGCATTCTCGCCAACATAACTGTCTATTTGGGATTGACCAGTGATGCGCCATCCGTCTATCGTCACTGGCATATCGTACCTAGACAGTGAGGTTCTTGAGATGTCTCTCGCCCGGCGCATGTGGCACCAGATCGAACCCGTCCACGCGGCGGTCTACTTCGCGCCCCAGGTCTTCGACGAGGCCGCCAAGCTCGGCTACGACGTGGAGTCGCGCTGGCCGAGCTACTTCGCCTGGCGGACCGCGCCCCTTGGAAAGGCCGGACCGCACCAGGTCACCGCCACCTACTACAGCTTCAGCCCCGCGATGATCGCCGAGCACGTGCCGGACATCTGGGAGACGGCCACGCCCGAGCAGGCGCTGGAGGCCAGGCTGCGCGGCATGGACAGGACCCTGCGCGACCTGCTGGGCGAGCGGGTGAACCAGCGGGAGGCGGCCGAACTCGCCATGCGGGCCGCCGAGAGCGCGGACGTCTCCGGCCGCCCGACGGCCGCGGCCAACCTCGACCTGCCCTGGCCCGACGAGCCGCATCTTGCGCTCTGGCAGGCCTACACGGTGCTGCGCGAGCACCGGGGCGACGGGCACCTGGCGGCCTTGCAGGCGGCCGGACTGGACGGCTGCGAGGCGCTCGTCTCCTTCGCCGCCATCGGCGCGGCGCCGGTCGCCAACTTCGCCGGCAGGGGCTGGAGCGAGCAGGAGTGGGCGGCCGCGCGCGACCGGCTCGCCTCGCGGGGCCTGATCGACGCCGAAGGGGCGGCGACCGAGGCGGGAAGGGCGCTGCGGGAGCAGGTCGAGCGCATGACCGACCAACTGGCCGCCGGGCCGTGGCTGGCGCTGGGCGAGGAGCGGGCGGCCAGGCTGGCCGAGCTGAGCCTGCCGTTCCTGGGCGCGATCTTCGAAACCGGGATGCTGCCCATGCAGAGCACGCTGGGCATCGGCACGGTCCAGGCCCCCGAATAGGACGGGTCCGGGACGGGCCGGCCGCCGGCTGCCAGAGGCTGAAGCAGGACCGGCGCTCAGCCCGCCAGGGCGTAGGGGCGGGCGGCGCGGGCGGCGCGCAGGGCGTTCCCCCACCAGGTCAGCCGATCGAACAGGGTGTGTGCCGCGGTCTCGGCCGCCTTGGCGACGGCGGAGTCGGTGACGCGTCCGCTCTGTTCCACGTGGTCGTGCGGGAAGTGGAAGCTGACCGTGTCGCGCAGAGTGACGGCACGCAGTTCGGCGAGAACCTGGCGCAGCTGTTCGACCGCGCGCAGCCCGCCGGCGAGTCCACCGTAGGAGACGAACCCGACGGGCTTGGCGGCCCACTCCTTGCGCACGGTGTCGATCGCGAGTTTCAGCGAGGCGGGGTAGCCGTGGTTGTATTCGCAGGTCTGCGCCAGCGCCCAGCCCCATCACCCTTGTCCGAGGCAGTGTTCAGCCACGTTCGGCCACGTTCAGCCACGTCGTCCCGCACGGCCTCTTGCCGACCCCGAAACAATGAGGCGACGGGCGGGCGCGCAGGGACCGCGGCCCCCCCGGTGGAGGCGACCATCCCGCCGTCCCACCGGGCTACTCGTGGAACGTCGCGCCGGGCTGGTTCGCTACATTCCTCCGCTGAGCAGTCCCCGCCCGCCGTACTTCTTGTGCACCGCCTGCTTGGTCACGCCGATCGCGTCGGCGATCATCGACCAGGCCAGCCCCTTGACCCTGGCCCTGCGCACCTGGACCGCCTCCATGCGCTCGATCTCGCGCCGCAGCGCGGCGGTGGCCCGCAGCGCCATGAGCGGATCGTCGTCCTCCGTCTGTCGCACCAGGGTCGCCAGGTCGTTCGTCATGCGGCCAACGCTATCTGGCCTCGACCACCAACCGCACGCCCAGCGCGATCAGCACCACACCGGAGATCTGCTCGAGCCGCCGCCGCACGGCAGGCCGCCCCAGCACCGCCCTGGCCCTGGCCACCGCCCAGATGACCGCCCCGTACCAGACGGTGTCGACCAGCACCCACACCAGGGCCAGCGTGATCAGGGTGAGTGGGACGTTCTGCCCCTCCGGCACGAACTGCGGCAGGAACGACATGGCGAACACCGCCGCCTTCGGGTTGGCCAGGCACGTTCCGAACCCCGCCAGGTAGGACTTGCGCCACCCGTCGACGGCCTTGACCTCGACCTCGGCGTGGTCCTTGCGCCGCAGCGACTGCACGCCCATGTAGACCAGGACCACCGCGCCGGCGACGCGCATGATGTCGTAGGCCAGCTCGGAGGCCAGCACCAGCGCCGACAGGCCGAACGCGGCGGCCAGCGCCCACAGCAGGATGCCGGTCTCGTTGCCGAGCGTGGCGGCCAGCCCCGATCCCCTGCCGGCCCTGATGGTCTGGCGCAGGATGACCGCGGTGCTGACACCCGGGACCATCGCCACCAGGACGCACGCTCCGATGAATGCGATCAGATACATGTCCCGATCCTGACGGCGGCACCGTGTGACGGCAACGCGTTTACCGGGCGCCGCGGACAGGGGCGCCCGGCCCGGCGAGGCACTGGGCGGGCGCTCGCCGCAGGGTCGTTGCCACGGCCCACCGATTCTCCGCAGCGGGATCGTTGGTCATCTCGTGACCAGTGCCTCAGCAGGAAGGGATCGTCCGCTCTGCACCTCACCTGCTACTCTATGCTACTAATTGATTACATTACGTAGCATTGGGAGCTAGTGTGAAGGTCGCCTGCGTCGGCGGCGGACCCGCCAGCCTGTACTTCTCGATCATGATGAAGCTGGTGGACCCGTCCCATGACATCACCGTCCACGAGCGGAACCCGGCCGGGTCGACGTACGGCTGGGGCGTGACCTACTGGGACAGGGTGCTCGACAGCCTCCACGAGACCGACGCCGAGTCCGCGCGCGCCATCAGGGAGAACTCGGTCCGCTGGGACAGCTGGATCGTGCGGGTCCACGACCGCGCCACGGTGACGGTGCAGGAAGGCGACGTGGGCTACGGCATCGGCCGGCGCGAGCTGCTCGGCATCCTCGCGGACCGGGCCCGCTCCCTCGGCGTGCGCCTCGAGTACGAGCACGAGATCACCAGCGAGGAGGAGGTGGCGGGCGCCGACCTCGTCGTCGCCGGGGACGGCGTCAACAGCGTGCTGCGCGAGCGGCACACCGACCACTTCGGCACCGAGGTCACGGTCGGGCGGAACAGCTACATCTGGCTCGGCACCACCAAGATCTTCGACTCCTTCACCTTCGCCTTCGCGCAGACCCCGCACGGCTGGATCTGGTTCTACGGCTACGGGTACGGCAAGGAACACAGCACCTGCGTCATCGAGTGCTCCCCCACGACATGGAAGGGGCTCGGGCTGCACGAGGCCGACGAGGCCGGCAGCCTGGCCCTCCTGGAGAAGATCTTCGCCGAGACGCTGGACGGGCACCCGCTGATCGGCCGGGCGAACGCCGACGGCAGCGCGCACTGGCTGAACTTCCGCACCCTGACCAACCGGACGTGGTACCGGGGCAACCTCGTCCTGCTCGGGGACGCCGCGCACACCACGCACTACTCCATCGGCGCGGGCACCGCCCTCGCGATGGGGGATGCCGCCTTCCTGGTCACCGCGCTCCACGGGGACACGCACCTCGAGCCCGCCCTGGCCCGCTACGAGAAGGAGCGCCAGTACGCGATCCGGTCCACCCAGAGGGAGGCACGCTGCAGCGCCCAGTGGTACGAGAACCTCTCGCGCTACATCAACCTTCCCCCGCAACAGCTGTTCGCCCTGCTCGGCCAGCGGCACTCCCGGCTGCTCCCGCACATGCCGCCGCGGCTGTACTACCGGATCCGCCAGATGTCCGACTGGGCGGGCTCCAGGTTCGGACGATCCACCACGACTGCGGACCACTGATGAGGTGACGCCGCCCACAGGACGGACGGGTGCGCGAGCCGACAGGAGATCGTCCGCCCGCCGCGCCGGTACAGCGCCTGCTTCTGCGCGGGCGTGCGCCCGGAGCGCATCGTGATCGCGACGTACACGATGCCGTCGTCGCGGTGCACAGCGAGGAAGTCGTCGTAGCGCAGCGTGCCGCCGGTGCCGTCGTGACTCACCAGGACCTGGAACCGGTCGTCGGGCGGGATCCCGATCGTCTCGACCAGGGCGTCGTGCACGGCGCGGCCGAGCGCGTCGAGCCGGCCGCTGTCGGCCAGCAGTCCGGCCAGCCGCTCGGTGAGCCAGGCGAAGGTCTCCTCGACCGGCCGGCGCAGTCGCGGGTCCGGCCGGCCGCGCCAGGCGCCGCCGGACCAGCCCTCCGCCGGTTCGAGGAACCGTCAGTCGTTGCCGAGCTCCATCGCGGCGCGGTCGAGCATCTCGTCGTCGCCGGAGACCGTGCCGCGCGAGGCGATGGCCTCGGCGCCGCCCTGCGGCATCGCGCCGATCAGCCCGGTCGAGGCCGCCTGGGCGGCGCCGATGAGCGCGGGATGGGTGGTGCCGACCATGCCGAGCCTGGCGTACTGCTCGAGCTTGGCGCGCGAGTCGGCGATGTCGAGGTTGCGCATGGTGAGCTGGCCGATCCGGTCCACGGGGCCGAACGCCGAGTCCTCGGTGCGCTCCATCGACAGCTTGTCCGGGTGGTAGCTGAAGGAAGGGCCGGAGGTGTCCAGGATCGAGTAGTCCTCACCCCGCCGCAGCCGCAACGTCACCTCGCCGATGACCGCCGTGCCGACCCAGCGCTGCAGCGACTCGCGCAGCATCAGCGCCTGCGGGTCGAGCCAGCGACCCTCGTACAGCAGCCGGCCGAGCCGCCGCCCCTCGTTGTGGTAGTTCGCCAGGGTGTCCTCATTGTGGATCGCGTTGACCAGCCGCTCGTAGGCCGCGTGCAGCAACGCCATCCCCGGCGCCTCGTAGATGCCGCGGCTCTTGGCCTCGATCACGCGGTTCTCGATCTGGTCCGACATGCCCATGCCGTGCCGGCCGCCGATCGCGTTGGCCTCCATCACCAGGTCGACAGGGGAGGCGAACTCCTTGCCGTTGATCGTCACCGGGCGGCCCTGGTCGAAGCCGATGGTCACGTCCTCGGTGGGGATCTCGACCGACGGGTCCCAGAACCGCACGCCCATGATCGGGTCCACGGTCTCGATGCCGGTGTCGAGGTGCTCCAGGGTCTTGGCCTCGTGCGTGGCGCCCCAGATGTTGGCGTCGGTCGAGTAGGCCTTCTCGGTGCTGTCGCGGTAGGGCAGGTCGTGGGCGAGCAGCCACTCCGACATCTCCTTGCGCCCGCCGAGCTCGGAGACGAAGTCCGCGTCGAGCCAGGGCTTGTAGATGCGCAGGTGGGGGTTGGCGAGCAGGCCGTACCGGTAGAACCGCTCGATGTCGTTGCCCTTGAACGTCGAGCCGTCGCCCCAGATCTGCACGTCGTCCTCGATCATCGCCCGCACCAGCAGGGTCCCCGTGACGGCGCGACCGAGCGGCGTGGTGTTGAAGTAGGGACGCCCGCCCGAGCGGATGTGGAACGCACCGCAGGTGAGCGCGGCCAAGCCCTCCTCGACCAGCGCCGCGCGGCAGTCGACCAGGCGCGCGATCTCGGCACCGTACGCCAGCGCGCGGCCGGGCACCGAGGCGATGTCGGGCTCGTCGTACTGGCCGATGTCGGCGGTGTAGGTGCACGGGACGGCACCCTTGTCGCGCATCCACGCGACGGCTACCGAGGTGTCGAGGCCGCCCGAGAAGGCGATGCCGACCCGCTCGCCGGTGGGCAGGGAGGTGAGGACCTTGGACATGAAGAAGATTATGCAGTGTCACGCATGAACATGCAACGTTCTCCCGATCACAACCGGATCCGTCGACGGAGGGCTCGTCGCAAAAGGCGTCCTGGCCAGGGCGAAGGGCGCGAGCATCCGGCGGCCGACCGGGCGTGGCGAGGCAGGCGCCCGCCGTCGCGCCCGACCCAAGCCGCCCGGACGCGCGCGTGCCGGATCTCCGGCAGGCGTTCGGGGGGTACGGCTCGGCCGCCCGGTCCGGCGACAGCGAGCCTGCCCGATCCCCCGGGCCCGCCGTTCGATCCTGGGTGGGTCTTCTGCCCGCTACCCGCCGATCGCCTCGGCGATCTCCTCCAGGGCGGCCGGGTCCTCGATCGTGGACGGCGTCCGGTAGTCGTCGCCCGCGGCGATGGCCCGCATGGTGGATCGCAGGATCTTGCCCGAGCGCGTCTTGGGCAGCCGGGCGACGACCACCGCCCTGCGGAAGGCGGCCACCGGGCCGATCCGCTCCCTGACCATCGCGACCAGTTCGGCCTCCACCTCGCGCTCAGGGCGGTCGACGCCTGCCTTCAGCACCACGAGGCCGAGCGGGAGCTGGCCCTTCAGCGCGTCGGCGACGCCGATCACCGCGCACTCGGCCACGTCGGGATGTCCCGCGATGACCTCCTCCATCGCCCCCGTCGACAGGCGGTGGCCGGCGACGTTGATGACGTCGTCGGTGCGCCCCATGACGAACAGGTAGCCGTCCTCGTCGAAATAGCCGCCGTCGCCGGTCAGGTAGTAGCCGGGAAAGCGCGAGAGGTAGGCGGCGTGGAAGCGCTCGTCGTCGCGGTAGAGGCTGGGCAGGCAGCCCGGCGGCAGCGGCAGCTTGATCACCACGGCGCCTTCGACGCCCGGGGGGCACTCCTCGCCGGCGGGATCGAGGACGCGCACGTCATAGCCGGGGACGGGTTTGGTGGGCGAGCCCGGCTTGATCGGCAGGGTCTCGATGCCGACGCAGTTGGCGGCGACCGGCCAGCCGGTCTCGGTCTGCCACCAGTGGTCGATGACCGGCACGTCGAGCAGCTCGCTCGCCCAGTGGTAGGTGTCGGGATCCAGCCGCTCACCGGCGAGGAACAGGTGACGCAGGTCGTGCTTGCGCAGGTAGGAGCCGGTGGGGTCCTCCTTCTTGATGGCGCGGATCGCGGTCGGCGCGGTGAACAGCGTGCGCACGTCGTGTTCGGCCACGACCCGCCAGAACGCGCCCGGGTCGGGGGTGCCGACCGGCTTGCCCTCGTACAGCACGCTGGTGCATCCGGCCAGCAGCGGCCCGTAGACGATGTAGGAGTGGCCGACCACCCAGCCGACGTCGGAGGCGGCCCAGAAGACCTCGCCGGGGGCGGCGCCGTACACCTGGGACATGCTCCAGTGCAGCGCCACGGCGTGGCCGCCGTTGTCGCGCAGCACGCCCTTGGGCGCGCCGGTGGTGCCGGAGGTGTAGAGGATGTAGAGCGGGTCGGTCGCCGCGACGCTCACGCAGCCGGCGGGCTCGGCGTCGAAGCCGGCCCAGTCGCGCTCCCCCTCGCGCAGCTCGGCGGGGTGCTCGGGCCGCTGGACGATGACGACGGCCTCGGGCCGGTGCGCGGCGTGCGCCAGGGCCGCGTCCAGCAGCGGCTTGTACGGCACGACCCTGCTGACCTCGATCCCGCACGAGGCGCTGAGCACGACCTTGGGCCTGGCGTGGTCGATGCGCGCGGCCAGCTCCGCCGCGGCGAATCCGCCGAACACCACCGAGTGGACCGCGCCGAGCCTGGCACAGGCCAGCATCGCGATGACCGCCTCCGGCACCATCGGCATGTAGATCACGACGGTGTCGCCCTTGCCGACGCCCAGATCGCGCAGCATGCCGGCGGCCCTGGCCACCTCCTCGCGCAGCGCGGCGTAGGTGTAGGTGCGCTTGACCCCGGTGACGGGGCTGTCGTAGATGAGCGCGGCCTGCTCACCCCTGCCGCCGTCGGCGTGCCTGTCGAGGGCGTTGAAGCAGGTGTTGAGCCGCCCGTCAGGGAACCACCGCCCTCCCTCGAAGACGGTGCGTGGTTCGACGTCCCAGGTGATCCCGCGCGCGGCGGCGCCCCAGTCAAGCTCGCTCACCCTTCGATCAGATCAAGGCGGCCCCTGGGCGCGCAAGCGTCAGGGGCCCTGGAGTCCGAACTCCTCGGTCTCTCCAGGCGCGGACGGCGAGGTCGAGCGCGACCTGGTGGCCCTCGATCCTCGCCCGGAGTCCACGGCCGAAGGATCGCGGCCATATATCAGGCGACATCAACGGACGCCGCCGAGTAAGGTGAACGATCAAGGGTGGCTCCTGGACGCGCTTCCTTCTCCTTAACCTCAAGGCAACCAGCGCTTCCGCTCTCCACCCTTTTTTCGTGCCCTGCCGAGGAGGTGCCTCCCGTGATCGGACCCGCTGACGTGCTGCTGCGCAGGAGAAACCTGGTGGCGCCCGAACTCATGACCGCCGACTCGCGGTGGACGACGCCCAAGCAGAAGGCGAGCGCCGCCGACGGCGTCGCCGCCCTGGAGGGCGAGCTGCTGCAGTACGGGTTCCTTCTGTCGGCCGAGCTGCGTCACGCGCTCGCCGCGCTGCCGGTGCCCGAGCTGGCCAGGGCGGGCAGGAGCCTGCTCCACGCCGCCGCCGCCAGGCTCGGCGCGGACGTCCACCACGTGCCGCTGTTCAGGAAGTTCCCGGAGAGCGTGCCCAGGGACACCGGCGATTTCTTCGTGCGCCGCGTCTTCACCCTGCTGCTGCAGGAGCCGCGGCGGCCCTGCGTGCTGTGCGGGAAGGTGGGCACCGTGCACCCCGTCGCGCCGTGCGCGCACCTGGTGTGCCGCTCCTGCTGGGACGGCTCCGATTTCAGCGCGTGCCCGATCTGCCATCGCAGGATCGACCCCGCCGACCCGTTCCTGATCCCCACGGCCGGACGGCAGCGCGGCGCCCGCGTGACCACCTACGACACCACCCTGCTCCGACTGTGCCCCGACGCCACCGCCGCCGCCCGCGAGCTGGCCGTCTCGATGCTGTCAAGGCAGACGCCCATGCCGGTGGAGGACCGCGACGACCTGATGGCGCTGCTCGACGCGTACTGGCCGCTGTCGGCGGGCTGGCTGCCCGAGGTCGTGCCGGTCAAGGAGACCAGGGCGATCGCGCTGGCCGCCGCGCTGACGGCGCCGGGCCTCACGCCGCCCAGGAGGGTCGGGCCGGGCGCACGCGGCGTCCGTGCCCCGCTCAGAGTCGCCCGCCCCGACCTCGGCGCGGCCGAGGAACTGCTCGCCCGCCACCTGGGCACGGCCACGGACGTGCTCCGACTGATGTACGTGCTCATGGGCGCCGACCCCGGCCTCCGGATACGGCCCGAACGGCGCGTCTCGCTGCCCAGGCCGCTGCGCAGGAGGCTGCTCGGCGCGCTGGACGGCTTCGCGCTGCCGTACCTGATCGAGGACCTGCACCGCCACGGCGAGCAGTGGAAGCACATGGCAGAGGTGCTGCATCCGCACGAGCAACACGCCCGTCACCCTGACGCGGCACTGGCCTTCGCCGCGCTGCGCGGCACCAGGCTCGACCCGGCGTCGGCGTTCGGCGCGGCGCTGCTGGAGCGCGCGGCCGCCCATCCCGAGCTGCTGGTCGTGCGCGACGGGCGGCTGCGGGTGACGACGTTCGCCTCGCACGTGGAGAAGGCACTGGCCGCCAAGGACGGCGAGCGAGCGCTCACCCTGCTGGCGCGCCGCCCCGGCGAGCTGGGTCGCCGCCTGAGCCAGCTGCTGCGCCTGTCGCCCGAGCTGGTGACAGGGTCGCTGGAGCCCGCGCTGGGGTCGATCGCGCCCGGCGTGCTGATGTCGGCGCTCGGCCAGCTGCGCACGCCGCCCGGGGGCACGCGACTGTTCCTGCCCAGGGGCGGCAGCGCGCGCTTCCACACGCGGGACGACGAGCGCGCCCCGCTGCCGGAGGACGCGGCCGCCATCGCCGCCGAGCTCATCCGCGGCGAACTGCTGCGGCGCGCGGCCGCGCTGCCCGCCCTGTCGTGCGCGCTGCTGGACGAGGGCCTGGCCGACCTGGTCGCGCCCACCTCCGAGCGGGCCGCCACCACGGCACTGGTACGGCTGACGCGCGGCAGCGTGCAACCGATTCCCGGCGAGCAGGTGGTCAGGCTGTTCCTGCACTGGGCCGAGCCCGCCGGCACCCGCGTCGACCTCGACCTGTCGGCGGCGGTGTTCGACACCAGGTGGCGGTTCGTCGGCCTGTGCGACTACACCAGCCTGCGGCTGGGCGACGATGCGGCGGTGCACTCGGGCGACCTGACCTCCGCCCCCGAGCCGCTCGGCTCCTCGGAGTTCGTCGACCTCGACGTGTCCAAGCTGGCCAGGCTCGGCGGGCGCTACGTGGTGCCGGTCGTCTTCAGCTACAACGACGTGCCGTTCGAGGAGTTGGTGCGCGGCTTCGCCGGGTTCATGCGCGCGCCGGACGGGCTGTTCGACCCGCTGGCCGTCCAGCAGCGTTTCGACCTGGCCGGCGAGGCCAAGATCCTGGTCCCGCTGGTGGCCGACCTGTGGGCGGGCACGATGCGCTGGGCCGACCTGAACCTCTCGGCGAGCGGCCGGTTCCACAGCGTGGCCGGCAGCTCGGCCGAGCTGGCCAGGCTGGGCGAGGCCATGGAGAGCGCGTTCGGGGTCGGCGCGCGGGTGACGCTGTGGGAGGTCGCGTGCTGGCACGCCGCCGCGCGGGCCGGCTCGGTGCTGGTGCGCGGCGGCGGACGCGTGCTGCGCTTCCTGCGGCGCGAGGACGAGCCGGTCGCCGCGTTCGCCGGGCGGCTGGCCGTCCGCGCGGGCGGCGTCGAGGACACCGGCGCTTTCGCCGAGGTGGAGTGGGCCGCGCTGGTCACCGGTGACGTGGAGCTCGGCGCCGGGGCCCAGGCGTACGCGTTGTTCCCCGGCGGGCTCGGCGAGGCGCGCAGGATCGACGCCGCCGACCTGGTCAGCGGACTGGGGGCGGGCACGTGAGCGAGGACGACGTGATCCTTTCGGTGGTCGTCGGGTCGCGGGCCTACGGGCTCGACACCCCGGCCTCCGACACCGACAGGCGGGGCGTGTTCGTGGCGCCCACCCAGGCGTTCTGGCGACTGGACAAGCCGCCCACCCACCGCGACGGGCCGCTGCCCGAGCAGTTCTCGTGGGAGGTGGAACGCTTCTGCGTGCTGGCGCTGGAGGCCAACCCGACGGTGCTGGAGACGCTGTGGTCGCCGCTGGTGGAGGTGGCCGCCCCTGCGGGCAGGCGGCTGCTGGATCTGCGCGGCGCTTTCGTGTCGCGGCGGGCGCACCAGACGTTCGCCCGCTACGCCGACGCGCAGTTCCGCCGCCTCGATCCGGCCGCGCCCAAGTGGAAGCAGGCCATGCACATGCTCAGGCTGCTGCTGAGCGGCATCCACCTGGTGGAGCACGGCGAGCCGCTCGTGCACGTCGGCGCGCACCGCGAACGGCTGCTCGACGTCAGGCGGGGGCGGCTGTCGTGGGACGAACTGCAGGAGTGGCGCGCCTCGCTGACGGACGCCTTCGAGCGGGCGCTGCCGCGCAGCGTGCTGCCCGCCGCGCCCGACCGCGCGGCGGTGGAGGAGTTCCTGGTCGAGGTACGAAGGGCGAACCTGTGACGCTTCCCGGGTGGCTGGCCGAGGTGGCCGGCGAGCAGCCGTACCCGCTGGCGTTCGCGACGGTCAGCGGGGCGCACCTGTACGGGTTCCCCTCGGCCGACTCCGACGTCGACCTGCGCGGCGTGCATGTGCTGCCGGTGGAACAGGTCGTCGGGCTGCGGGTCGGCGAGCAGACGGTCGACAGGTCGTGGATCCGCTCGGGTGTCGAGGTCGACCTGGTCACGCACGACCTGGCGAAGTTCTGCGCGCTCCTGCTGCGGCGCAACGGGTACGTGCTGGAGCAGTTGCTGTCCCCGCTGGTGGTGGCGTCCTCGCCGGTGCACGAGGAGCTGGTCTCGCTCGCGCCGGCCTGCCTGACACGCGGCCATGCCCACCACTACCTGGGGTTCGCGCGCACGCAGTGGCGGCTGTTCGGCAGGAACGGCGAGATCAAGCCCCTGCTCTACACCTTCAGGGTGCTGGCCACCGGCATCCACCTGATGCGGACGGGAACGCTGGAGGCCGATCTGACCAGGCTGCTGGACTACGGCCCCGCCTACCTGCCCGAGCTGGTGGCCGCCAAGCGGGAGGCCGAGCACGGACCCGCGCCCGCTCTCGCCTCGGCCGCCGACGACGTGGCGCGGATGACGGCGCGGCTTGAGAAGGAACGCGAGGCCTCGCGCCTGCCCGAGACGCCCTCGGCGGGCGAGGCCCTGCACGACCTGGTGGTGCGGACGCGGCTCGGCGGCTAGTTGGTGCAGTCCTGGTCGGCGAGCGCGAGGCCCATCTCGTAGATCTTGTTCTTGGACAGCAGGAAGTAGTAGTAGGCCTTCGGGTTGCCGGGGACCGTGACGATGGGGAAGCCGCTGGCGGCGCGCTTCAGCTTGGGGTAGGCCTTGTCGAGCTGCTTGCCGGTGGAGCCGAGCCCGATGCCCTGGGGCGTCTTGACGCCCTCGGGAGCGAAGATCATGGCGACCCCGACCTTCTTGGAGATCCACATGCCCACGCGGTCCCGGCCGGAGGGGTGAGCCTTCAGGTCCCAGCCCGAGCAGGCGCCGGCCCGCCTCTTCTGCACGACCTTCCCGGTGGCCTTGGCGTCCTTGGCGCTCATGCCCAGCCGGACGCCACCGAGCCCGTACGGCCCCAGCACGTCCTGCGCGCGCCCGGCCGGCTCCGCGAGCGCCGCGGGCGCGAGGCCCGTCAGCAGCATCCCTCCCGCGAGTGCGGCCACCAGCGCCGAGCGGCCCAGCCTGTTGTGCGTCATCGTGATCCCCCTATGGTGTGAGTCGTCCACCGGGTTTGATGACGGCTCGGCCGCCCTGGTTCGCACCATCGTGCACCCTTCTGCGGCGTTCCGGTCAGGCCGGGAGCTTCTGCGCCGCCCGCCCGGCGAGATGCAGGAACGCGATACGGCCGCTCTCGTCGCGCAGGAAGCGTCCGGCGGGCCGGCCCGGATCGGTGACCATGACGACCGTGTCGCGCTCGCCGCCGTCCAGGAAGGCCAGCTCCAGCTCCGGCAGCGCCGCGACCCCCGCGGCGGCCGGTTCCTCGGCGAGCTCCATCCTGACCCGCAGCCGTTCGCCTTCCGCTGCCACCTGGAAGGTCCACTGCCCTGCGTAGTAGCCGCCGGTGTACTCCTTCGCGACCGGGTCCCTGCTGAGCGAGGGCTTCACCTCGGCCTGTGCCGCGCCGAGCAGGTGCTCCAGGCACCAGCCGAGCACCAGCTCGCCGAGCCGCTTGCCGGGTCCCGCGTTGGTGAGCACGGTTACCGCGAAGCCGTGCTCGGGCGCCAGCACGAACGACGACAGCTGGAGGTTGCCGACGTTGCCGCCGTGGGTGACCAGGCGCAGCCCGGCCCGCTCGTCGATCAGCCAGGGCAGCCCGATCGCCTTCCACGGGACGCCGACGGCGATCCGGTCGCGCTGCATCAGCGCGCGGGTCTCCCCGGTGAGCGGGGCCTGGCCGGTGGCGGCGCCTTCCAGGTGGAAGGCCGCATAGCGGAGCTGGTCGGTCACCGACGACAGCAGTCCCCCTTCGGGCATGCTCTCGCGGAAGAGGCCCCAGGTGTGCGCCACGCGCGGGCCGTCGTCACCGCCGACGTGACCGACGGCGTGCGGCCTGGTCGCGGCCTCCCACGGGAAGAAGAAGCTGGAGGTCATGCCCAGCGGTTCGAGGACCACGCGCCGGACCAGCTCCTCGTACGGCAGGCCGGAGACGACCTCGGCGATCCTGCCCAGCAGCCGGAATCCGGCGTTGCTGTAGGAGGCGACGGCGCCGGGCGGGAACAGCTGCGGCAGGCCGCCGTACACCGCGATGGCGTCGGCCAGCGCCGAGGGCCCCCAGCTCTCGCCGTCGTCGATGTCGCCGAGGAATCCGCCGGTGTGCGTGAGCAGGTGCTCGACGGTCACCGCGTCCGCCGCCGCCTCGTCGGCCAGTTCGAAGCCGGGCAGGTACGCGCGCACCCGCCCGTCCAGCCGGAGCTCGCCACGCTCGACGAGATGCATGATCACGGTGGCGGTCACCGTCTTGGTGGTGGAGCCGATCTGGAACAGGGTGTCAGCGGTGACGGGCGCGGGCGCGTCGACGCTGGCCACCCCTGTGGTGAGGACGTGCCGGCCCCCGCCGTGGATCACCCCTACGGCCGCGCCGGGAACGCCGAGCGCCTCGGCCTCGTGGTCGATGAGCTTCTGCAGGTCGGTGAGGTCAGCCATGACCCCCATGGTGGGGCTCCCCCGCCGCGGCGGCTTCGGCCGGCCGTATCAAAAGTGCGGCCGGGTTCGTCGCCCCCGACCAGCCGCGGCGCCCGCGCCGCCTCGCGGCACGCCGGCCGGTCGTCAGGTGACGGACCTGAGTAGAGGCTACTCATTCCGGTCGGGCCCGGGGTTTGCCAGAGTGTGCGGGTGACCATAATCGATCAAAACACCGCGCACGCTCTCGCGGTGAGCCTGGCCAAGGTCTACGACTCCGTGTCCAGCAGGATCGTTGAGGACAACGCCTCCTCGCCGCTCGTCGCCCGGGTGACGGGACACCTGGGCTGCCCCCTGTCCGAGGCGGTGGTGGTGGAGGAGAAGTACCGGCTGTGGGAGCACGCGGGTCTCCAGTCCGGTACCGATCACTACCTGGCCGCCCACTCGCCCGGCGCGCAGTGGTTCGGCGTGATGGGTGGCGAACGCCGGTGGGAGAGCATCATCAACATGCTGCTCTACGCCCTGCGCGACGGCAGCCGCCTGCTCGGCAGGCCCGACTACGGCAGCGCTCCCGTCGGCCCCGCCGAGAGCATGGAGGTGGTGCAGCTCGGCATGGTGGAGAGCCTCGCGCCCGACGGCACGCCTGTCGTGCTGGTGGTCAGCAGCGTCGACGAGTACCAGGGCCACTCGATGCTGACCGTCCTGTCCTCCTCCAGGACCGCTGCCTCCGCGGTGCGCGACGAGATCGAACGGCTCAAGCGCCTGCACGACCCGTTCAAGGGACAGGTGATGAGCTTCGGCTTCAGCGAGCACAAGGAGAACGAACTGCTCACCTTCCTGCCCAGACCGTCCATGACGGCCGAGGAGGTGGTGCTGCCCGAGGGCCGGCTGGAGGCGGTCGAGGAGCACGTCGTGGGCATCGCGGCGCTGAAGGAGCAGTTGATCGAGGCGGGCCAGCACCTGCGCAGAGGCCTGCTCCTGTACGGCCCGCCGGGCACCGGCAAGACCCACACCGTGCGCTACCTGGTGGGCAGGCTGCGAGAGCACACCGCGATCCTGATGTCGGGCCCGGGGATGCGCCACCTCGACTACGCCGTCGGGCTGGCCCGCAAGTTGCAGCCGTCGATCGTGGTGATCGAGGACGTCGACCTGATCGCCGAGGACCGCAGCCACTTCGAGACTTCGCCGCTGCTGTTCTCCCTGCTGGACGCGATGGACGGCATCACCGGCGAGGCCGACGTGTCGTTCGTGCTCACCACCAACAGGGTGGAGACGCTGGAGAGGGCGCTGGTGCAGCGACCGGGCCGGGTGGATCTGGCGGTGGAGGTCCCGCCTCCGTCGGCGCCCGACAGGGAGCGGCTGGTCCGCCTGTACGCCAGGAACAGGCCGGTCGAGGCGGACGTGGCCAAGGTGGTCGACGCCACCGAGGGGGTGACGGCGGCCTTCGTCAAGGAGCTGCTGCGGCGGGTGATCCTGCTGGCGATCAGGGCGGGCGAGCACGCGCTGACCGACGAGCACTTCGACACCGCCTTCCAGGCGATGTCGGGCGACGCCCAGGCGCTGACGAGGGCGTTGCTCGGCGCGGGCGACGAACGCCAGGTCAGGACGCCCTCGCGGTTCTGCTGACCGGCGGGCGCGGCTACGACAGTCCTGACCGCACCGTCAGCGGGAAGGGGTTGTCCGGCAGCAGGATGAGCCTGCGGCTGTCGCCGCGCTCGGCCGCGTCCAGGTGGAGGAGCGCCGCGCCGATGCCCGCGGCGCCCACCATGTAGCCGGTGTCGGCGGTGACCTCGGCGGGCCGCAGCCTGCGGTAGGCCTGCCACCACCGCCCCTGCCTCGCCGCCCCGACCAGGTGCTCGCCGAGGATGAGGGCGAAGGCGCGGTACTCCTCGTGGCCGGTGGCCGCCCACAGCCCGACGAACAGCTCCAGCAGCCCCGCCGCGCCGCAGCACTGGCACATGACGTTCCAGAACCCCGGGGTCTGCCGGTACGGCACGCCGCTGGTGAGGATGCCGTGCGCCAGACGCTCCACCCAGTCGGTGTCGCCCAGCTCGTGGAACATCCTGGCCACTCCGGCAGAGCCCGAGCAGAAGCCGAGGTAGTGCAGGTGGCGGCCCTGCGGCACGTGGTGGGGCACCAGCGCGCACGAACCGTTGACCTCGCTGATCGACCTGACGAAGCCGGCGCCTCTGGCGGCCGCGTCGTGGAAGCGGGGGTCGCCCGTCACCGCGTGGAGGCGGGCCAGGAGGAACGCGGTGCCCGCCGTACCGGAGAGGAAGCCGGGAGTGACGGCGTCGACGGGCAGGTCGGCGGGCGGTTCGGCGCCGAAGCGGTGCCCTGGGACGGGCAGGTCGGCGATGCGCAGGCCCGCCTCGACGGCCACGCGCTCGTAGGCGGGTTCGCCGAGCAGGGCGGAGGCGTGCAGGAGGGTGAGGATGATGCCGCCGTCGCCGCGCTGGCACGGATCGCCCGTCCAGGTGGGTCCGGCGGCGGCCAGCAGGTCGGCGGCTCGGGCGGCGGCGGCGGTGAAGGCGTCGTCGATGACCCAGCCCGCTTCCGAGAGTGCGAACACCACGCCCGCCAGGCCGTCATGGAAGGTGGGGTCGCTCTGCTCGGGCACGACGGCGGTCAGGTAGCGGGCGCCCTCGGCGGCGTCCTCCAGGTAGGAGTCGTCCCCTGTGGCCGCGGCCAGCTCGAGGAAGAACAGCACGATGCCGGCCGCGCCCGAGTAGAGCGAGGCCGGCCTGTGCGGGAGTGCCGCGCGTTCGCCTGCGTGCCAGTGGCGGCCCCGGGCGTCGTCGACGGCGCACGCGCGGATCCACTGTGCGGCCTCAACGGCGGCCTGCACAGGGGCCTCGATCGGGCTCATGGCACCAGTCTCCCACCCCGGCCAATAACCCGCAAACCTCATAGGTTTAATGTGTTTTAGTACAGTGTCGGGCGATGACGAACGATGACAAGTGCACCGCATGCCTCGGTTCCGCGACGGAGGAGGTCGTGCCCGGCCTGACCCGCGCCTGCCGCGCGTGCGCCGGCACGGGACGCCGCCGCGAGCAGCTCATCTGGGGGCTGGCTCACCTCGAGGCCGAGCAGCTGATCACACTACCGGTCGTGCGCGACCTCGTCCGGCAGGCTCGTGGCCCCTTCCATCTGTCGGAGGTCGCCGACACCGTCAGGGCCATGCTCGACCTGCCCGCAGGACGGCTGCCCGTCGGGCCAAGGGTTCGCGACCTGCTGCTCCAGATGGAGGCCGCGGGCGAGATCGTGATGGTGTCGGCCCCCGACGAACTGCTCGACGGCACCGAGGTCGTCCTGCACCGCGATCCCGCGTGGGAGAGGGTCCGCACCCTGGGCGTGTAGTCCGGTCAGACGCGGCAGAGGATCTCGCCGTGCAGGATCGACATCCATCCGTCGCCCGAGGCGGCCCACTCGCGCCAGCCGTCCGAGATCCGCTGGAGGTCGGCCGCCGTGGCCGCGCCCGAGGTCAGCGCCCGGCACGCCATGTCGGAACGCAGGATCCGCTCCGCCCACATCCCGCCCCACCACTGCCTGTCGTCGTCGGTGGCGAAGCACCAGGTGGAGGACGTGGCGGTGATGTCGGAGAACCCGGCCGCGCGCGCCCATGACAGCAGGCGCCGTCCCGCGTCGGGTTCGCCGCCGTTGGCGCGGGCGATCCGCTGATACAGCTCCATCCACTCCTCCAGCGCGGGCAACCGCGGATACCAGGCGAAGGCGGCGTAGTCGCTGTCGCGCACGGCCACGATCCCGCCAGGCTTGGTGACTCTGCGCATCTCGCGCAGGGCCTGGACGGGATCACCGACGTGCTGCAGCACCTGGTGGGCGTGGACGACGCAGAAGGTGTCGTCGGGGTAGTCGAGCGCGTGCACGTCGGCGACGGCGAAGTCGACGTTGGTCAGCCCTCGCGCCGTCACCTCAGCCCTGGACAGCTCCAGCGCCTCGCCGGTCACCTCCGAGGCGGTCAGACGGCCGACCCTGGCCGCCAGGTCCGCGCTGATGGTGCCGGGGCCCGCGCCGACGTCGAGGACCTCCATGTGCGGCTTCAGGTGAGGCAGCAGGTAGGCGGCGGAGTTCTCGGCGGTGCGCCAGCGGTGGGAGCGCAGGACGGACTCGTGGTGGCCATGGGTATATACGGCGTTCATGGATACGCACCCTAGCCCCGTTTCTCACATTTTAAGAAGATATGTCTCATATATAGAGACGCACTGGCCGAACCTCCGATGGAATAGGGAATAGCGGAGGACAATGCCTCGTTGCGTCCTGTTGTCCCCGATCCCAGGAGTCGCGCCTTGCTACCGTCCGTGGTCGCCCCGCAGGAGCTCGCCACCCGCGCCGTCTACGCCGCGGGCCCGCTGGCCGCGCCGCCGCGCACCCTGCTCGACATCCTCAAGGCGACGACGACGGCGCACCCCGACGCGTCCGCGCTCGACGACGGCCAGGTTTCGCTGACCTACCGCGAGCTCGGCGCCCGTGTGGCGAGTCTGGCCGGCGAGCTGGCCGAGGCGGGGGTACGGCGCGGCGACAGGGTCGGCGTGCGGGTGCCCTCGGGCACGGCCGAGCTGTACATCACCATCCTCGCCGTGCTGACCGCGGGCGCCGCCTACGTACCCGTGGACGCCGACGACCCGGACGACCGTGCCGAGCTGGTCTTCTCCGAGGCGGGCGTCCGCGCGGTGGTCACCGACCACGTCACCGTGCACGGCGAGCCCTCCCCCTGGCCGCTCGACGGCGGGCCGACGGTCGACGACGACGCGTGGATCATCTTCACCTCGGGCTCGACGGGCAAACCCAAGGGGGTGGCGGTCACCCACCGCAACGCCGCCGCCTTCGTCGACGCCGAGGCCGGCCTCTTCTTGGCCGAACGGCCGCTGGGCCCGGGCGACCGCGTCCTGGCGGGGCTGTCGGTCGCCTTCGACGCCTCCTGCGAGGAGATGTGGCTGGCCTGGCGCCACGGCGCGTGCCTGGTGCCCGCCCCCAGGGCGCTGGTGCGCACCGGCATGGACCTCGGCCCCTGGCTGGTGGCCCACGGCATCACGGTCGTGTCGACCGTGCCGACCCTGGCAGCGCTGTGGCCGGCCGAGACGCTCGACGACGTGCGCCTGCTGATCTTCGGTGGCGAGGCCTGCCCTCCCGAGCTGGCGGCGCGGCTGGCCGTGCCCGGCAGGGAGGTCTGGAACACCTACGGCCCCACCGAGGCCACGGTCGTGGCGAGCGCGGCGCTGCTGACCGGCGAGGGCCCGGTGCGGATCGGGCTGCCGCTGGACGGCTGGGACCTGGTGGTCGTCGACGGCGACGGCCGGCCCGTCGAGATGGGCGCCACCGGCGAGCTGATCATCGGCGGCGTCGGCCTGGCCCGCTACCTCGACCCCGTCAAGGACGCCGAGAAGTACGCGCCGCTGCCCAGCATGGGCTGGGAGCGCGCCTACCGCAGCGGCGACCTCGTGCGCGCCGAGCCCGAGGGGCTGGTCTTCGCCGGTCGCGCCGACGAGCAGATCAAGCTGGGCGGGCGGCGCATCGAGCTCGGCGAGGTGGACGCCGCCCTGCAGGCCCTTCCTGGAGTGGCGGGCGCGGCCGCGGCCGTGCGCGGCCAGCTGCTGGTCGGCTACCTGGTCGCCGCGGAGGACTTCGATCTGGCCGAGGCCAGGGAACTGCTGCGGGGGTCGCTGCCGGCCGCGCTCGTCCCCCGGCTGGCGGTCGTCGAGGAGCTGCCGACCCGCACCTCCGGCAAGATCGACCGTGATGCGCTGCCGTGGCCGCTCCCCCAGCGGCAGGCGCAGCGCGGATGGCTGGCCGAGCAGTGGGCCGCCGTCCTCGGTGTGGCGCCCGAGGGCCCCCGCACCGACTTCTTCACCGAGGGAGGCGGCAGCCTGGCGGCGGCGCGGCTGGTGTCCGCCCTGCGCGTGCGCCACCCCGCGGTGACCGTCGCCGACCTCTACGAGCACTCGACCTTCGGCGCGCTCCACGAGCTGCTGGGGGACGAGCGGACGCAGCAGGCCCACGCCAAGGCGCGCGAGATCGCACCCATGCCGGTGCGCGCGTCGCTGGCCCAGACGGCGCTCATGGTGCCGCTGATGACCGTGACGGGGCTGCGTTTCCTCCTCGTCGTGGCGGCGCTGGCCAACCTGCTGTGGGCGCCGGTGCTGTCGTGGTGGTGGGTCGCGGCGGGCGCGCTGGTGCTGCTGTCCCCGCCGGGACGGCTCGCGCTGTCGGCGGCCGTCGCCCGGCTGCTGCTGCGAGGGCTCAAGCCAGGGCGCTATCCGCGCGGCGGCGCCGTCCATCTGCGGCTGTGGTTCGCCGAGCAGTTCGCGGCCAGGCTCGGGCTGCCCGACCTGGGCAGCGCGCCGCTGATGTCCTGGTACGCGAGGCTGCTGGGCGCCCAGGTCGGCGAGGACGCCGACCTGCACTCGGCGCCGCCCATCACCGGGATGCTCAGGCTCGGCAGGGGCGCCTCGGTCGAGCCCGAGGTCGACCTGAGCGGCGTGTGGTACGACGGCGACAGGGTGCGCGTCGGCGAGATCAGGATCGGCGCGGGCGCGTCGGTCGGCTCGCGCTCGACGCTGCTGCCCGGCACGAAGATCGGCAAGCACGCCCAGATCGCGCCCGGCTCGGCGGTCCAGGGCGCGGTCCCGGCCGGCACGAGGTGGGCGGGCGCTCCCGCGACCAGGCAGGGCAAGGCGCGCCGGGCAGAGGAGCGGCCACCCAGGTCCCGATTCTGGGTGGGCGTGTACGCGGTCTCGGCGGTCGCGCTGGGCCTGCTGCCCGCCGCCGGGATCGGCGCGGGCCTCGCGGTGCTGCTGGCGACGAACACGTTGTGGGCGCTCCCCCTGGCGACGGTCGCAGGGATGGCCGCGTTCGCGCTCGTCACGCTCGCCGGCGTGCGGCTGCTGGCGATCGGGCTGGTCCCCGGCCAGTACCCCGTGCACAGCCGTGCGGCGTGGCAGGCGTGGGCGACCGGCAGGCTGATGTCCTCGGCACGGGTGTGGCTGTTCCCGCTGTACGCCAGCATCCTGACGCCGGGCTGGCTGCGCGCCCTCGGCATGAAGGTGGGCCGCGACGCGGAACTGTCCACGGTGCTGGCGCTGCCGTCCATGACCTCGGTCGGCGACGGCGCGTTCCTGGCCGACGACACGATGGTCGCCCCCTACGAGCTGGACGGCGGGTGGATGCGGATCGCGGAGGCCCGCATCGGCAAGCGCGCCTTCCTCGGCAACTCGGGCATGACCGCGCCGGGCCGCAAGGTGCCCAAGGACGGCCTGGTAGGCGTGCTGTCGGCCACACCGAAGAAGGCCAAGTCGGGCTCGTCCTACCTGGGCATGCCGCCGGTGGAGCTGCGCCGTACCAGCCAGGGAGGCGACCGCAGCCGCACCTACGACCCGCCCGCGCGGCTGAAGGCCGCCCGCGCGCTGGTCGAGCTGTGCCGCCTGCTGCCGGCCACCTGTACGGCGGCGCTGGCGGCGGTGACGGCCGGCGTGCTGCTGTGGCTCGCCTGGACGTACGGCACGCCCGTCGCCGCCCTGCTGAGCGGCCTGGTGCTGCTGTCGGCCGGAGTGGTGGCCGCCGCGGTGGCCAGCCTGGCCAAGTGGGCGCTGCTGGGCCGCATCGCCGCCGGTGACCGACCGCTGTGGAGCTCGTTCGTCTGGCGCAACGAGCTGGCCGACAACTTCGTCGAGGTGCTGGCCGCGCCGTGGTTCGCCGACCCGTGGCTGGGCACCGCGCCGCTGAACGTGTGGCTGCGCTCGCTCGGGGCACGCATCGGGCATGGGGTCTCCTGCCACACCTACTGGCTGCCCGAGGCGGACCTGGTGAGCCTCGGCGACGGCGCGTGCGTCAACCGCGGCTGCGTCCTGCAGACGCACCTGTTCCATGATCGGGTCATGAGCATCGACACCGTCGACCTCGCCGCGGGCGCTACGCTGGGCCCCCACGGGGTCGTGCTGCCCGCCGCGACGATCGGCGCGCACGCCACGGTCGGCCCCGCCTCACTGGTGATGCGGGGGGAGAACGTGCCCGAGAGGACGCGCTGGTTCGGCAACCCCATCTCGCCATGGCGGTGACGCCCTACTTCCCCGGCCACGGGGACCCGCGTTTCGGCGTCACGCACTACGATCTCGACCTGCGCTACCGCGTGTCGACGAACTGGCTGGGCGCCCTGGCCACGCTGTCGGTCGAGACCGCGCATCAGGTGAGCGACCTGGAGCTCGACCTGGGCCCGTTCGCGGTGAGCTCGGTCAAGGTCGACGGCGTCCGCGTCCGCCACGTCCACCGGGCAGGCAGGCTCACGGTGCCGCTCGGCAGGTCGCGCCCCGCGGGGGCGGCGATCGGCGTCGAGGTCGCCTACGCGGGCAAGCCGCAGCCGATCTCCAGCCCCTTCGGCGGCGTGGGCTGGGAGGAGCTGACCGACGGCGCGCTGGTGGCCAGCCAGCCGGTCGGCGCGCCCTCGTGGTTCCCCTGCAACGACAGGCCGGACGACAAGGCCACCTACACCATGACGGTGACGACCGCCTCGCCGTACCAGGTGCTGACCAACGGGTCGCTGGTGCTCAAACGGCGCGCGGGGGGCAACACCACCTGGATCTTCTCCCGCACCGACCCCATGGCCACCTATCTGGCAAGCGTCCAGATCGGCCGCTACCAGGTCGGCGACGGGCTGGCCTACCCCGCCAGGCTCGCCGCCCGTGTCAGGAACGACTTCGGCAGGCAGGGCGAGATGCTGGCGCTGTTCAGCGACAGGTTCGGCGCCTACCCCTTCGACGCCTACACCGCGGTCGTCGCCGACGACGAGCTGGAGATCCCGATCGAGGCGCAGGGGCTGTCGGTCTTCGGGCGCAACCACGTCGACGGGCGCCGAGGCTCCGAGCGGCTGGTCGCGCACGAGCTCGCCCACCAGTGGTTCGGCAACAGCCTGACCATCGGGAGCTGGAACGACATCTGGCTGCACGAGGGCTTCGCCGCCTATGCCGAGTGGCTGTGGTCGGAGTCCTCAGGAGGGGAGCCGGCCGCGGCCCACGCCAAGCGCTGGCACCAGCGGCTGGCGGTCATGCCGCAGGACTTCACGCTCGCCGACCCAGGGCCCCGGCGCCTGTTCGACGACCGCGTCTACAAGCGCGGCGCGCTGACGGTGCACCGGCTCCGGGAGGAGATGGGCGATCCCGCCTTCTTCGGGATGGTGCGCGCGTGGACGGCCGAGAACCGGCATTCCACGGTCAGCACCGACGCGTTCGTCGCCCACGCGCAGCGGCACACCTCCCGCCCGCTCGCTCCGGTGCTGTCCGCCTGGCTGTACGGCAGGACGCTGCCCCGTTTCTCCTGACCCCTCGAGGGCAGGCGGCCCCTATGATTCGCGAACTCGTCAGAGGAGCGTTCGCCGGGGCCACGGCCACCACGGCGATGAGCACCGTCATGCTCGCGGGCGACAAGGCAGGGCTGATGCGCGAGCAGCCGCCCAAGCACGTCGTCCGCGCGCTGCTGCCCGGCCGTTCCCACCGGCCCAAAGCGGGTGAGAAGCCGATGGCGGCACTGGCGCACTACGCGTTCGGCGCGGGCGCGGGGGCGGTGCTCGCGCTCCTGACCAGAGGGCGAGGGGCTCCGCTGCCGGTCGGGGTCGCCTACGGCCTGGCCATCTGGCTGGCCAGCTACGAGGGCTGGGTGCCCGCGCTGACCCCGATGCCTCCTATCCATCGCGACGAGCCCGGCAGGGCACTGGTGATGGGGCTCGCGCACGTCGTGTTCGGCTCGGTGCTGGCCACCTCCCTGCACCGCAGGGCTGCGGCAGGCACCCTCTGAGGTCCGGGCACGGCGGCGATCCAGCGTTCGGGCACGCCTCGGCGGCCTCGGTCACCCCTTCAGCAGGTCTCCGCAGAAGAAGCGGATGGCGCGGTTGACCACGACCGGCTTCTCCCAGGGCATGAAGTGGCCCGCACCCGGCACCCAGAACGGGCCGACGACCTGCGGGTAGGCGATCGCGCACCGCTCGGCGACATGCTCGCCGACGGTGACCTGGTCGGGGCCGACGAGCACCAGCGTCGGCTGCAGCACGGGCCGGTCGGTCAACTCGGGACCCGACATGGGACGGGTGCCCATCACCACCTCGTAGTCGGCGAAGGAGGCGCGCAGCCGGTCGGCGTCCGCGTACGGCTCGGTGAGCAGAGCCAGATCGTCGTCGCTGAAGGCGTTGGGCGGACACCACATCCGGTGCCCGAAGAACTCGGCGATGTAGCGCCGTCGCCGTTCGGGCGTGTCCAGCTCGGCGACGAGCTCGTCGGCGTGCAACCCCTGTCGGCGCTGGTAGTCGTAGATCGCCGGCTTCGGTGTGCCTGCGGGGATCCCGGCCGCGGCGAACGCGTCGGGAAGCTCGGGCATCGAGTCGTCGAGCACCACCAGCCTGTCGACCCGGTCAGGGTGGCGGTTGGCCATGTCGATGGCCACCATCGCGCCGAGGTCGTGGCCCGCCACGACGACCCGGTCCCAGCCGAAGGCGTCCAGCAGGCCGATCAGGTCCGCGTTGAACGCCGCGAAGTCGTAGAAGCCGTCAGGGGCGAAATCCGAGTCGCCGTAGCCGCGCAGGTCCGGCGCGGCGACGTCGAACCCGGCCTCGGCCAGCGGCTCGATGTTGTGCGACCAGATCAGGCTCGTGCAGGGAAAACCGTGCACGAGGAGCAGCGGCACACCGCCGTGGCCGCTGCGGCGGACCGCCAGCCGGTGACCGTCGCTGACCGTGACGAAGGTGGGAGAGATAGGCACGAGGCATCCTCGCACAGGCCACCGACAATGCTCGCGGCTCACGGGGAACGCCGGCGGTCGCGGCGTTCGTGAGCCCCGGCCATGGCACCGGGGCTCACGGTTCTGGGCGGGCGCCGGCTACGGCTTGGCGCCGACTCCCGTGGTGAACTCCTCCTTCAGGTGGCCGGGTGCCAGGGGCGGGGTGTCCATGCCGGCGCCGCCCGCCAGTCCGTCGAGCATCTCGCGCATCGCCTGCGCCGCGCCGTACCTGGGCTGCCAGCCCAGCTCGGTGCGGGCCCTGGTGGTGTCGAGGATGGGCAGGTTGAGCGCCATCTCCAGCAGCCCGGGAGAGGAGGGGATGAGGCGCGCGTGCCAGCCGGCCGCCACCGCGGTCCTGGCCAGCCACGGCGACAGCGGCACGAGGCGCGCGCCGAACAGCCCGGCCAGCTCGGCGGGACCGAGGACGGGTTCGGCGGCGAGGTTGAAGGCGCCCGAGACGTCGGAGACGACCGCCAGGCGGTAGGCCTGGGCGGCGTCGGAGGCGTGCAGGGCCTGCACCCGCAGTCCCGGGATGTCGGGGATGACCGGCACGCGGCGCATCATCCTGCCGGGCACGAAGGGCCCGCCGAACAGCCGCCGCTGCTCGCTGGCCGCCTCCCTCTTGAAGATGAACGCGGGCCGCATCCTGACGACCCTGGTGTCCGGATGGTCGCGTTCGAACACGTCGAGGACGCGCTCGACGTAGGCCTTCTCCCTGCCGTAGGCGGCCCGCGGCCAGCCGTGGGTGGGCCAGGACTCGTCGACGGCACGGTCCTTCGGCCCCGGCGAGTAGGCGCCCACGGAGGAGGCGTGGACCACGACGGGCACCCTCGCCTGGGCGACGGAGCGGAAGACGGCCATGCTGCCGAGGACGTTGGCGCGCCAGGTGGTGGCGGGGTCGCGGGTGGGCTGGAACAGCCATGCCAGGTGCACGACGGCGGCGGCGCCCTCGAACACGGCGGTGAGGTCGTCCTCGGCCACGTCGGCGGCGTGCCAGGTGGTCTTGGGACCCGGGTTCCATCGGGGGCGGCGGCGCGCGACGCCGACGATGGAGGTGATCTGAGGCTCGGCCTCGAGTGCCTGCACGACACTGGTGCCGACGTTGCCCGTCGCGCCGACCACGATGACTCTCATGATTCGCGACTGCCCAGGTGTGCGCCGCTGAAACCGGGGTTAGATTGGACTGGTGATCACCGTCGACGACGTGCGCGACCTGGCCTCGCGGCTGCCACGCTCCTCCGAGCACCTGATCCGCGACCGGGTGAAGTTCCGGGTGGGCTCGATCGTCTACGTCGCCTTCTCAAGGGATGAGACGACCATGGGGTTCGGCTTTCCCAAGGAGGAGCGCGCGGCGCTGGTCGCCGCCGAGCCCGCCACCTTCTTCCTGCCGCGCGAGAGCGACCTGCGCTTCCACTGGGTGGAGGCGCGGATGGCCGCCCTCGACGTCCCCGAGATGCGCGAGCTGGTGACCGAGGCGTGGCGGATGTGCGTGCCGAAGAAGGTCTACGCCGCCTACATGGAGACGCTGCGGTAGAGGTCTCGCGCCAGCGTGGTGGTGCGCTTGACGGAGTCGTTCCACCGGCCGCCCGCGGGATGGGCGGTGAGCAGCACGAAGATGAGCCTGTCACCCTTGCCGACGAGACCCGTGGTGTGCAGGACGGGCCTGCCGAGGTCGGGCACCAGCGGCAGCCGCGCCTGGGACTGAGGGGTGATCAGCGGGCCGCCGGCTCCGGTGGGTGAGCACCTGACGGGCGGGACGGCGCCGAAACCCGACCAGCCCTGCTTGACCGCCCACGGCTTGGGCAGGGCGCGCGGGATGCCGAAGTACTGGTCGAAGCCGTCGGTGCCACAGGGGGTCGCCTGGCGCAGGTGCCCGATGACCAGGTCGCGAACCTTGGCGTCGGCTCTGTCCATGAGGTAGCGGTAGGTCCTGGCGACGTCGTAGGCGCTCAGCGAGGTGTAGCCCCAGAAGCCCGGCTTGGCGGCGGGCGGCGGACTGGTGTCGGCCAGGCCGAGCTTCCTGGCCATGCGGGTGACGATCTTCCCCTTGCCGCCCCTGTCCCACAGGGCCGAGGCCGCGTCGTCGTCGCTGGAGCGCAGCATGACCTTGAGCGTGGCCAGGTCGCGGACGGTCGGCTTGGCGGTCCGCTCGAGGAAGTCGATCGCGATCAAGATCTTGATCACCGACGCGGATCTGAACGCCCTGTGCGCCAGCCGGTGGGCGACGATCTTCCCCGCCACCCTGTCGAAGACCACGTATCCGGCCGTCGTGCCCGCGGGGACCTTCGGCGGTGCCTCGGCCAGCGCGGGTGTCGCGATCAGCAGGGGGACGGCGGCCGCCACGGCTGCCCAGCGCTTGGTTCGCATTCGCACATATCTACCAGACCTTGACGTACCCACACATCCGGCTATAAACAAAGGGGAAACCAAACGGAAACGGCGGTGAATCAACATCATGTACGCCGAGGAGCGCCAGCAGGAGATCCTGCGCATGGCCCGTGACGCCGGTCGCGTGGACGTGGTGACGCTCGCCGAGGAGTTCGACGTCACCACCGAGACCATCCGCCGCGACCTGACAGCGCTGGAGCGGGCGGGCGTCCTACGGCGGGTGCACGGAGGGGCGATCCCCGTCGAGCGCCTGGGATTCGAGCCCGCGCTGGCCGCCCGCGACGAGGTGATGACCGCCGAGAAGGAGCGCATCGCCAAGGCGGCGCTCGCCGAACTGCCGGAGGACGGATCGGTCATCATCGACGCCGGGTCCACGACCGGGCGGCTGGTGCAGGTGCTGCCCGCCGACAGGGAGCTGACGGTGGTGGTCAACTCCCCGCCGCTGGCCTCCGTCCTGGCCGCCAGGCCCAACCTCAACGTCATCATGCTCGGCGGCAGGGTGCGCGGCCGGACGCTGGCCACCGTCGACGACTGGGCGCTGCGCCCTCTCGCCGACCTTCACGTGGACGTGGCGTTCATGGCGACCAACGGCTGCTCGGTGGCCAAGGGGCTGACCACGCCCGATCCCGCGGAGGCGGCGATCAAGCGGGCGATGATCGCCGCGGCGCAGCGAAGCGTCCTGCTGGCCGACCACACCAAGTTCACCAACACCTATCTGGCCAGATTCGCCTCATTGGCCGAGATCGACGTACTGATCACCGACACGGGCCTGGACGCGGCCACCGCCGCCGACGTCTCGGCCGCGGGGCCCCAGGTGGTCCGGGCATGATCCTCACCCTGACGCTCAACCCGAGCCTCGACCGCACGATCGAGGTGAGTTCGCTGGACAGGGGCACGGTGATCAGGGCGGCCGCCGCCAGGCTCGACCCGGGCGGCAAGGGCGTCAACGTCTCGAGGGCGCTGCTGGCCAACGACGTCGCCTCGTGCGCGGTCGTGCCGTACGGGGGCGACGAGGGCCGCCGGCTGATCGGCCTGCTGTCGGCCGAGGGGCTGGACATGGTGACCGTACCGGTGCGGGGCGCCACCCGCTCCAACGTGACGCTGGCCGAGCCCGACGGCACCATCACCAAGATCAACGAGCCGGGCACCGCCCTGTCGGCCGCCGAGCTCGACACGATCGCCGAGGCGGTGCTGTCGGCGGCGCACTCGGCCGACTGGGTGGTCGCCTCCGGCAGCCTGCCGCCCGAGGTGCCGCCCGACGTCTACGCGCGCCTGTGCGAGCGCTTCTCCAGCGCGGGCATCCACGTCGCCGTCGACACCAGCGGCCCCGCGCTGCTGGCCGCGCTGGCGGCGGGGCCCGCGCTGGTCAAGCCGAACCGCGAGGAGCTCGCCGAGGCGACGGGCATGCCCATCACCCGCATGGGCGAGGCCGTCGAGGCCGCGGAGAAGCTGCGCGCGGCCGGCGCGCGCGCGGTGCTTGCCAGCCTCGGCGCCGACGGCGCGATCCTGGTCACCGACGGCGCCGTCCGCTACGGCGAGTGCGGGGTCGACGAGCCGCGCAGCACCGTCGGCGCGGGCGACGCCATGCTGGCGGGCTTCCTCGCCGCAGGCGCGAGCGGCGAACGCGCCCTGGTCGAGGCCCTGGCCTGGGCGGCGGCGGCCGTCGGCCTGCCGGGCAGCCGCATGCCCCACCCCTGCGACATCCACCGCGACCGGGTGCTCCTGCGCCCCTTCGACCCCTCCATGCCTCTGGGAGCCACCACCCTGTAAGGAGCCACCCCCATGGCCGACACCTACACTCCCCCGGTCTACGGAACCGGCCTGAAAGCGACCATCCAGCGCATCGGCGGCCATCTGGCCGGCATGATCATGCCGAACATCGGCGCGTTCATCGCATGGGGTCTCATCACCGCCCTGTTCATCCCCACCGGCTGGCTGCCGAACGCGTCCCTCGCCGCCCTGGTCGGCCCGATCATCACCACCCTGCTGCCGGTCCTCATCGGCTACACGGGCGGCAGGATGGTCCACGGCCAGCGCGGCGCCGTCGTCGGCGCCGTGGCGACCATGGGCGTCGTCGTCGGCGCGACGATCCCCATGTTCCTCGGCGCGATGGTCATCGGACCGCTGGCGGCCTACCTGCTCAAGCTGGTCGACAGGTTCACCGAGCAGCGCACCAGGGCCGGCTTCGAGATGCTGGTCGACAACTTCACCGCCGGCATCGTCGGCGGCGCGATGGCGCTGCTCGGCGTGTGGGGCATCGGGCCGATCGTCAAGGTGGTCACCGAGGCGGCCGGCAGCGGGGTCGAGTGGCTCGTCGGCCACAGCCTGCTGCCACTGGCCTCGGTGCTGATCGAACCGGCCAAGGTGCTGTTCCTCAACAACGCGATCAACCACGGCGTGCTCGGCCCGCTGGGCGTCGCCGAGGCGGTGCAGCACGGCAAGTCGATCCTGTTCATGCTGGAGTCCAACCCGGGACCCGGGCTCGGCCTGCTGCTGGCCTACCTGTTCTTCGGGCCGAGGGCGCTACGGCCGAGCACGCCCGCCGCCATGATCATCCACTTCTTCGGCGGCATCCACGAGATCTACTTCCCCTACGTGCTGATGAAGCCGCGCCTGATCATCGCGGTCATCGCGGGCGGCGCGGCCGGCGTCTTCACCTTCATGATCACCGGCGCGGGTCTGGTGGCCACGCCGTCGCCCGGCAGCATCTTCGCCTACCTCGCCGTCACGCCCAAGGGCGGCTGGTTCGGCGTGGCCGCGGGCATCCTGCTGGCCACTGCCGCCAGCTTCGCCGTCGCCTCCCTCCTGCTCGGCTTCGGACGCGGAGAGAAGGACCAGGACGAGGCCGCACCAGACGAGACCGCACCGGAGGACAGGACCGAGCCCGCCGCCCAGGAGGCGTCATGACCAGCATCGACAGCAAGGACATCCACAAGATCGTGATCGCCTGCGACGCGGGCATGGGCAGCAGCGTCATGCTGGCCACCACGGTGCGCAAGCAGCTCAAGGACACCGGCGTCACGGTCGAGCACACCCCCGTCAACGCCATCCCGGCCGACGCCGACGTGGTGCTGTGCCACGCCGGTCTGGCCGCCCGCGCGCGGGCGTCCGCGGCGCCCGGCGCGGTGCTCGTGCCGTTCCAGATCTTCCTCGGCGACCCCGCCGTCACCCGGCTCATCGCCACGATCAAGAAGGGCGGGACGGTCGGTGCGTGACGTCCTGGAGCGGCGCGCCGTGCTCCTGCACGAGCACGCCGACACGCGCGAGGAGGCGATCAGGCGCTGCGGCAGGCTCCTGGTGGAGACGGGAGCGGTGGCCGAGCCGTACGTCGAGGCCATGCTGGAGCGCGAGCGCTCCATCTCCACCTACGTCGGCGAGGGGGTGGCCATCCCGCACGGCGTCGACAGGGAGGCCATCCTGCGCGACGCCATCTGCGTGGTGCGCTTCCCCGACGGCGTCGACTGGGACGGCGAGCACGTCACGCTCTGCGTCGGCATCGCCGCCAGGGGCGACGGCCACATCGCGCTGCTGGCCGAGCTCGCCGAGATCCTGCTCGACCCCGGACGCGCCCGCGCGCTGCGCGAGGCGAGCGAGGTCGAGACCGTCATGAAGGAGCTGTCGTGAAAGTCGCCCGATTCCACGCGCCAGGGGACCTGCGGGTCGAAGAGGCGCCCGAGCCGGCCGCGGGCCCCGGCGAGCTGAAGATCAGGGTGCGCAACTGCTCGACCTGCGGCACCGACGCCAAGATCTTCCACCACGGCCACCACCACATCAGACCGCCGCGCGTCATGGGCCACGAGATCGCCGGAGAGGTGGTCGGCACGGGCGAGCGGGTCCAGGTGATCGCCGCCATTCCCTGCGGGACGTGCGAGGAGTGCCGCAGGGGCAGGATGACCGTCTGCCCCCACCAGGAGTCGATGGGCTACCACTACGACGGCGGCTTCGCCGAGTACATGATCGTCCCGGCCAAGGTCCTGGCCGTCGACGGCGTCAACCGCATCCCCGACGGCGTCTCCTTCGCCGAGGCCTCGGTGGCCGAGCCGCTCGCCTGCGTGCTCAACGGCCAGGAACTGGCCAGGGTCGGCGAGGGCGACGACGTGGTCGTGATGGGCGCGGGCCCGATCGGCTGCCTGCACGTCCGGCTGGCCCGTGCCAGGGGCGCCGCCAGGGTGTTCCTCGTCGACGTCAACCCGGCACGTCTGGCGCTGGCCGCCGCCATGGTCCAGCCGGACGCCGCGATCGACGCCGACCCCGTCGAGCAGGTGCTGAAGCTGACCGGTGGGCGCGGGGCCGACGTGGTGATCACCGCGGCGGCGTCGGGCACCGCGCAGGAGCAGGCGCTGCGGATGGCGGCCAGGCAGGGGCGCGTCAGCTTCTTCGGCGGACTGCCGAAGGACGACCCGATCATCGCCTGCGACTCCAACCTCGTGCACTACAGGGAGCTGACGATCGTCGGCGCGAACGGCTCGAGCCCCGCCCACAACGCGCGGGCGCTGGCGCTGATCGCGGACGGCGCGGTGCCGGTCGCCGATCTGATCACCCACCGGCTCGAGCTGCCGCGGGTACTGGAGGCGATCGACCTGGTGCGTCAGGGCGCCGCGATCAAGGTCACGATCGAGCCGTGAAGGAGAAGTGATGGCAGAGCGCACCGTGGTGGTCGCCTCGCGGACGGGCCTGCACGCCCGTCCCGCCAGGCTCTTCGTGCAGGAGGCGGTCAGGCTGGGCGTGCCCGTGCGGATCGCGGTCGGCTCGGGCAAGTCCGTGCCCGCCACCAGCATGTTGGGGGTGCTGTCGCTCGGCGCGGTGCACGGCGTCGAGGTGACACTCTCGGCCGAAGGCGCGGAGGGGCAGGCGGCCGTCGACACCCTGGCCGAGCTGCTCGCGCGCGACCTGGACGCCGAGGAGCCGGCAGATGGCTGAGCCTCCCGAGCGGTTGAAGGGACTCGGCGTCAGCCCTGGCCGCTCGGCGGGACCCGTCGTCCGCATGGCCGAGCCGCCGGCGCTCCCGCCCCTGCCCGCCGCCGACGGGCGGGGCCTGGACGGCGCGGCCGAGGAGCAGGCCGTGCGCACAGCGCTGCGGACCGTGGCGGCCGAGCTGGCCAGGCGGGCCGAGCGGGCGCGCGAGGGGCAGGAGCGCGACATCCTCGAGGCCCAGGCGATGATGGCCGACGACCCGATGCTGCTGGAGGCGGCGCAGGCGCACGTCGGCGCGGGCCTGCCTGCCGTCCACGCGCTGGACAGGGCCTTCGCCATGCACCGCGAGGCCCTGGTCGCGGCGGGCGGGTACTTCGCCGAGCGCGCCGCCGACCTCGACGACCTGCGCAGCCGCGCCGTGGCCGCCGCGATGGGCCTGCCCATGCCCGGCGTTCCCGACCCCGGCCATCCGTTCGTGCTGGTGGCCGAGGACCTTTCGCCCGCCGACACCGCCACGCTCGGCCCCGACGTGCTGGCGCTGGTCACCGCCAAGGGTGGCCCGACCGGCCACACCGCCATCCTCGCCAGGGCCAGGGGGCTGCCTGCCGTCGTCGCCTGCGCGGGCGCGCAGGACCTGCCGGACGGGGCGATCGTCGCCGTCGACGGCGGATCGGGAGAACTCGTCACCGGGCTCGACGAGCAGGAGGCCGCCGCCATCAGGGCGGGCGAGGCCGCGAGGCGCGCCGCGCTCGGCGGGAGCAGGGGCCCCGGCAGGACCGCCGACGGGCATCCGGTCAAGCTGCTGCTCAACATCGGCTCCGCCGCCGACCTGGCCGAGGGCGCCGAGGGCGTGGGCCTGTTCCGCACCGAACTCCTCTTCCTCGACCGCAGGAGCGCCCCTTCCTTCGACGAGCAGGTAGCCGCCTACGCCGAGGTGCTCGCCGCCTGTCCCGACGCCGTCATCAGGACGCTCGACGCCGGCACCGACAAGCCGCTGCCCTTCCTCGGGCTGCCGCCCGAGCCCAACCCCGCGCTGGGCGTCCGCGGGCTGCGCGTGGACCGGGTACGGCCCGCCGTCCTCGACACCCAGCTGGAGGCCGTCGCCGAGGCGGCGCTGCGGACGGGCGCGAGCCCCCGGGTGATGGCGCCCATGGTCGCCACGCGGCAGGAGGCCGCCGCGTTCGCCGACAGGGCCAGGCGCAAGGGCATCGCGCACGTCGGCGTGATGGTCGAGATCCCGTCGGCCGCGCTGCAGGCCGCCGAACTGCTGGAGGAGGTGGACTTCCTCAGCATCGGCACCAACGACCTCAGCCAGTACGCCTTCGCCGCCGACCGCCAGCATCCCGACCTGGCCGACCTGCTCGACCCCGCGCAGCCCGCCCTGCTGCGGCTGATCGGCATGTGCGCGGACGCCGGACGCGCCGCGGGCAAGCCCGTCGGGGTGTGCGGCGAGGCGGCGGGCGATCCGCGGCTGGCGCCGGTGCTGGCCGGTCTGGGCGTCACGAGCCTGTCGATGGCGGCGGTCAGCGTGCCCGCCGTACGGCAGGCGCTGGCCGGGCACACGATGGCCGAGTGCAGGCGGCTGGCCGGTCGGCAGGAGCCTCAGAAGTAGCGGCGCATGAGTTCGGTCGCCCAGGCCGGCTGGACGACAGGATGACGGGGGCCGAACTCGGCCAGGTACGGCTTGACGTCCAGGATCGGCGTGCCTGACAGCGCGTCCAGGTCGGCGACGTGCAGCTCCAGGCCGTCCACGGCGAGCAGCCGGCAGCGGGAGACGCCGAGCCGGTTGGGGCGGTACGGCCCGCGGTGGGCGAAGACCCCCACGGGCGCCGCGTCCGGGTTTCCCCTCGGGGGGCGGGGCTCGGCACGCACCATCGCAGGGTCGATCCGGTCGAAGAGGAAGACGACTTCCACGTGGGAGAAGTACTCCAGGCCGAGCGTCGCCGAGACGGTGAAGGATTCTTCGTCCAGCCGGATCACGGCGCGCACGTCGTGCCAGCCGTCTTCGAACATCTCGCCGCGACCGCCCACGACCCTGCCGACGGGTCGCAGGGTCACGGGATCCGAGGTCACAGGATCCGAGGTCACAGGATCCGAGGTCACAGGATCCGAGGTCACAGGATCCGAGGTCACAGGATCCGAGGTCACAGGATCCGAGGTCATGGTGATCTCCAGGTTCTCGTGGTGGCCGGCGTGCCGCGATGGCCCGCCGGGGGTTCACGTCTTCGGACGGTGTCGTCCCAGGATGGCCGGGCCGACGGCGGCGGCAGGCGTGGGAATCGGGCCGACGCCGGTGACGGCTCCGCCGTTCCGGAGCCGATCCGGTCGCGGACCGGACTCCGGTCTCCAGCCGTGGTTCTCTAGTAGCGGCCGAGGGTGCCGCGGCGCATGGCGCGGTGTTCGAGCCGCCTGAACAGGACCACTCCCGTGGCCGTGATGAGCAGCGGCTGGACCAGCAGCCAGCCCAGACCCCACCCGGTCGGAAGGGCGACCAGGGAATGCCCGCCGAGCAGGATGTCGCGCATCGCCTCGATGCCGGGCGCGATGGGGACGACCAGCCGGCTGAGGAAGGCGATCGCGTCGGGCATGGCGGCCAGGGGGACCAGGGTGCCGCCCGCGATGGCGTAGACGGCCACCGACAGCTGCGTGATGATCTCGATGCGTTTGAACACCAGGGTCAGCCCGCAGAGGATCAGGGCCAGCCCGCACGTGCCCACCGCGATCGCGGCCAGCGGCACGAGCACCTGCGCGGTGAAGGGCACGTGCCCGCCCTGGACGGCGATGGCGGTGGCGCCGGTGGCCAGGACGGCCAGCGCGGTGGGCAGGGCCGAGACCACGGCGGCGACCTGGCGGCCGAGAACGAGCGCCGCCGAGGGCAACGGCGTCAGATACGTCTGTTCCAGCACACCGGACTGGATGTCGCCCAGATAGCTCCAGAACACCCGGTTGACCTGCTCGTGGATGAAGGTCAGCGCCACCATGCCGAGCAGTACGGGCAGCAGCAGTTCGGCGCGCAGTTGCCCGCGTCCCATGAACAGCACGATGAGCAGGTAGAACAGCGGGAACGTGATCATCTGGATGAGGACTTCGCGCCATCCGGCGATCAGGTTGAGCAGGCCCTTGCCGACTTCTGCGGCGAATCCGCGGGCGAAGGTCACGACGACTCCTGCAGGGCTCGGCAGTGGTTGCGGACGAACAGCAGGCCGCTGACGGCGGTGAGCGCGAGGGTGTGGGCGAGCAGCCAGGGCAGGGTGCCGCCGCTCCAGAGCACGGCCAGGGTGCGGCCCTCGAACAGCGTCTGGGTGATCGCCTCGACGCCCAGGGTGGTGGGCAGGACTCTTGCCAGGGCTGCCAGCCAGTCCGGGTAGAGGGCCAGCGGCAGGAACGAGCCGTTGAGCAGCAGCACCAGCGAGGTGAACAGCGACTGCAGCGCGCCGATCATCGGGGAGACCAGGGCGAGGGCGGCCATCAGGAAGGTGAAGGCCAGCACGTCGACTCCCAACAGCAGGGCGGGCAGGAACGCCGCCCCGGGCGCAGGGATCGTGATCCCTGCCGCCAGCATGGGGACGAGGCAGGCGACGGCGGCCACCGCCAGGCCGAACACCGAGGCGGTGATCAGCCGGCCGAGCATCGGCAGCCATGGCGGCGCCGGGGTCATCTGGGCCTGCGTGAAGGTGCCCGCGCGTTTCTCCTCGATGAGGTCGGCCACCATCACCAGGCCGGCGTACTGCAGGAACCAGTAGCCGCCGATCGCGACCAGGGTCGGCGGCAGCAGGTCCTGACGCAGTTCGCCCTGCCCCAGGACGAACTGCAGGCCGAGGTACATCATGGTGCTGATCAGCAGCGTGATGACGTGGCCGACCGGATGGGCCAGTTGAACGCGCAGGCCCTTGCCGATCTCCGCGCCCAGGACGCTAAGCATGAGAGACCTCGTTCACCAGGGCGAGGAACACGTCCTCCAGATCGGGCTGGACCTGGGTCAGCGACTCCAGGACGACCGACTGGGCGCGCAGGCGGTCGACCACCTCGTATATCTCGCGCGGCTCGCTCACCCGCACGCTGATCGTGGTGACGCCGTCGCGCGTGACGGCGTCGAACCCAGGTGGGGCCGTCCCCTCGAGGCGGATCTCGTACCTGTCGCGCTCGCGGAAGCGCGCCAGCAGCTCCCGTGTGGGCAGGTCGGCCACGAGCCGGCCTCCGCGCATGACGGCCACCCGGTCGCACAGCTCCTGGGCCACGTCGAGCTGGTGCGTGGTGAGCAGGATGGTGGTGCCCAGCTCACGGGCCCATTCGGCGATCCAGTCCTTGACGGTGCGGGTGGCCTCGACGTCGAGGCCGAGCGTCGGCTCGTCCAGCAGGACGATCGGCGGGTCGGCGATCAGGGCGGCGGCGATCGCGACCTTCTGCTGCATGCCGCGCGAGAAGCCGCCGACCTTGTCGTGGCGCCGCTCCCACAGACCCAGATCGGTCAGCAGGTCCCGGGCACGCTCGGCGACCCGGGCCTTGCGCAGGCCCTTGAGCCTGCCGAAGTACATCAGGTTCTGCCATGCCGACAGGCTCCAGTAGACGTTGCGCGAGCCTTCGAGCACGGCGCCGAACTGCGCCATCGCGGCCGAACGCTGCCGGGCCACGTCGAATCCGCCCAGCCTGACCCGGCCCGAGGTGGGGGTCAGCAGCCCGGCCAGCATCTTGATGGTGGTGGTCTTGCCCGCGCCGTTGGGTCCCAGGAAGCCGAAGACCGATCCGGCGGGGACGCGCAGGGACACCTCGTCGACCGCCCGGACCTGCGCCGGCCCGTACACCTTCGTCAACGCGTCGATCTCGATCACGTCATCTCCTCGATGGGGGAATCCGGCCACGGGTCGTATGGCCGGGACACTGCGGTCACCGCTGGTCCATGGCGTCGGCGGGTGAGGTGGCGTGGCCGGCATGGACGCGGTGACGGTGATGACAGCTCATCTCTAGAGTTGAAATCTAGTGTTCATAACTAGAGATAAACTCTAATCATGAGAGATGTCAAACGGACGAGCTAGACGAGCCCAGAAGGCGCAGCAGACGCGCCGGCGCATCCTGGAGGCGGCGCTCGAGCTGTTCGTCCGGGACGGGTACGGCGCGACGAACCTCCAGGACGTCGCCCGCAGGGCCGGGGTCGCGGTACAGACGATCTACTTCGTCTTCGGCAACAAGCGGACCCTGCTCAAGGAGCTGGTCGACGTGACGATCGCGGGCGACGACGAGCCGGTGGCCACGATGGACCGTCCTTGGTACACCGGCGCGCTGGCGCTCGGCACCGCCCAGGACATGCTGCGCGCCTACGTCACGGGCACGACCTCGGTCCTGGAGCGGGTCGCGCCGATCGGCCGGGTGCTGGAGGCGGCGTCCGCGGGCGACCCCGAGGTCGCCGCGCTGTGGCCCCACGACGTCGATCCGCGGTATGTCGTCCAGCAGGGGGCGGCCAAGGCGCTTGCCGGCAAGCCTGGCGCACGCGCGGGGCTGTCGGCGGAGGAGGCCGTCGACCTGCTGACGCGCCCACGCCTCCGCGCCTCCGCGCCTCCGCGCCTCCTCCGGCTGGATCGGGCGGCCGTGCTTGTCGGCGGCTGTGCGGGGCCGATCGGGCGGCGGTTCCTGTCGGCGGCTGTGCTCTTGTCGGCGGCTATGCGGGGCGGCGGCGCAGGCGCGGGTCGGTCAGGGCGGGAGGGCGCCAGCCCCTGTCGCCCTCGTTGAGCGTGACGCCGGGCGGGACGATCTCGTCGATCCTGTCGAGCACGTCATCGGTCAGCTTCACGTCGGCGGCGGCGAGCTGGCTCACCAGGTGCTCCATCGTCCTCGGCCCGATGATGGCCGAGGTCACCGCCGGATGCCGCAGCGTGAACGCCAGCGCCAGCTGGATCAGCGTCAGCCCCGCCTCCTCCGCCAGGATCGCCAGGGCCTCGACCGCCTCCAGCTTGCGCCGGTTGCCGGGCAGCGACAGGTCGTAGCGTTCGGGCAGCCGGTCGGCCCTGCGCGAGCGCGGCGGCTCGGCGCCTTCACGGTAGGCGCCGGTCAGCCACCCTCCCGCCAGCGGGCTCCACACGATGGCGCCCATGCCGTAGCTCTGGACGACGGGCAGCACGTCGGCCTCGACGCCGCGCACCAGCAGCGAGTACGGCGGCTGCTCGCACACGAACCGTTCCAGGCCGCGCCGATCGGCCGCCCAGTGCGACTCGACCAGCTGATGGGCGGGGAAGGTCGAGCTGCCCAGGTAGCGGATCTTGCCCTGCCGTACGAGGTCGGTCAGCGCGCCGAGGGTCTCCTCGATGTGGGTGTCGGGGTCGGGACGGTGGATCTGGTACAGGTCGATCCAGTCGGTGCCCAGCCTGCGCAGGCTGTTCTCAACGGCCTGGAAGATCCAGCGCCTGGAGTTGCCCCGCTGGTTGGGCCCCTCGCCCATCACGCCGTGCACCTTCGTGGCCAGCACGACCTCGTCGCGTCTGCCCGACTTGGCCAGCGCGTGGCCGACGAACTCCTCCGACTGGCCGCCGGAGTAGACGTCGGCGGTGTCGATGAAGTTGATCCCCGCGTCGAGCGCGCGTCCGATGATCCTGGTGGACTCCTCCACGGACGGCTCGCCCCACGCGCCGAACATCATGGCGCCGAGGCACAGCGGGCTGACCTTGAGACCGGTCCTGCCGAGTACGCGGTGTTCAGTCACTCTTCCTAGAGTGCCCGAACGGCTGTGTCGATGGGTACATCTCCCCTGACCAGCTCCAGCGTCCTGCCGGCGGTGCGCGGCTCGTCGAGCAGCGCCACCACGACCGCGGCCACGTCGTCACGCGACACGCTGCCCCTGGGCAGCGGCGGCGGGCCGAGCAGCACCCTTCCCGTCCCCGGCTCGTCGGTCAGACCGCCGGGCCGCAGGATCGTCCAGTCCAGGTCGCGCCCGCGCAGATCGACCTCCGCGGCGGTCTTGGCCGCGATGTAGGCCGCCCACACCTCGTCGGCGTCCTCGCCAGGCGGCGCGCCCGCGCCCATGGAGGAGATCTGCACGAACCCGCGCACGCCCGCCCGCTCCGCCGCTTCGGCCATCAGCGCGGATGCGGCTCTGTCGACGGTGTCCTTGCGGGCCGCCCCGCTGCCGGGACCCGCGCCGGCGGCGAACACGACCGCGTCGGCCCCCTCGAGCACCTTCACGACCTCGTCGACGCCCGCGCTCTCCAGGTCGCAGACGACGGCCTGCCCGCCCGCAGCTTCCACGTCGGCCCGATGATCGGGATTGCGGACCAGCCCGACGGCCTGGTCGCCCCGGTCGGCCAGCCTCCGCTCCAGCCGGAGCGCGATCTTACCGTGTCCACCCGCGATCACAACCCGCATGCCTCCAGCGTTTCACACGAGTGAGCCATGCGTTCCACACGGTGACCAGGTGACGCCGCGCACCTGCCGCCTCCGCGGCGCCGCCGCGAGGCTGAGGCCATGCCAAAGACCTCCACCCTCCTGTTCGCCAGACACTACGGCGAGATGCTGCTCGCGATGATCATCGGCATGCTGCTCCTGGCACCCGTCTGGGCAGCGGCGGGCGAGTGGCTCGGCCTTGCCGCCGTCTTCGGCCGGGCCGACGTGGGTGCTCTGATCATGGCCACCGACATGACCGCGGCCATGACCGTGTGGATGCGGCACCGCGGCCACTCCTGGCAGCCCGTCGCCGAGATGGGCGCCGCGATGTACGTGCCGTTCCTGCTGCTCCTGCCACCCTTCTGGCTCGGGCTGGTCTCCGGCGACACGGTGATGATCGCCGGGCACGTGCTCATGCTCCCCGCCATGCTCGCGGTCATGCTCCGGCGGCGCGAGGAGTACGGCGCCCACCATGCTCATCCGTCTGCCCACCCGTCTGCTCGCCGTCCGCAACAGCCCTCCCACCCCCTCGTCGCCGCGCTGAAGCGCCGCCGGCCGACGTGGATCGCCCTCCTGCTCACCTTCGGCGTCTGGACCGACCCCTTCGTCCCGCCGCCGCTGATCCTCCTGGCCTTGCCCGGCGCCTACCTGGCGATCGGCGTCTACCGCAGGACGCTCGGCGACCGCAGGGTCCTGGCGCTGCAACTGACCGGGCTCGCCGCCTACCTCGTGCTGGCCCTCGTGGCGCTGTCGGCCGACGAGAACCTCGCCCGGTTCCTTATCGGCGGCGGATGGCTCGCCCACGCGCTGTGGGACCTCGCCCACCACCGCGCGAACGCCGTCGTCCCCCGCGGCTACGCCGAGTGGTGCGCCGTAGTTGACGCAGTCATCGGCCTCACGGTCATCTTCCTCGTGTGAGGTGCTCACAATGGACAGATGGACTACACCGAACCACCTGGTCCCGCCTTCCTGTTCGACCTCGACGGCACCCTGATCGACAGCGTCTACCAGCACGTCATCGCCTGGCGCAGCGCTCTGTCGGGGATGGGCATCGACCTTTCGGTGTGGCGGATCCACCGCAGGATCGGCATGAGCGGCGGCCTGTTCGTCACCGCGCTGCTCAGGGAGACCGGACTCACCCTCACGCAGAACCAGATCAACGACCTCCAGCAGGCCCACGCCGCCGCCTACACCGAGCAGATCGGCACGGTCAGGCCGCTGCCCGGCGCGGTCGAGCTGCTGCGCGAGCTGACCGCCCGCCAGGTTCCCTGGGCGATCGCCACCAGCGGGTACGCCATGACCGCCCGCCTGGCCTTGTCCATGCTCAAGCTGCCCGACGACACCCCCATGGTCACCCGCGACCTGGTACGGCGCGCCAAACCGGACCCCGACCTCTTCCTGGCCGGAGCCGCGCTGCTCGGCGTCGACCCCCACCACGCCATGGTCGTCGGCGACAGCGTCTGGGACCTGCTGGCCGCCAGGAGAGCGGGCTCGCTGGGCGTCGGCCTGCTGTCCGGAGGGTACGGCAGGGACGAACTCGAACGCTCAGGCGCCTTCCGCGTCTACTCCGACCCGGCCGACATGCTCAACCGGCTGGACGAGCTGGGCGTGCGCCTGGGGGAATAAGCGCGCACCGCCAAACCGATCACGTGAAGGATGCGTATCTCCGCAAGAGGAGCTGACATGGATCTGGCAGACATCGGCGTCACCGGACTTGCCACAATGGGCCGCAACCTGGCCCGCAACTTCGCCCGCCACGGCTACGCCGTCGCGGTGCACAACCGCTCGCACAGCCGTACGGAGGCGCTGGTCAAGGAGTTCGGCGGTGAGGGCACGTTCCTGCCCTCCGAGGACATGGCGGCGTTCGTCGCCTCGCTCAAGCGGCCGCGCAGGGCGATCATCATGGTGAAGGCGGGGCCGGGAACCGACGCCGTCATCGACCAGCTGGCCGACCTGATGGAACCGGGCGACATGATCGTCGACGGTGGCAACGCCCACTTCGAGGACACCAGGCGCAGGGAGGCGGCGCTGCGCGAGCGCGGCATCCACTTCGTCGGCACCGGCATCTCGGGCGGCGAGGAGGGCGCGCTGCTCGGTCCCAGCATCATGCCGGGCGGCTCCCGCGAGTCCTACGAGGCGCTCGGCCCGATGCTCGAGGACATCTCCGCCAAGGTCGACGGCGTTCCCTGCGCCACCTACGTGGGCCCCGACGGCGCGGGCCACTTCGTGAAGATGGTGCACAACGGCATCGAATACTCCGACATGCAGCTCATCGCGGAGTCCTACGACCTGCTGCGCCAGGCGCTCGGCGCCTCCCCCTCCGAGCTGGCCCAGGTCTTCCGGGAGTGGAACGAGGGCGAGCTCGAGTCCTACCTCATCGAGATCACCGCCCAGGTGCTCGACCACGTCGACGCCGAGACCGGGCGTCCCTTCGTCGACGTCGTGGTCGACAGCGCCGAGCAGAAGGGCACCGGCCGCTGGACCGTCCAGAGCGCTCTGGAGCTGGGCGTCCCCGTCACCGGCATCGCCGAGGCGGTCTTCGCCCGCGCCCTGTCGGGCCACCCCGAGCAGCGCGCTGCCGCCCGCGGCCTGCAGGGGCCCTCGCTGTCCGGCGTCGCGGGCAAGGAGCTGATCGAGGACGTACGGCATGCGCTGTACGCCTCCAAGATCGTCGCCTACGCGCAGGGCTTCGACCAGATCACCGCGGCCTCGAAGGAGTACGGCTGGGACGTCGACCTCGGCGCGATGGCCACGATCTGGCGGGGCGGCTGCATCATCAGGGCACGCTTCCTCGACAGGATCCGCGCCGCCTACGACGCCGACCCCGCCCTGCCCACGCTGCTGGCCGACGAGGGGTTCGCGGGCGCGCTGGCCGCCGCCCAGGACGCCTGGCGACGGGTGGTGTCGACGGCGGTGAGGATCGGCGTGCCCACTCCCGGGTTCTCCTCCGCGCTGGCCTACTACGACGGGCTGCGCAGGGACCGGCTGCCCGCCGCCCTCGTCCAGGGACTGCGCGACTACTTCGGCGCCCACACCTACCACCGGGTCGACAAGGAGGGCGCGTTCCACACCGACTGGTCGGGCGACAGGGCCGAGCGCTCCGCGTGATCGCCCCCGCCCGCTGACCGGGCCGGCGGCTCGTCATCCTCGACGTGTCGGGTGAGCGGCGGCCGCCTCGCCCGGCCGGACGCCTTTACATTGTAGATTTTTTGCCCCGCAGCGCCTGCGCTGCGGGGCTTGTGTGGTTTTCCGCGTTTTTACATGACGTCCTGTAGGAGTGGAGGGGTACGAGCCCGATGTGACGGCGCGCGCCGAAGTCCCGCTGGAGTGGCGTGCATGGACGGAGGGTCACCGGTGACTACGGTGGGCTTCCTGGTGCTTGCCGTAAGGCGGCGGGCACGTGAACGTCGGGTGATCACGGTCACCCGACGGCGGGCCGGCGGCGGAAGATGGGTGGGTGACATGGCCGGAGTCGGACGTGGTGGGGCCGTGCGTGAGCGATCCCGTGACGGTCTACAGCACGGTGAGCAGGCGCGCCGACGGGGAACTGGCGCACGAGGGCAACAGAGTGCCGGACATCGCGGTGCTGGACGCCGACCGGCTGGTGGTGGGATGGCGGGCGGGAGTGAAGGACTCCCTGGATCCCACGCCCAACGACCAGGGCTCGATCGGCTACGCCCGATCGGCGGACGGCGGGCGCACCTGGGTCACGGGGACGCTGGCCGAAGCGACGGACACGCACCGCTACCACTACGTGATCTTCCTCAACGATTCTGGTGTGCTTTACGCCCTTCTGGGACGCATCACGATCGCCGAGGACCGCGACCAGGCGGGGAACGTGGACGGCTTCCCTGTGCGCATGGTCGCCAAACGCAGTGCGGACGCGGGTGCCACCTGGCACGACTTTCCCATCACGGTCGACGTGCCGCCCAACAGCCGGGGTGTGGTGGTCGCGGGGAAACCGATCAGGTACGACGGGGTGTGGCTGCTGCCGTACTGGCGGCAGACGAGTGGCGGGACCAGGGCGGGAGTGCTTCGCTCGACGGACCTGCGGACCTGGCGCCCAGGGGGATCGGCGCAGCCGCCGCCGGGCATCGGGGTGGAGGAGCCGCAGGTGGCGCCGTCACAGGAGGGCGGCCTGGTGATGGTGGCCAGGGCGCTCGACCTGCGGGGCGGCACGTCCCCGGAGGACAGGGACGCGAGATACCGCGCCCATGCGGCCTACGCGGCGGTGTCGACGAGCACGGACGGGGGGCTCACCTGGGCACCGATGACCTTGGACCCCCAGATCCCGAATTATTACGTTAAAGGCTTCTTTGCCAGAGATGGCGAGGGCCGGTACCTGACGATCTACAACACGCTCGCGGGGCCGTTCCGCGGCGACAAGCCCGAGCAGTACCGGGAGGTGCTGCATTACAAGGTCAAGCCGCAGGGCCTGCCCTGGGGTCCTGGACGGCTGTTCGCCGACGGGACCAGGCTCACCGCCGGCGCGGCCCGCGGCTGGGACGTCTACGCCGGCGCCGAGGAGTACGAGCCCGGCCGGTTCTTCGTCGTCTGGGAGCACAACCAGATCGGGATCAGGGTGGCCAGGCTCGACCTGACCCGCGCCTTCACCGGTGTACGGCTGGCAGGCCCTGGATCGGTGCCGCAGGCACCCGACGCCGGGTTCGTCGCCACCGTCGAGGGCGAGGACTTCCGGCTCACGGTCGGCGGCCGCTTGGACCTCACCGTGGGAGCCGAGGGCGTCCTCGTCGACGGGCGGCGGGTCCTCGGTCCCGGAGGCGCCCGGTGGCGCGTCGTCGCCGACCGGCGCGGCCGCGCGGCCCTGTGGCGCGAGGACGCGGACACGGGGGTGCGCTGGACACTGGGGACGCCAGAGACATCGGCGACACAGGGGACGCCGCCCTCGAGGCAGGGGCCTCGGGAGACCACCCTGTCGGGTCAGGCCACGGCGGAGGTCACCGACAATCTCGCGGGCCTGTCGTGGGCGGACTGGAAGCTGTCGACCAGCACGGTCACCGGCGACAGACTCAGGTTGCGCGGCTCGGCGAGCGTCCCGCTGGAGATCGCCGAATCATGCGACTTCACCGTGGAACTGCGGGGCAGGGTGGTCACCGCCGCCACCCTCGACCCGGTCACGGGACGCGGCGTGAGCCTCGGCACGAAGGTCGCCAACGGCGCGCGCAGGCTCATGATGACCGTGCAGCGGGACGAGGTCTGGGCGATGACCAAGGGATCGACCAGGTGGCGACGGGTGCACAGGGGCAGTGCGGGGCTCTGGCGGGTCGCGGTCGACAGCGCGGGGGTGGCCCGCCTGTTCGCCGACGGCGCCGACACCGGGGCGAGCTGGGTGGTTCAGGACAACCGCGAGCGACCGCACGCCGCCCACTGGGTCAGCGGCGGCGCCGAGGCCCTCCTCGACTGGACCCTGGTCACCGCAACGCTCGGATAGCGGGGTTGGCGACGGCACTCACCACGCAGTAACCGATCGGTCCCTGCGTGTCGTGCATGACGCACTGGCCTGTCGCGATGCCGTCGGCGCTCAGGTGCCCCGTGGCCTCCAGGCCGAGTTCGGCGCTTCTCGGCAGGCGGCTCAGCGTGAGCGTGTAGTCGGCGTTGATGAAGTGCAGACCTGCCGACCCGACGTTGCTGAGCGGGCTGGCGAAGTCGGCGGCCAGCGCGGCATGGGTGAACGGCGTGACCTCCTCGCCCTCGACCAGCGGGTACGTCTCCCTGACCCACGCCCTGTGCGGTCCTGGGTCGACGCCCCACGTGGTGAGCCGCCACAGGTCGAACGGCAGGCGCGGCCCGTCGTTCCCCGGAGGGCCGTCGGGCACGGGCGCGTCCCACGCCGCGGTGCGGAAGCTCTCCCCCGGCGGTTGCCCGCCCTCGCGCAGCAGCACCGCGCCGGCCCTGGCGACCGGGCCCTGCTCGGTGGACAGGACGGCGTCGGCGACCCTGATCCTACGGCCGTCCCTGACCCTCACCGTCTCGACCGTGATCGGCAGCAGCGGGGTGTTGCGGAACAGGTCGACGGTCAGCCGCGCGAAGCGCAGCCCCTCCTCACCGTGCTCGGCCTCGAGTGTTCTGGCGGCGAGAGCGCCGAGCAGCCGCCCGTGCAGCATGTCGGTCGCCCATGGGCTGTGCGCGTGCGCGGCTGGGACGAACGCGCCTTCGGCGAAGGCGAAGAACGCCCCGTTGTTATCCACAGAATCGGATTCTAAAACGCCGGAGGGGGCGCCGGTGCCGACAATCGAGATATGCGATTCGGCGTGCTCGGCCCCACGGAGGTGGCCGGCGTCCCCGTGCGGGGCGCCAGGCTCAGCGGCCTGCTCGTGCTCCTGGCCCTGGAGGCGGGGCGGGTCGTCTCGGTCGAGCGGCTGATCAACGACGTCTACGGCCCCTCCGGCACGGTCAACGCGCTGCAGTCGCAGGTGTCGCGGCTGCGCGGCGTGGTCGGGGTGCCGCTGGAGCTGGGCCCCGCGGGCTACCGGCTGGTGGTGGATCCGCTGGAGGTCGACGCCCACTTGTTCACCCGCCTGGTCGCCGACGCGAGGCGGGCCTCCGCCGCCGGTGAACGCTCACGGCTGCTGCGCCGGGCGCTCGGGCTGTGGCGCGGCCCCGCGCTGGCCGACGTGCTGGGGTTGCCGTTCGCCGAGGGGGAGGCCGTGAGGCTGGAAGAGCTGCGGCTCGCAGCGCTGGAGGACAGGGTCGAGGCCGACCTGCTCGACGGCTCGGCGCCGGACGGCGAGTTGGTGGCCGAGCTGGGCGAGCTGGTCAGGCGGCACCCGTTGCGGGAGCGGCTGCGCGGCCAGCACATGCGGGCCCTGGCGGGCGCGGGCCGCAGGGCCGAGGCGCTGGAGGCGTTCGAGCAGGCGCGCAGGGCGCTGGCCGAGGAGCTGGGCGCCGACCCCTCCCCCGAGCTGGCCGCGCTTCACGTGCGTCTGCTCTCACCCTCCTCGCCTTCTGCCGCCCGCGTTCCCGGAGCCGTCCCTCGGGCTGCCCTGTCCGCGGACTCCCCTGCCGGCCTCTCCCCCGCCGCGCCCGCGCCGGGCGAGACCGCCTGCGCGGGCGCGGTGTTGCGGCCCAGAGGGCCGCGGCCCCGGCCCACCAGCTTCGTCGGCCGTGAGAAGGAGGTGCGCCTGGTCCGCGAGCTGCTCGACGAGGGCCGCCTGCTGACGCTCGCGGGCCCGGGCGGCGCGGGCAAGACCAGGCTCGCGGTCGAGGCGGCCGCGAGCCTCGGCGAGGTGTGCTTCGTCGAGCTCGCCCCCCTCGGCCCCGGCTCCGACGTCGCCCTCCCCGTGCTCACCGCGCTGGGCCTGCCCCACGCGCACACCGAGGCTCCCGGCCCGCTGACCCCAGGTCCGCTGACACGCCCCGAGGCCCAGACGCCCGCCGACGTGCTGGTGGCGGCGCTCGCGGGCCATTCCGTCACGCTGGTCCTCGACAACTGCGAGCATCTCGTCGAGGCCGCCGCCCTGCTGGCCGACAGGATCCTCGCCGAGTGCCCACGGGTGCGCATGCTGGCCACCTCCCGCGAACCCCTCAACATCCCGGGCGAGCAGGTCCTGCCGGTCCCGCCCCTGCCCCGGCCGATGCGGGACCTGTCGCCTGCAGAGGCGCGCGAGCATCCGGCGGTGCGGCTGCTGGCCGACAGGGCCGGCGCCGTACGCCACGGGTTCGCCGTCACCGAGGCCAACCTCGACGCCGTGCTGCGCATCTGCCGCGCCCTCGACGGGTTGCCGCTCGCGATCGAGCTGGCGGCGGCCCGGCTGCGCGCGCTCACCCCCGAGGAGGTGGCCGCGCGGCTCGACGACAGGTTCAGCCTGCTGACCGCCGGCAGCCGCACCGCGCTGCCGCGTCATCGCACGTTGCGGGCCGTGGTCGCGTGGAGCTGGGACCTGCTCGACCCGGCGGAGCGCGAGCTCGCCGCCCGCCTGTCGGTGTTCGCCTCCGGCGCCACCGCGCACGCCGCCGAGCGCGTCTGCGGCGGCGACCTCGACCTGCTGGCCGCGCTGGTCGACAAGTCGATCCTGCAGGCCGACGGCGGGCGATTCAGGATGCTGGAGACCGTCCGCGCGTTCTGCGCCGAACGGCTGGCCGAGTCCGGCCAGCAGGAGCGGGTACGGCTGGCGCACGCCGAGTGCTTCGCCGCCATGACCGCCGCCGCCGAGCCGCAGCTGAGGGGCCCGGACCAGCTGCGCTGCCTGGCCGAGCTGGCTGCCGAGCACGACAACCTGCGCACCGCGATACGGTTCGCGATCGACACCGGCAGGAGCGGGCTGGCGTTGCGGCTGGTGGCCGACCTGTGGATGTACTGGTGGCTGCGCGGGATCAGGTCGGAAGGGGCCGCGGCGTCGGTGGAGGCGCTCGAGCTCGTAGGGCCGGAGCCGCCTGCGAACCTGGTCGAGGACTACATCGTCTGCTCGCTGCAACTGGCAGGAGGCGGCAGGCCCGCGCAGGAGGACACGCTTCGTGACCTGCTGGCCAACGCCGAACGCCTGGCCGAGGGGCTGGCCGGGCCGCCACGCAACCCGCTCGTGGCCATGGTCAGGCCGTACCCGTCGATCGCCGAGGGCGACTACGCCATGCTGCTGCCGGCGCTCCTGGCGGCGACCACCGACTCCGACCCGTGGACGAGGGCCTTCGCCAGGCTGCTCGTCGGCTTCCTGCGCCTCGGCGCGGGCGAGGTCGACGCGGGCGAGCGCGAGCTGCGCATGGCGCTCGACACCTTCCGCGTGGCCGGCGACAGATGGGGGGTGGGTCAGGCGATGCTGCAGCTGTCGGAGCTGTCGGGCTGGCGCGGCGACCACGCGACGGCGATCGCCACGGCCGAGGAGGCGCTGGAGGTGATCGCGCCCTTCGGCGCGGCCGAGGACACCGCGCTGGTGCTCTCGCGCAGGGGCGCGGAGCTGGCCAGGGCGGGCGACCTGGCAGCGGCGCGGGCGGAGCTGGAGCAGGCCGCCGCGCTGGTGGGCCGCCTGCCGGGCTCGGAGGCGGCGGCCGTGGTCATGTACGGTCTGGCGGAACTGGCGCGGCTGACCGGCGACGGCGCGCAGGCCGAGACGCTGTACGCGACGGCGCTCGAAGCCTGTTCGGTGCACTGGCTGGGTGCCGGCGAGACGCGCGGACGGATCCTCATCGGGCTCGGGCGCCTGCGCAGGTCGGGTGCCACGTTGCGGGAGGCCCACGACCTGCTGGTCAAGGTGCTCGACCTGCCGGGCGCCTCTGGAGCGGTCGAGGCGATGGCCGAGCTGACGCTGCGCGAGGGGGCGGCGGGCCGGGCGGCTTTCCTTCTGGGGGCGGCCGAGTCGCTGCGCGGCGTCTGCCTGCCCGACGGGCCCGACGTGGCGCGAACGGCCGGCGACGCGCGCAGCGAGCTGGGGGACGCGGCGTTCGACCGCTTGTACCGGCGCGGCAGGCAGACGCCCCGGGACCAGATCGCCGGACTGCTTCCGTACTAGTTCACTCCACCGCGCGCTCGTCCCGGCGAACGCGGCCCTCCGACGGACAGCTCTTCGGGACGGCGTGAGTCCGCGTGCGGGCCGGGTGCGGGCCGGGTGCGGGCCGGGTGCGGACGCGTGCGCACGGCGTGCGGGCCGCGTGCGAGCCCCGGTCCATCGTTGACGGCATGCATCCCTTGAGCAGGACGAGACGCTGGGCGGCCCTGGCCAGCCTGTGCCTCGCCGTCTCGCTGATCGTGATCGACGGCACCGTGCTGCACCTGGCGATCCCAAGCCTCTCCGAAGCGCTGCGTCCCTCCAGCACCCAGGTTCTCTGGATCGCCGACATCTACGGGTTCGTGCTCGGCGGCCTGCTGATCACGGCGGGCAACGCGGGCGACAGATTCGGCAGGAAGCGCGTGCTGCTGGCCGGCGTGACCGCCTTCGGCCTGGCCTCGCTCGCCACCGCCTACGCCCCCAGTCCCGAGCTGCTCATCGCCGCCAGGGCCGTCCTGGGCGTGGCGGGCGCGACGATCATGCCGTCCACGCTGTCCATCATCCGCAACATCTTCACCGATCCACGCGAGCGCACGACCGCGATCGGCCTGTGGAGCTCGGTCACCACGGCGGGCGCGGCGGCGGGGCCGCTGCTGGGCGGCGCGCTGCTCGACAACTTCTGGTGGGGCTCGGTCTTCCTGATCAACGTCCCTGTGATGGTGCTCGTCCTGATCGTGGCGGCCGTCACGCTGCCGGAGTCGCGCAACCCCGCCCCCGGCCCGATGGACGTGCCGAGCGTGCTGCTGTCGATCGTCGGCGTGATCGGCGTCATCTACGCCGTCAAGGAGGCCGCCCACACGGGCCTCGCCCACACAGGCGTCCTCGTCGCGGCGGTCGTGGGAGTGGCCGCGCTGGTGGCGTTCTGGCGGCGGCAGACCAGGCTCGCCCATCCCCTCATCGACGTGCGGCTGTTCAGGCGGAGGGCGTTCTCTGGCGCGGTCGGCGGCGACATGATCGCGGTGTTCGCGCTGATCGGCACGCTGTTCTTCCTCTCCCTCCACATGCAGTTCGTGCTCGGCTGGACGCCGCTGCAGGCCGGGCTCGCCCAGTTGCCCGCGATGGCCGCGTCCACGGTCGCCGCGCTGGCGGCGGGCAGGCTGGCGCGGGCCTGGAGCAGGGCCGTGGTGATCTCGCTTGGGCTCGGCCTGTCCGCGGCCGGGCTGGCGGTGCTGGTGACGCTCCCCGTCGAGTCCGGTTATCCGGTGGTCCTCGGCTCGCTGCTGTTGATCGGCGTCGGCGCGGGGCTGTCGTTCACGGTCACCGCCGACACCGTGATCGCCACGGTGCCGAAGGAGCGGGCAGGGGCGGCCTCCGCGATCGCCGAGACCGCCTACGAGCTGGGCGCGGCCCTGGGCATCGCGCTCCTCGGCAGCCTGCTCGGCGGGCTCTACCGGCAGACGCTCCGGCTGCCCGCCGGGCTGGGGAGCGAGAGCGCCGAGGCGGCGCGCGACTCCATCGCGACGGCGCTGCAGGCGGCGGCGGACCTGCCGGCGCGGCTGGCCGCGCAGGTGGTCGCGGCGGCGTCCGAGGCGTTCGTGCACGCCGTCCAGCTCACCTCGCTGATCGGCGGCGGCCTGGTCGCGGCCGTGGCGGTGCTGGCGCTGTTCACGCTGCGCGGCCTACCCACCCTCGTCGACGACGAGCGGCCTCTCGACCCGTCGACGCCACTTCACACACGACAAGGAGCTGACAGATGAGAGCGCTTCCCACCGACAGGGGCACGTGTCCGTTCGACCCGCCCGCGGGCATGGGGGACGAGCCGATCAGCAAGGTACGGCTGGCCAACGGCGATCACGTGTGGCTCGTGACCAGGCACGACCTGGTCAGGCAGGTGCTGGCCGACACGCGCTTCAGCTCGGAGATCGACGGCGGCTTCCTCGGCGTGCCGCTGCGTGCCGTGGAGCCCGAGCCGGGGATGTTCATCCAGATGGACCCGCCCAGACACACCAGGCTGCGGCGGATGATGACGGGACGGTTCACCGTCCAGCGCATGAACAGGCTGCGCCCACGCGTCGAGCAGATCGTCACCGACACGCTCGACGCGCTCGGACGACGGCCCCGACCGGCCGACCTGGTGGAGCACTTCGCCCTGCCGATCCCCTCGCTGGTGATCTGCGAGCTGCTGGGCGTGCCGTACGCGGACCGGGAGGAGTTCCAGCACGCCAGCGCCAAGATGCTGAGCCTCACCACCACGGTGGAGGAACAGGAGGCCACCGCGCTGGAGTTCGCGGGCTACCTGTCCGAGCTCATCGCCCGCAAACGCGCCGAACCCGGTGAGGGGCTGCTCGACGACCTGCTCGACACCGATCTGAGCGACGACGAGCTGATCGGCGTCGCGGTGCTGATGCTGATCGCCGGCCACGAGACCACGGCCAACATGCTCAGCCTCGGCACCCTGCTGCTCCTGCAGCACCCCGACCAGCTCGCTCTGGTACGGCAGAGCCCCGAGGCGGCCAGGACCGCGGTGGACGAACTCCTGCGCTACCTGTCGATCGTCGACGTCGGCATGTACCGCCGAGCGAACGCCGACCTGGAGCTCGACGGCCACGCGATCCCCGAAGGCGACTTCGTCACCTGCTCGCTCGCCTCCGCCAACCGCGACCCCGCCCTGCTCGAACACCCCGACGAGTTGCAGGTCACCAGGCCCAAGGCGCCCCACGTGGCGTTCGGGTTCGGACCCCACCAGTGCATCGGGCAGAACCTCGCCCGCATGGAGATGGAGATCGCCTACCCCGCGCTGTTCCGCCGCCTGCCCCACCTGCGCCTGGCCGTCCCCTTGGAGCAGGTGCCGTTCAAGAACGACATGGCGATCTACGGCGTGCACCGGCTGGAGGTGGAGTGGTGATGATCACGGTGGACCGCGAGCGATGCGCCTCCTCAGGGCAGTGCGCGCTGGCCGCGCCCGAGGTGTTCGCCCAGGATGAGGAGGACGGCCGCGTGGTTCTGCTCGACGCGACCGCCTCAGGCGATCGGGTACGGCGCGCCACCACCGGCTGCCCGACCCAGGCGATCAGGTCAGACTGACCCGACGGCGCGGGCTCGGTCAGCGCCGCCCCGCCCCGGCCGACGGCGATCTACGGCCGGACGGGTGAGCTTTCCGGCCCCCGCTGTGTCATGGCGGGGGCCGGTCGCGGATCTCATGCGGCGATGCAGAACAAGTGCCCCTCAGGGTCGGCCAGCACCACCCAGTCGCCGCCACCCGGCTGGAAGTCGGGCTTGGTGGCGCCGAGGTCGAGCAGTTCCTTCTCAGCCGCGTCCAGGTCGGCGACCTTGAGGTCGAGGTGCACCTGCTTGGTGCCGCCGGGCCAGGCGGGGGCCTGGTAGTCCTCGGTCTTGGGGAAGGCCAACTGGAAGCGGCCCGTGTCGAGGGCGGCGAAGTCGTCGTCGCTGTGGGTGATCTGACCGCCCAGCACGGTGCGGTAGAACTCGGCCATCGCGGCCGGACGCACGGAGTCGACGACGATGGTGGTGATTTCCGCGAGAGCGGCGATGTTCGTTGTCATGCGCCCAGGTTGCCCGTCTCCCCCACCCCGGGTCTTGAACATCCTTGCGCGCCATTCCGACGTCTACCGTCCTCTCCGCAGCCCCACACCTCAGGCTCGTGCCGCCGCCCTCCGCTCACCCATCGGCCGCCTCCTGCAGTCGGCTGAACGGCTCAGCCAACCGGCTCAGGCGGTCAGCTGAACGACTCAGCTCGCCGGCTCAGCTGGCCGGCTCAGCCAACCGGTCGGATGGCCGGCTCAGCCAACCGTGGCCCACTCAGCCAACCGGTCGGATGGCCGGCTCGGATGGCCGGCTCGCTGGAGGCATTCGGGACCGAGTCGGCACTGGAGCGCAACAGCCGACCCGACCTCTCGCGCTCAGATCAGCCGAGGCCCGAGCCGCACCGGCCACGACCAACCGCCGGGTGGGATCGGGCCTGCTGCCGCCCGACCGCGCGGCCGGGCGGCCCAAGGCTCGACCGGTCTCCGGGAAATGTCGGTGGCGAAGCGTACCGTTCGCATCATGCGTTCCAACCGTCGTCTCGGCACGGGGCCGGGCTTCACCGTCGATACCGTGACCTGTGCCGACGATCATCGGGGCTGGTCGCGGATCGAGGTCAACGACGACTACCGGCTGGTGCTCGTTCGCAGCGGCAGGTTCGGGCGGATGACGGACGGTGTCGACGGGCTGGTGGATCCGACGATGGCCTATCTGGGCGTGCCAGGCGAGGAGGAGCGGTTCGCGCATCCGGCGGGCGGCGATGTGTGCACCGCGCTCAGCCTCACGCCCGCGCTGTGGCGTTCGCTGACCGGCGAACGACCGGGCAGGCTCCGTCCGACCGTCTACGTGGACGCCGGGGTCGAGCTGGCCCACCGCGCTTTCCTGCGCGCGGCCAAGGGCGGTGACGCGGGTTTCGCGCTCTCCGAGAGTCTGCTGGGGCTGCTCGGGACGGTTCTGAGACGGGCCTCCCACACCGATGAGGGGTCCGCGCCACAGGTCATGAGCGTGCCCCGTTCGTCAGAGGTCAGGGGGCGGCTCGTCTCGGCGGCGAGGGAGGCGATCCTCGCGGACCATCCTGCCGCCGAGGGGCTCATCTCGCTGGCCCAGTTGCTGTGCGCTTCGCCGTACCGGCTGAGCAGGGCCTTCACCCGGGAGATGGGCGTCTCGCTCACGCACTACCGCAACAGGGTGCGGGTCGGCCGAGCGCTTGAGCGGCTGGAGGGCGGTGTGACGAGCCTGGCTGAGCTGGCCGTGGAGCTGGGCTTCGCCGACCAGGCGCACCTGACCCGCACGGTCCGGAGCCACCTCGGCCACACGCCCACGGCGCTGCGGCGCCTTCTGTCTGGAAGGTCCGCTGATGAACGTTGACGAGACCGCTGTCGTCGCCGCGCCGATCGAACGGGTGTGGCGGGCGTTCACCGACCACGCCGATCGGGCCGAGTGGTGGGACTACCTGTTCATGGAGCCCGTCGTGGGCGGCTCGCTGGAGGAGCGCTGGACCGGCGAGCACGGCGAACCGGTGGTGACGCGCGGCCTGGTGACGCGCGCCGCCGCGCCGGAGATCCTGGCCTTCAGCTGGTCCGATGACGGGCAGGCGGCGTCGACCGACGTGGAGATCGTGTTGACGGCTCGCGGTGCCGACACGGAGGTCCGCATCAGGGAGACGGGCTGGAACCGGCTGCCTGATGGGGCTGCGATGGCGGCCGACCACCGGGCCGGCTGGCGCGTCCACCTGGCCAACCTTCGCCGACATGTCGAGTCCTGACCCGAAGCCTGAACACGGCCCCACACCCCACCGGATGGATGTGTGGCGGAGGGGTGGGAGCTCGGCCGGCGAAGTGCGGTGGGGCTGCCGGGGTGGAGTGCGGGTGTGGGGTCGGCGCTCAGTTGATCGTCAGTCTGCGGGCGCGGAGAAGATGAGGCGGACCTCCGTGTTCCGATAACCGGCGCGGGCGAACGCGGCGGCCATCGGGGCGTTCGCGGTGTCGGTGGTGGCCGTGATCAGTTCGGCGCCGTTCTCGGCGTGGATGCGGGTGATCTCGGCGAGGATGTCGTTGACGTAGCCGTGTCCTCGCAGCTCCGGGACCACGCCGAGGTAGCCGACGTTCACGTTGTACGGCGTGGCGGACGGGATCGCCAGGCCCGCGACCGCTCCGTCCGTGGTGTGGGCGACCCGCCACCACTCTCGCTTGCCGGGGCGGTCGAGGTAGAACTCCATCTCTTCGCGAGCTGCCGCTTCGGCACCGAGGGCGGCCACGTTTCTGCGCGTTTCGGCGTCGAGACTGCCGACGGCGATCCTGCGGAACACGTCGAGGAACTCCTCGTCCGTCGCCTCGGCGAAGCGCAGCCGTCCCGAGGAGGAGGGGACGCCGGTCTCGGGGGTCCATTCCAGGCGTAGCCGTTCCACCTCCTCGACCAGGCCGGCCGCCGTGGAGGCCGTCTTGCGACAGGCCACGGCCGACGACACCGCGGGGTCGTCGCGCCAGCCGTTCGGAAGGGTCAGGTTGTACAGCGGCGGCTTGGCGCGGCCGAAGGCGCGGTGGCCCGCTTCGAGCAGCGCGGCCGCGACTCCCTCACGGTCCGGGACGGACGCTTGCACGTGCAGGCAGTCGAGCGCCAGTGGCTCGGGGCTGTCCTGCTGGCCCCACCACAGGGCGCGTCCCACGATCCTGCCGCCGTCGGAGACGATCCAGGTCCACTCGGGCCGGTACATGTTGTCAGCGAGTTCGGCCAGGTACCGATCGGCGGGAATCCAGCTCACCGGCTCGTCGACCGTGAAAGCTGTGACCTGCTCGCGGTCGGCTTCCGTCGTGGGACGGATCTGCATGCTGCCTCCGGATGTCGATGGGCGCCTGATGCTACCGCTGCGGCGGTGGGCGTCTTCGTGCAGGTCGGGCGAAACACGCACACAGTGGTTTAGGCTCCGCATGTGCGAGATCACGAGGATGACCCGCGTCCCGTCCGCGGCGCGGTGAGGGAGATCTACTCGGTGGACCGGGCGGCGTCCCTGGCCTACTCCCCCGATCTGGACGGCATGGCCGATCCTGGAGAGGTCGTGTGGGCGTGGGTGCCGTACGAGGAAGATCCCGACCGGGGCAAGGACAGGCCGCTGCTGGTGGTCGGCCGCCACGGGCGCAGGCTGCTGGGGATGATGTTGTCCAGCAAGGGCGGCGACGGCCCGGAGTGGCTGGAGATCGGCTCGTGGGGCAGCGACGGGCGGGTGTCCTACCTGCGTCTGGATCGCGTATTCGCCCTGGATGAGGACGACATCAGGCGGGAGGGCGCGGTGCTGCGCCCCGACAGGTTCGCCGTGGTCGCGAAGATGCTCATGCGGACGCACGGCTGGGCGGCCGACGGCTGAGCCGCGTCGCGCGGGCGGTCCAGTTTCGCCGCGGCCGCAGGACGGCCGACCACTGACAGCCAAGCCGCATCGTCCAGGCGGTCGAGTCGCATCGTGGTCGCAGGACGGCCGACCACCTGACAGCCGAGCCACATCGTCCAGGCGGTCGAGTCGTGGTCGCAGGTGCGCGCATCGACGGGTGCGAGCCGTCTCGTGCGGGCGAGTTTCCCGCCTGCCTCCCGGCCGCGGCCCGGCCTGCCTTGCGGGCGTGGCCCTGCGTTGAAACGCCGAGAAGCGAAGGTCCGCCCGGCCGGACCACACCGTGAAGAGAGCGGCGTGCGCCCGGTCATGGCACGTGGTGCCGACAGCGAGGTCCGCAGGGCTCACATCACGTCACGTGACGACGGCAGAAGTCCGCCACGGGCCATGGCACGGCAGGACGACCTGGAAGGTCTACCGGGCGAGCCGCGCCTGGCAACCCGGGGGCCGCCAGGGTGCAGGGTGGCCGGTCAGGCCTGGCGCCATTCGGCGATGACGTCCGGGGCGTGCAGGCAGTAGTCCGGCGCTCCCTCCAGGGCCTTCTCCTCCCCGCCGGGCGTGTACGTGACGATCAGCCGCAACGGCCGCCACGTCGTGTTGAACGTCGAGTGGAACGCCCCCGCCGGAATGTGCACGGTGTCGCCCTCCCTGATCGGGAACGGCTCCCCGTCGTCCACCATCTGCATCGCCTCTCCGGAGATGACGTAGATGATCTCCTCGGCGTGGGGGTGGTTGTGGCGGGCGTGTCCCCGGCCGGGGTTGACGATGACCTCGCCCAGCGTGCTGCCCGCCCCCGGGATCGCGCCCGGCGTGACGAACCATTTGATGGACCCCCAGTCGAAGGTCATCGTCGGCACCTGGGATGGGCTCACGAGCATCTAGATCTCCAGATTCTTGAACGCGGTGACCTGCTGGGTGATGGCGGTCTCGGTGGGCAGCCGCTCGATGGACGAGGCGCCGAAGAACCCGACGACCCCCTTGGTGCGGGACAGGACGTAGGCGGCGTCGGACGGCTCGGCGATCGGCCCGCCGTGGCACAGCACGAGGATGTCGGGTCGGACGGCCGCCGCCGCGTCGCGCATCTCCTGGACGGCGAGGACGGCCTGGTCGAGTGACATGGCGGTGCCCGCGCCGATCGAGCCCTTGGTGGTGAGCCCGACGTGCGGCACGAGTACGTCGGCGCCGGCTTCGGCCATGGCGCGGGCCTGGGCGGCGTCGAAGACGTAGGGGGCGGTGACGAGGTCACGCTCGTGTGCCAGCCGTACCATCTCGATCTCGAGGTCGAAGCCCATGCCGGTCTCTTCGAGGTTCTGCCGGAACATGCCGTCGTACAGGCCGACGGTGGGGAAGTTCTGCACCCCGGCGAAGCCCATGGCCTTGAGCGAGTCGAGGAAGCGGGGCATCACCCTGAACGGGTCGGTCCCGCACACCCCGGCCAGGACGGGCGTGTCCTTGACGACGGGCAGCACCTCGCTCGCCATGTCGACGACGATCTGGTTGGCGTCGCCGTACGGCAGCAGCCCGGCGAGGGAGCCGCGCCCTGCCATCCGGTAGCGCCCCGAGTTGTAGATGATGATCAGGTCGACGCCGCCCGCCTCGGCGCACTTGGCCGACAGGCCGGTGCCCGCGCCCGCGCCGATCACCGGCCTGCCCGCCGAGACGGTACGGCGGAGCCGTTCGAGGACGGTCTGGCGGTTCATCCCTCACCCCTGATCAGGTCGTGCAGCGTGTCGGCCATCGCGCGGCCGAACGCCGGGTCGTTGATGTGCAGGTCGAGCCGGATGACGCCCGGGTAGGCGGCCAGCGCCTCGAAGCAGGCGTCGTCCGCTTTCCGGTCGTGGAACGGCATGCCGGGCGCGTCAAGCGCGGAGACGCCGCGAAGCGGCACGAACAGGGCGGTGGGCCCGGTCGCGGCGGCCAGCTTGGCGGCGACGCGCCGGCCCAGTTCGGCCATCTCCTCGGCGGTGGTGCGCATGAGCGTGACGGTGGGGTTGTGCACGTAGAACGCGCGCCCCTCGAAGCGGGAGGGGACGCTGTCGGCGGGCCCGAAGTTGACCATGTCGAGGGCGCCCGGCGCGACCACCTGGGGCACGCCCTGCCGTCCTGCGGCAGTGAGCCTGTCGGGGCCCGCGGACAGGACGCCGCCGACGAGGTCGTCGGCCAGTTCGGTGGTGGTCAGGTCGAGGACGCCGGCCAGCAGGCCGTCGGCGGCCAGGCTCTCCATGGCCCTGCCGCCCGCTCCGGTGGCGTGGAAGACGAGCACCTCGTAGCCGAGTTCGGTGAGGCGCTCGCGGGCGGCGTCGACGGCGGGAGTGGTCACGCCGAACATGGACGCCGCGACCAGCGGCCTGTCGTCTTCGCGATCCTCGGCCGTCGCCCGGAAGGCGGCATAGGAGGACGCCATGCCCGCGATGCCGGCGGCCGCGTTGCCCAGGGTGAGGCGGGAGACCCGGTTGATTCCCGCGATGTCGACCACGCTGGACATGATCGTGACGTCTTTCGCGCCGACGTAGGGTGACACGTCTCCTGAGGCCATGGTGGACACGATCAGCTTGGGCAGCCCGATCGGCAGGTCCCGGACGGCGCGCGCGGCGATGGACGAGCCGCCGCTGCCACCGACGGCGAGGACCCCGTCGAGGCGGCCCTCGGCGTAGAGCTCGGCCAGCACGACGGCGGCGCCCTCGCCCATGGCGGTGACGGCCGCTCCCCTGTCGCCCGAGGCCCGCAGGGCGGCCAGGTCGACGCCCGCGGCGGCGGCGACGCGGACGTTGGCGATGTCCTCGGCCGAGGCGGCCGCCGGAGCGCCGAACTCGCTGCTCGGCCCGACGCTCTCCCGGCCGACGCCCACGTCGACGACGATCACCTCGCTGCCGAGCTCGATCAGCCGCTCCCGCAGCCAGGCGTACTCGGGTCCCTTCGTGTCGAGTGTCCCGATCAGCACCACTGCCATTCCGCCCACCTCCGGTTCTGACCCACTCCTCGCCAACCTAACCTCTTTGAGATCATCGAGGGATGAGGATCACCGTGATCGGGAGCGGAATCGTCGGCGCCGCCGCCGCGTACCACCTGAGCACGCGCGGCGTCGCCGTCACCGTGGTCGACGAGGAGCGAGCGGGGGCGGCGACGCAGGCGGGCGCGGGCATCGTGTGCCCGTGGGTGGACCACGAGGACGACGAGGGCTGGTACCTGCTGGCTCGTGAGGGCGCCCGGCACTACGGCGGGCTGCCCCTTGAGGGGGGCGCTCACGCGAGGGTGGGCGCGCTGCTGGTGGCCGGGGAGCGGGCCGAGTTGGAGCCGGTGCGCGCGCTGCTGGCCGCCAGGCGGGCAGGGGCACCCGAGATGGGCGAGGTCACCGAGGTCGACAGGCCCGCCGAGCTGTTCCCGCCGCTGGCTCCAGGGCTGAAGGCGCTGTTCGTGCCGGGTGCCGCGCGCGTCGACGGGCGCGCGGTCCGCGACGGCCTGCTGGCGGCGGCGGTACGGCGGGGCGCGGCCGTCCTCCGCGGATCGGCGAGCCTCGCGCCAGACGGCACGGTGGTGGTCGCCTCGCCCGCCACGGAACCGGCGGCACGCGGACCGGTCGCCCAGCCGGCGGCCGACGCGGTGATCGTGGCGGCGGGCGCGTGGACGGGCGAGCTGTGCCGCCCGCTGGGGGTCGAGGTGCCGGTCTTTCCCCGGCGCGGGCAGATCGTCCACGCCGCCGTGCCGGGGGCCGACACCGCGGCCTGGCCGATCGTGCTGCCCGTGCGGGGCCCCTACCTCCTGGGCTTTCCTGAAGGGCGGCTGGTGATGGGCGCGACGGTGGAGGAGGCCGGGTTCGACCCGCGGGTCACGGTCGCGGGCATGGCCGAGGTGCTGTCTGGCGCGCTTGGCGTGGCTCCAGGCCTGGCCTGCGCCACGGTGACCGGGACGCGGGTCGGCCTGCGTCCCGTCACGGCCTCCGGCAGGCCGCTGATCGCCAGGGTCGCCGACGGGGTGGTGGCCGTGACGGGGCTGAGCGCCTACGGGCTGACCGCGGGCCCCTAAGCGGGGATGCTCGCCGCCACGCTCGCGACAGGTGACAAACCTCCGCTCGACCTGGCGCAATACGGTTTATGATCAGATCTCCCCCAGTGACTCGAGGGGGATGATGTGCGCTCTGTGGCGCTCGGTGTCGTATTCTTCCTGCTCACCGAGTGCGGGGCGCCGGCCGCGGTGTCGCGGGTCGAACCGCCCCCTCCCACGCCGGAGCCCGCCGAGGTGTCGCGGGCAGGAGCACGCCCTCCCGCGCCGAAGGCCGCCTCGCCACCCCGCCTGGTCAAGGCGAAGCGGCCCGTCAAGGTGCCTGACAGGGGCAGCGGCAGGTACCGGGTGGTCGCGGGCGGCGCCGCGCCGAGGAAGGGCCGCGGCGCGGCGGTCCGCTACCAGGTGGAGGTGGAAGGCGGCCTGCCCTTCTCCCCTCAGGAGTTCGCGGCGAGCGTGCACGCGACGTTGAACGATCCGCGCAGCTGGGGCAGGTTCCGGCGGGTCGACCACGGTCCCACACGGCTGAGCGTCGCCCTGACCAGCCCGCTGACCACGGACGCGCAGTGCCTGCCGCTGCGCACCGGCGGCGAGCTGTCGTGCTGGAACGGCCGCAGGTCGGTCATCAACGCCGTGCGCTGGGCGAGGGGCGTGGAGTCGTACCGCGGCGACCTGACCGCCTACCGCCAGTACGTCATCAACCACGAGGTCGGCCACGGCCTCGGCCATCATCACGTCGGCTGTCCCGGCAGGGGCAGGCCCGCGCCCGTCATGGTGCAGCAGTCGAAGTCCCTCGAGAGCTGCCTGCCCAATCCATGGCCGTACCCGTCGGCCGGCGAAAGATGAGAGCAGGGGACCTTCGGCCCTACGCCGTCCGGGCTCCTGCTGCTCTCATGGGGACATCTGCGGAGGAGTGATCATGATCGTGGTGGGGGTCGACGGTTCACGGGCCGGTCTGGAGGCGGTCGGCTGGGCCGCGGCCGAGGCCGCGCTGCGCCGTGTGCCGCTGCGGGTGGTGCACGCCATCCATCGCTGGGCGGTCGAGACCGAGCAGGGCCGGTACGCGGGGGTCGCCCGCTGGATGCGCGAGGGCGCGCAGACCGTGCTCGCGGCCGGTGTCGACCGGGCCCTGCGCGAGCATCCGGGGTTGACGGTGGAGGCGGAGATCCTCCCCGGCGACCCGCGCGCGGCGCTGATCAGGGCCAGCGAGCGAGCCGAGCTGCTGGTGGTCGGCAACCACGGGCTGAGCGCCGTGCGCGGCCTGCTGGTCGGCTCGGTCGCCTACGGCGTGGCGGGACACACCCCGTGCGACGTGGTCGTCGTGCGGGAGACTCCCGCCGTCTCCTCCGGGGAGATCGCGGTCGGCCTGGACTCCTCGCCGTGGACCGCGCACGTGCTGACGTTCGCCTTCGCGGAGGCCGCGCTCCGCGGGGCCGCCCTGCGGGCCGTCCACGTGTGGAACAGGTACGAGACGGGCGGCGGATTCCAGGCGGTGCCCGACGACTTCTTCGAGGACGAGAGGAACGAGGTGCGCCAGCTGGAGGAGACGCTGGCGGGCTGGAGCGAGCGGTACCCGGACGTGACGGTGATCAAGGAGATCGTGCAGGGCCACCCCGTCGACGCGCTACGTGAGGCCGCGCGCGGTGCGGACCTGCTGGTGGTCGGCTCGCGCGGTCGCGGTGGCCTGAAGGGTCTGGTGCTCGGCTCGGTCAGCCACGCGATGCTGCACCACTCGCCGGTGCCGCTGGCCGTCATCCGCCGGCCGGTCTGACCGGCGGCACTCGGGGCGTCCACGAGGGGCACGACCGGTCATGGGGGATCGGCCTGCCCGGGTGGCGGCCCGGCGCGGGGACGGCGTTCGACGGCCGAAAGAACGGCGCGTTCCCGCAGCTCAGGAGCCCTTCTGCGGCGGCGGTCCGGACTTTGCGAAATATCCAACATCTGTTTTCTTCCGGCCGTCCCGCCTCGGCGTACGGTCGGTAAGCAGGGGACCTTTCAGCACGAGAACCAAGAAGCGCTCAACGTGGGGGAAGTGGTCCGCTATGGGCCAGACGGTCCTGGCCTCCGTTCCGGAGGTCTTCGCACGCCGGGTGGAACCCGCTCGCGGGCTCGCAGGAGAGGCCGAAACCGTGGCGCGCGCCTGTCATGCCATGGCGAGGCGTTTCCACGGCGGCGGAAGGCTCATCGTCTTCGGCAACGGCGAGGCGGCCACGGACGCCCAGCACATCGCGGTCGAGTTCGTCCATCCGGTGATCGTGGGCAAGCGCGCGCTTCCCTCGTTCTCGCTCACCGGCGACGTGGCCGCGATCACGGGCATCGCCGCGACGGAGGGGTTCGACGAGGTCTTCGCGCATCAGTTGCGGCATCTGGCGGTTCCCGACGACATGGCGCTGGGGGTCTCGCCGTACGGGAACTGCGTGAACGTGCTCAGGGCGCTGGAGACGGCGAAGGAGCTCGGCCTGCTGACGCTGGCGCTGGTCGGCGGTGACGGCGGGGAGATCGCGCGGAGCGCGTCGGTCGACCACGTCATGGTCGCCAGGTCGAACGACCCCCGTGTCGTCAAGGAAGTGCACGTCACGACGTACCACATCCTGTGGGAGCTGGTGCACGTCTTCTTCGAGCAGCCGGGCGTGCTGGATCCCAGGGTGGTCGCATGAGCGCCTACGAGAGCGCCTGCCACGAGGAGGTGTGCGTCACCTGCTCCGACGAGGCCGTGCCCGTGACGGTGGTCCGGCTGCTGGAGGACGGCATGGCCGAGGTGGACACCGGACAGGGCCGCGAGGAGGTGAGCGTCGCCCTGGTGGAGGCACAGGTGGGCGACACGGTCCTGGTCCACGCCAAGGAGGCCATCGCCGTCGTCGGGCAGGTCGTGCTCGGACAGGCGGTGACCGGGGAGGTGACGACGTGAGCGCGCCCGAGGAACCGATGGAGTCGCTGTACCCGTTCCTCTACTCCGGCGGCACCGACCTGGAGGCCGTGATGACCGCGGTGCGGCAGTCCACGGTCGACAAGGCCAACGAGATCGTCGCCCTGCGGCAGAGCGTGCTGGAGCGGGACGGCGAGCGGATGGCCGCCTGCGCGCAGGCCATGGCGGCCGCCTTCGACGGGGGTGCGCGGTTGTTCGCCTTCGGCAACGGGGGCAGTTCCACCGACGCCCAGGACGTGGCCGCCCTGTTCCTCAACCCGGGCGGCACGGCCAGGCCGTTGCCCGCGTTCGCCCTGACCGCGGACGTCGCGGTGGTGACGGCGCTCTCGAACGACATCGGATTCGAGGTGGTGTTCTCCCGGCAGCTCGCCGCGTCGGGCCGCGCGGGGGACATCGCGTTCGGGCTGTCGACCAGCGGCAACTCCCGCAACCTCATCGCCGGCTTCCAGGAGGCCGACAGGCGAGGCATGATCACCGTCGGGCTGGCCGGCTACGACGGCGGCCAGATGGCCGAGCTGGGCACGATCGACCACCTGTTCGTGGTGCCGTCGACCTCGGTGCACCGCATCCAGGAGGCCCAGACCACGGTCTACCACGCGCTCTGGGAGCTCACCCAGGATGCGCTCGGGCGGCGGGGCACGGTACCGCCGCCGCGTTCCAGCTGAACAGACCCAGACCCGCGAGGGTGGTGAGGCGCATGAGCGCGCCGACGGAGTCGCAGAAGACCACATCACAGACGCAGGACGAGCCGCTCGTCCATATTCTGTGGATCAACGCGGGGCTGAGCTGCGACGGCGACTCCGTCGCGCTCACCGCCGCCACCCAACCGAGCATCGAGGAGATCGCGCTCGGGGCGCTGCCGGGCCTGCCCAAGATCGCCGTGCACTGGCCGCTGATCGACTTCGAGTGCGGTCCGATGCAGGGCGCGGACGTCTTCATCGAGTGGTTCTACCGGGCAGACCGCGGCGAGCTGGACCCGTTCGTGCTGGTCGTCGAGGGGTCGATCCCCAACGAGTCGATCAAGCAGGAGGGCTACTGGTGCGGGTTCGGCAACAACCCCGAGACCGGGCAGCCCATGACCACCAGCGAGTGGCTGGACCGGCTCGCGCCCAAGGCGACCGCGATCCTCGCCGTGGGCACCTGCGCCACGTACGGTGGCATCCACGCGATGGCCGGCAACCCGACCGGCGCCATGGGCGTCGCCGACTACCTGGGCTGGGACTGGAAGTCGAAGGCGGGACTGCCGATCGTCAACGTGCCCGGGTGCCCGATCCAGCCCGACAACCTGTCGGAGACCATCCTGTACCTGCTCTACCAGGTCGCGGGTCAGGCGCCGATGATCCCGCTCGACGAGGCGCTGCGCCCCACGTGGCTGTTCGGCAGGACCGTGCACGAGGGCTGCGACAGGGCCGGCTACTACGAGCAGGGCCAGTTCGCCACCGAGTACGGCTCGCCGAAGTGCCTGGTCAAGATGGGCTGCTGGGGACCGGTCGTGAAGTGCAACGTCCCCAAGCGCGGCTGGATCAACGGCATCGGCGGCTGCCCCAACGTGGGCGGCATCTGCATCGCCTGCACGATGCCGGGGTTCCCGGACAAGTTCATGCCCTTCATGGACGAGCCGCCGGGCGCGAAGCTCTCCTCGACGGCCAGCAGCGCGTACGGCGCGGTCATCCGCACCCTGCGCCACATCACCGAGCGCACCGTCGACAAGGAACCCAAGTGGCGCAGGAAGGGCCGCGAGCTGCTCACGGGCTACAAGGCCCCTTGGTAACCAGCGAGGCTGACATGACGACCACACCACAGCAGCCCGGCGAAGAACTCGTCGAGATGGCATGGGATCCGATCACCAGGATCGTGGGAAGCCTGGGCATCTACGCCAAGGTGGACTTCAAGAACAGGTCGGTCGCCGAGTGCTACAGCACCTCGTCGATCTTCCGCGGCTACAGCATCTTCATGAAGGGCAAGGACCCGAGGGACGCGCACTTCATCACCAGCAGGATCTGCGGCATCTGCGGCGACAACCACGCGACGTGCTCGGTCTACAACCAGAACATGGCCTACGGTGTCCGGCCGCCGTTCCTCGGTGAGTGGATCATCAACCTGGGCGAGTCCGCGGAGTACATGTTCGACCACAACATCTTCCAGGAGAACCTGGTCGGGGTGGACTACTGCGAGAAGATGGTCCGCGAGACCAACCCCGGAGTCCTCCAGAAGGCCGAGCGCACCCAGGCGCCGCACGCGGGCGAGCACGGTTACAAGACCATCGCCGACATCATGCGCTCGCTGAACCCGCTGGAGGGCGAGTTCTACCGCGAGGCGCTGCAGGTGAGCCGTTCCACGCGGGAGATGTTCTGCCTGATGGAGGGCAGGCACGTGCACCCGTCCACGCTCTACCCCGGCGGGGTCGGCACCGTGGCCACGGTGCAGCTGTTCACCGACTACCTGACCAGGCTCATGCGCTACGTGGAGTTCATGAAGCGCGTGGTCCCCATGCACGACGACCTCTTCGACTTCTTCTACGACGCCATCCCCGGCTACGAGCAGGTCGGCAGGCGGCGGGTGCTGCTCGGCTGCTGGGGCAGCCTCAACGACCCGGAGTACTGCGACTTCACCTACCAGAACATGAGCGACTGGGGCCGGCGGATGTTCGTGACGCCGGGCGTGATCGTGGACGGCAAGGTCGTCACCAACGACCTCGTCGACATCAACCTCGGGATCAGGATCCTGCTGGGCAGCTCCTACTACGACGACTGGGAGGACCAGGAGCCGTTCGTCACGCACGACCCGCTGGGCAACCCGGTCGACATGCGGCACCCGTGGAACCAGCACACGATCCCGCATCCGCGCAAGCGCGACTTCACCGACCAGTACAGCTGGGTCATGTCGCCCCGCTGGTTCGACGGCAAGGACTTGCTCGCGCTCGACACCGGTGGCGGGCCCCTCGCCCGGCTGTGGTCGACGGCGCTGTCCGGTCTCGTCGACATCGGTTACGTCAAGGCGACGGGGCACAGCGTGCTCATCAACCTGCCCCGCACGGCCACCATGCCGGAGCGGACGTTCGAGTGGAAGATCCCGGAGCGTGGCGGCCAGCTGTACTCCAACACTCTCGAACGCAACAGGGCCAGGACGTACTTCCAGGCGTACGCCGCCGCGTGCGCGCTGTACTTCGTCGAGCGGGCACTGGCCGAGGTACGCGCGGGCCACACCCAGACGTGGTCGCCGTTCACGGTGCCCGAGGAGGCGATCAGCTGCGGCTTCACCGAGGCGGTGCGCGGCGTCCTGTCCCACCACATGGTGATCAGGGACGGGAAGATCGCCAACTACCACCCGTATCCGCCGACGCCCTGGAACGCGAGCGTGCGCGACTCGTACGGCACGCCGGGACCCTACGAGGACGCCGTGCAGAACACGCCGATCTTCGAGGAGAACACGCGAGAGAACTTCAAGGGCATCGACATCATGCGGACGGTCCGCAGCTTCGACCCGTGCCTGCCGTGCGGGGTCCACATGTACCTCGGAGGCGGCAAGCAACTGCAGAAGCTGCACACCCCGCACGCCTTCGGCGGGTCCTGACGGGGTCGAGGCGATGCCTGAGACCATCGACGCCAGGGCGGCAGGCGAGCGCGTGGAGAGCCTGCTCGCCGAGCTGAGCGCGCTCAGCGACCAGGTGACGCGCGACAAGGCCGAGGAGCTCGTGCGCGTGCTGGTCGAGCTGTACGGCGCGGCGCTCGAGCGCATCATGGAGATCGTCACGGACGCCGGGCAGGCCGAGACGCTGCGCAGGCTCGCCGACGACGAGCTCGTCGCCGGCCTGCTGGTCGTGCACGACCTGCACCCGCTGAGCACCGAGGAGCGCGTGCTCGCGGCGCTGGAGAGCGTCAGGCCCTATCTCGGCAGCCACGCGGGAGACGTGGAGCTCGTGGGCGTCGAGGAGACGGGCGTCGTGCGGCTGCGCCTGGCGGGCACCTGTCACGGTTGCCCCTCCTCGCGCGTCACGGTGACGACGGCGATCGAGCAGGCGATCGCCAGGGCCGCGCCGGAGGTGGCAGGGGTCGAGGTGGACGGCGTGGCCGAGCCCGACACGCCGCTGTACCAGATCGGGACCCGCCGGCCTCCGGGTCCGTGCCCTGTTCCGGAGACGGCGGCGGCGCCATGAGCACGGGACTGCGCCGCTTCCGCGAGCCCCGCCCCTCCCCCGCTCCCGTCGCGGGCGAGCGGTGCGAGATGTGCGCCGAACCGATCGACGCCCGTCACGGGCACGTGGTGAACGTCGAGAGCCGCGCCCTGCTGTGCGCGTGCAGGAGCTGCTACCTGCTGTTCACGGTGCCGGGCGCCGCCCAGGGCAGGTTCCTCGCGGTGCCCGACCGCTACCTGTACGCGCCGGACTTCATGCTGTCGGCGGCCGAGTGGGACGAGCTGCAGATCCCGGTGCGCATGGCGTTCTTCTTCCACAACTCCGCGCTGGGCCGTACGGTCGCCTTCTACCCGAGCCCCGCGGGAGCCACCGAGTCGGAGCTGCCGTTGCCGACCTGGGACAGGGTCATGGCGGCCAATCCGGGGCTCGCCGACGCGGCGCCCGACGTCGAGGCGCTGCTCGTCGACCGGCGGCCGGGCGGCTTCGTGTGCCACCTGGTGCCGATCGACGCGTGCTACGAGCTGGTCGGGCTGGTCAGGAGCAGATGGAAGGGCTTCGACGGCGGCCAGGAGGTCTGGCAGGCCATCGACGCCTTCTTCGAGGAGCTGCGGGCGCGCAGCCGCGAGGTGCGAGCCGGTCATGGTTGACCTCGGCTTCACCTGCCTCGACGCCACCGCCGACCGGTACGCGGCGGCGCCGACGCTGCGCTTCCCTCTGCGGATCACCGAGACGGGTGGAGGGTCCGTGCACGCCATCGCGCTGCGCTGCCAGATCCGCATCGAGCCGCACCGCCGCCGCTACTCCGGCGCCGAGTCCGAGCTGCTCGCCGACCTGTTCGGCGCGCCCTCCCGCTGGGGGGAGACGCTCAAGCCCCTGCAGTTCGCGATCGTCTCCACCATGGTTCCAGGATTCACGGGGGCGACGCAGATCGACCTGCCGGTGCCGGTCACCTACGACCTGGAGGTGGCGGCGGGCAAGTACTTCGCCGCCCTCGACGACGGCGAGATCCCGCTCCTGCTGCTCTTCAGCGGCACGGTGTTCGTCAGGACGCCCGCCGGTTTCTCCGTCGAGCAGGTGCCGTGGGACCGCGAGAGCGCCCATCGGCTGCCCGTGTCGGTCTGGCGGGAGCTGATGGACCGCTACTTCCCCGGGGAGGGGTGGCTGCGGCTGCGCACGGACACGCTGCGCGGCCTGCACCGGTTCAAGTCCGCCCAGGCGCTCGCCACGTGGGACGACACCATCGAGGCGCTCCTGGCCAGGGCGAGGGAGGCGGCGCCATGAGCACGTCGATGGAGATCGCCCGCAAGGTCGCCGACGCGGTGCTCTACGAGGGCTACCTGCTCTATCCGTACCGGGCCTCGGCCACCAAGAACCAGGCGCGCTGGCAGTTCGGGGTCCTGGTGCCGCCCGCCTACACCGCGACGGCCGAGCACCCCGCCTGCCAGACCGAGTGCCTGCTCGAGGCCCGCGAGGACGCTGTCCTGCGGATCGGCCTGCGGTTCCTGCAGGTCCGGGCGAGGACCGTCGAACGTGCCGAGGGTTCGGGTTACCGTCCCGTCCCCGCGCTCGAGGTCGCCGGCGAGACGTATCTGACCTTCGACGAGGCGGTCGAGCGGGAGCGCGACACGGTGGTGTCGCTGGCGGAGCTGCTGGCCGCCGAGCGGATCTACGAGGTGGGGCACGACACCACGCGCACGGTGGAGCCGCTGCCCGCCGCACCCGGCGGCGGGCCGAGCGGCCGCATCGTGCGCGAGGACCGGCGCGTCGACGCGAGGCTGGCGGTGCGGGCCGAGCGGATCGACGGGCCGTACGGGCTGGTGAAGCTGCGTGTGCGGGTGGAGAACACGACGGAGTGGGCCGATGCGGAGGCCTCGCGCGACGAGGCGCTGCGCAGCTCCCTCATCGCCGCGCACACGCTGCTCGCGGTCGAGGGAGGAGCGTTCGTGTCGCTGCTCGACCCGCCCGCGTGGGCGGCGGAGGCGGCGCGCTCGTGCAGGAACCTGCGCACCTGGCCGGTGCTGGCCGGGCAGGAGGGACGGCGCGACGTCATGCTGTCCGCGCCGATCATCCTGTACGACTACCCGTCGATCGCGCAGGAGAGTCCGGGCGAGCTGTTCGACTCGACCGAGATCGACGAGCTGCTCAGCCTGCGCACGCTCACCCTCACCGAGGCGGAGAAGCGCGAGGCCAGGGCGACCGACCCGCGGGCCGCCGAGATCATCGACAGGGTGGGCGACCTGCCGCCCGAGGTGCTCGAACGGCTCCACGGCGCCGTCCACTGCCTGCGCCCGGCCGAGCGCGAGAACCTCCCGTGGTGGGATCCGGGAGCCGACAGGGCGGTGTCCCCCGAGACCGACAGCGTCGTCGTCGGCGGGGTGACGCTGGCCAGAGGCAGCGGGGTGCGCCTGCTGCCCGGCCGCGGCACTTCGCACGCGCGGCGGGCCGACGCCCACGACATGTTCCTCGCCGGGCGGAGGGCGACGGTCGAGGCGGTGTTCCTCGACGTGGACGGCGTCCGCCACCTGGCCGTGACGCTGGACGACGATCCGGGGGCCGACCTGCAGCGCGAGCAGGGCCGCTTCCTCTACTTCTCCCCCGACGAGGTCGAGCCGCTCTCGGGCGGGAAGGAGGACGGATGAGCCGCACGGTCCTGGTCGCGGGTGTCGGCAACGTCTTCCTCGGCGACGACGGCTTCGGCGTCGAGGTCGCCAGGCGGCTGCTGTCGGAAGCGGGCCTGCCTGAGGGGGTGGTCGTGGCCGACTTCGGGATCCGCGGCATCCACCTGGCCTACGAGCTGTTGACCGGCTACGACGAGGTGATCCTGATCGACGCGGTGCCCATGGACGAGCCTCCGGGGACGTTGACGGTCCTCGAGCCTGCGCTCGACGAGGCAGGGCCCGTGGACGACGTGCTCGCGAGGGGGGCGCTCACCGACGCCCACGGCATGACCCCGGACGCGATCTTCGGCCTGCTCCGCGCGTTCGGCGTCACCACCGGCCGGATCCTGCTCGTCGGCTGCCGGCCCGCCGACACCTCGCCGGGCATGGAACTCAGCGAGGCGGTGGCACGGGCCGTCCCCCATGCCGCCGAGCTGGTTCGCGACCTGGTGCGCGACCCGGCCGTACCGGAACGACAAGGAGGGGTCCACGATGTTCAAACGCGTGCTGATCGCAATGACGGTGGCCGGGATAGGCGTCCTGGTGTGGCAGTCCCTGCCGGACATCAAGCGCTACCTCGAGATCCGGGAGATGTGAGCGGTGCATGAGTTCGGCATCGCCGCCTCGGTGCTCGACGCGGTCGAACGCCGTGCCGTGGGACGGCGGGTGGCACACGTCAAAGTCCGCGCCGGAGCGTTGCTCCGCATCACCGGGCCCGCGCTCGACCAGGCATTCTCCGTGGTCGCGCAGGGAACGGTCGCCGACGGGGCCTCGATCGACCTGGTCGTGGTGCCCATCCGGCTCACCTGCAGGACCTGCGGGCGCCAGGAGGACACGGCCGACGCGCTCGCGGTGTGCGGCGGCTGCGGCGGCGCAGACGTCGACCTGCAGGGGGGCGACACGCTGGTCCTCGAATCCATCCAGATGGCGGAGGGACATCATGTGCCTGGGAATCCCCGGCGAGATCGTGGAGATCCTGCCCGACCACGCTGACCTCGCGAAGGTCGACGTCAGCGGCGTACGGCGGGCGATCAACATCGGCCTGCTGGAGAACGAACGGCTCCAGCCCGGCGACTGGATCCTCATCCATGTCGGCTTCGCCCTGTCGAAGATCGACGAGGAGGAGGCCAGAGCCGCGCTGGACTTCCTGGAGGGCATCGGCCAGGCCTACGACGACGAGCTGGCGGCACTCCGCGAATCATCGATCGACCGGGGGTGAGGCGCGATGCGCTTCGTCGACGAGTACCGAGACGCAGAGAAGGCCCGCGCGCTCTCCGCGAAGATCGCGAGCCTGTGCGAGCCGGGCAGGGAGTACAAGTTCATGGAGGTGTGCGGCGGTCACACCCACACCATCTACAAGCACGGCCTCGAGGACTACCTGCCCGAGACCATCACGCTGGTGCACGGCCCCGGCTGCCCGGTCTGCGTGATCCCGATGGGGCGGGTCGACGACGCCATCCACATCGCCGAGCAACCCGACGTCATCATGACCTCCTTCGGCGACATGATGCGGGTCCCAGGCGGGCGCGGCTCGTTCTTCGACTCCATGGCCCAGGGCGCGGCGATCCGCATGGTCTACTCGCCGCTGGACGCCCTCAAGGTGGCCAGGCAGAACCCGGACCGGCACGTGGTCTTCATGGCCATCGGGTTCGAGACCACGGCGCCGTCCACCGCGATGACCGTGCTGCGCGCGGCGGCCGAGGGCATCGGCAACTTCTCGATCTTCTGCAACCACGTCACCGTCATCCCCGCCATCAAGGCGATCCTTGACTCTCCCGACCTGCGGCTGGACGGGTTCATCGGGCCCGGCCACGTGTCGACGATCATCGGCTGCCGGCCGTACGAGTTCATCGCGCGTGACTACGGCAAACCGCTCGTCGTGGCGGGATTCGAGCCGCTCGACATCCTCCAGTCGATCTACATGCTCCTGGTGCAGCTCGCCGAAGGGCGTTCGGAGGTGGAGAACCAGTACGCGCGCGTCGTGCCGTGGGCGGGCAACGTCAAGGCGCTCAGGGTCATCAGCGAGGTGATGGAGCTGCGGCCCTACTTCGAGTGGCGCGGCCTGGGCTTCATCTCGCACTCCGCGCTGCGGATGCGGGAGAAGTACGCCGCCTTCGACGCCGAGCAGATCTTCGAGATCCCTGGCGGCCGGGTGGCAGACCCGAAGGCCTGCCAGTGCGGCGAGGTGCTGAAGGGTGTGCTCAAGCCGTGGGAGTGCAAGGTGTTCGGCACGGCCTGCACGCCCGAGACGCCGATCGGCACCTGCATGGTCTCCTCCGAGGGTGCCTGCGCGGCCTACTACAACTTCGGCCGGTTCTCCCGTGAGCGGGTGAGGGAGGCGACCAGGTGACCGGCATCGAGGGGACGGGCACCGACAGGACGGGACTCGGCGGGACGGATCTCGGGGGCACCAGCATCGGCGGGACCGCCGACTGGGCCGAGGCGGCCGTGCGCGAGCACGCGGCCGAGGCCGAGGGGCCCAGCCGCGAGGAGCAGGTGCTCGAACGGATCGACAGGGCGCGCCACCGCAAGGCCAGGGTGAAGGAGGAGCACATCACCATGGCCCACGGCTCGGGAGGCAAGGCGACGCAGACCCTGGTGGAGGCCGTCTTCCTGGAGTCCTTCCGCAACCCGCTGCTCGAACCGCTCGAGGACGGGGCGGTTCTGGAGATCGGCACGACCCGGCTCGCCTTCACCACCGACTCCTACGTCGTGTCCCCGCTGTTCTTCCCCGGGGGCGACATCGGCGACCTCGCCGTCAACGGCACCGTCAACGACCTGTCGGTGTGCGGGGCCCGCCCGCTGTACCTGTCGGCGGGGTTCGTCCTCGAGGAGGGCTTCCCCGTCGAGGATCTCAGGCGCATCACCGCCTCTATGGCGGCCGCGGCGGCCGCGGCGGGCGTGCAGATCGTCACGGGCGACACCAAGGTCGTGCAGAGGGGCAAGGCCGACGGCTGCTACGTCAACACGGCGGGCGTCGGACTGCTCGACCGGCCGATCAGCCTCGGAGTCGCGGCCGCGCGTCCAGGTGACGCGGTCCTGGTGTCGGGACCGATCGGCGAGCACGGCGTCACCATCATGCTCGCCAGAGGCGAGCTGGACATCGAGGCCGACCTGACGTCCGACACCGCCCCGCTGAACGGGCTGATCTCCGCGCTGCTCGGCGCCTGCCCGCCGGGCGCGGACGGGGTGCGCTGCATGCGGGACGCCACCCGGGGCGGGGTCGCGACGATCCTCAACGAGATCGCGCGCGCCTCCGGCGTGGCCGTGGTCGTCGACGAGGACGCCATCCCGGTACGGCCTGCCGTACGGGGCGCCTGCGAGCTCCTCGGCATCGACCCGCTCTACGTCGCCTGCGAGGGCCGGATGGTCGTGGTCGTGGCCGGCGCGGCGGCCGACGGCGCCCTCGCCGCCCTGCGCGCGCATCCGCTGGGTGAGGGTGCCGCGCTGATCGGCCACGTCAAGGACGACCCTCCAGGACTCGTGCTGCTGAAGACCGCCTTCGGCGGCACCCGCATCGTCGACCTGCTGGTCGGCGACCCGCTTCCCCGCATCTGCTGAATCTGATGACGAAGGTGATGACCATGACCAAACCCAGCGGCCCGGAGGGCTGGCACGGCTTCTCTCCCGCCGTCGGACATGGGAGCGAGGAGGCCGTCCAAGCGGGCAACCGGGCCTTCCACCCGGAGGCGGCCGGCGCGCCGGGGCCCGGACGGGAGCCGTCCGAGGAGGAGCGCTCGGGCGTATCCTCCACCGACACCGAGGCTCGCTCTCCGCTCGGCGTGGGCGAGAGCGGCGCGTCCAGGAGGGCCGAGGAGATCGCCAAGGAGGAGCAGGAAGCCGGGAGGGAGACCGTGGGCGTCAAGGGCGAGTCGGGGCGGCCTTACGGCACGTCGACCGCCGAGGACTCCACCGGTGTCGGGCCGCAGGATGCCCAGGGCGAGAGCCCGACCATGCCTTCGGGCGATCAGGGCGGCTGACCTGCCGATCTCGGCCTCGGCGTGACACGGGCGCCGGACAGTCTCAGCGCGATCCCGGCAGAGCCGGTTCAGCGGAGCAGGGTTTCAGCCGAGCCGGGTTTCAGCCGAGCCGGGTTTCAGCGGAGCCTGTCACGGGCCGCGGCGACGGCCGCCTGGCCCAGGCTGATCCCGCCGTCGTTCGGCGGCACCCGGTGGTGCGTCAGGACGCGGAATCCGCGCTGCTCCAGCAGGTCCGTGGCCCTGCCGAGCAGCAGGAGGTTCTGGAACACCCCGCCCGACAGCGCCACCGTGCCGAGCCCGTGCGCCTGCCTGAGGCGGGCGCACCCGTCGGCGACGGCGTGCGCGATCGCGTTGTGGAACCGGGCGGCGATCACCGCCCGGTCCACGCCCGATCGCAGGTCCTCGACGACCGCGCGGACCAGTTCGGCGCCGGGCACGACGAACGGTTCCTCCCCCGCCAGCCGGCACCCGTAGGCGCCGCGTTCCTCCGGGTCGGCCAGCTGCTCCAGCTCGATCGCGGCCTGCCCCTCGTAGGTGATCGCGTCGCGAGCGCCGACGATCGTGGCGACCGCGTCGAACAGCCTTCCCATGCTGGAGGTGAGGGGGGCGCTGACACCCCGGCGGGCGAGCGCGACGACGGCCTGCCAGCGCTCGGCGTTGCGCCGTACGACATCGAGGCCGGCGGGCGGGTCACCCTCGTAGGCCGCGTCGAGGTGGGCCGCGGCCATCCGCCATGGCTGCTTGATCGCCGTCACGCCGCCGGGCATCGGCACCGTCGCGAGAAGGCCCGCCCTGCGGAAGCCTGCCAGGTCCGCCACCAGGAACTCCCCGCCCCACAGCGTGTCGTCCTCGCCGTAGCCGAGACCGTCGAACGCCACGCCGATCACCGGCCCCGCGACGCCGTTGTCGGCCAGGCAGGAGGCGATGTGCGCGTGATGGTGCTGCACCCCGACCAGGTCGACGCCCTCCTGGGCGAGCGCGTGCTTGGTGGACAGGTACTCAGGGTGCAGGTCGTGCGCGACCACCTCCGGGGCGAGGTCGAACAGCCGCCTGAAGTGGTCGACCCCCTCGGTGAAGGAGCGCAGCGTCTCGTAGTTCTCCAGGTCGCCGATGTGGTGGGAGACGAAGGCGTGGGCGTCCCGTGCGAGACAGAAGGTGTGCTTCAGCTCGGCGCCGCAGCCGAGGACGGTCCGGGGGAAGGGCCAGGCCAGGGTCAGCGGGTGGGGGACGTAGCCTCTGGAGCGCCGGATCGGCAGGTCCTCGCCGCGGAAGACGCGCAGGACGGAGTCGTCGGTCCGCATGTGGATGGGCCGGTCGTGGGTGAGGAAGGCTTCGGCGATGCCCCCCAGGCGGGGGCGGGCGTCCTGGTCGGCGTACACGATCGGCTCATCGGAGACGTTGCCGCTGGTCAGCACGATCGGTGTACCGACCCCGCGGAGCAGGAGGTGGTGCAGCGGGGTGTAGGGCAGCATCAGCCCGAGCCACCGGCTGCCCGGCGCCACCAGCGGCGCGACGTCGGCGTCGGGGCGCCTGCGCAGCAGCACGATCGGCCGGGCCCGTGAGGTGAGCAGGCGCTCCTCGGCCGCGTCCACGCCGCACAGCCTGCGGGCCGCGTCCAGGTCGGCCACCATGACGGCGAACGGCTTGTCCTCCCTGTGCTTGCGTTCGCGCAGCGCGGCGACGGCGGGCGCGCAGGAGGCGACGGCGGCCAGGTGGTAGCCGCCGAGCCCCTTGATCGCCAGGACGCCGCCGTGGCGCAGCAGCCGCGCCGTTTCCTCCAGGGGATCGCCGGGCAGCTCCTGTCCTGCCCGGTCGAGCAGCCGCAGCCGGGGCCCGCAGGCGGGACAGCACACCGGCTGGGCGTGGAAGCGCCGGTCGGCCGGATCGTGGTATTCGCGGGCGCAGTCCGCGCACATGGCGAAGGCGGCCATCGTGGTGTTCGGCCTGTCGTACGGCACGCCGCCGACGATCGTGAACCGGGGACCGCAGTTGGTGCAGTTGGTGAAGGCGTAGCCGTGGCGCCGATCGGCCGGGTCGTCCATCTCCCGCAGGCAGTCGGCGCAGGTGGCCACGTCAGGGGAGACGAGCGCGCGCCGCCGCCCTCCCGTGGCGCTGTCCGCGATGACGAATCCGGCCTCGCCCGTGGCGGGTATCAGCCCCGAGCTGATCCGCTCGACCAGCGCCAGCGGGGGCGGGCGCCGCCTGAGAGTCGCCAGGAACTCCTCGACGCTGGCGTGGGCGCCTTCGACCTCGATGAACACGCCGCGCTCGTCGTTGCCGACCAGCCCGTCGAGGCCGAGCCCGGTGGCGAGGCCGTACACGAAGGGCCGGAATCCGACTCCCTGCACGATGCCCTCGACCAGCACCGTGGCGCGGACACGCCTGCTCACCTCCTCATTGTCCGCCGGGACCGGTTCCGGCGAGAAGGGGACTTGCCACGTCTTGGCAAGTTATGGTCGGGTGCCCATACGGTGTTGTTCCAGACCGAAACTCGGTTCGACCGGCGATCACCGGGATGATCAGCCTGACTCCAGGACATCCATGGACATACGCAGATACCTCCAGACCATCATGCAGCGGGGCGGCACGGGCCTCGCGGAGGAGCTCGGCCGCCATCTGGACGAGTGGTCGCGGCGTACGGGCATCAGCGTCGAGACGTGGGCGCTTCCAGCCGGGCGGGTGCCCCAGCGGGTCACGGACGCGGTCCTGGCCTGCCTGGCCGAAGCGCTGTCGAACGTCGAGAAGCACAGCGGCGCGTCGGTCGTCTCCGTGGCCGTGACCGTGGGCGCGAGCGGGCTGCGCCTGACCATCAGCGACCATGGCAGGGGCTTCCTCGGCCGGGCGAGCGGCCGGGGCGTCGTCGCGATGAGCGCGCACCTGGCCGCGGTGGGAGGGCGTTGCGCCGTCAACGGCACGCCGGGAGGCGGTACCACGGTGAGCGGGATCGTCCCGGCCGCCGCCCTCCGCGGCCCGTAGCCACGCCCGTCGGCGGGCCGCGGGGCCACCGGGGCCACCGGGGCCGCGGGTAGGTCAGGTGTGTTCGGAGACGAGGACCGCCCTGGTCGACGGTTCAAGCGCCTCGAAGACGTGCGGCAGGTCCCCCGGGTAGGAGATGTAGTCGCCGGGACGCAGTTCCACCGGCTCGTCGGCGATGCCCACCAGCGCCCGCCCCGTCGCCAGCAGGACGTGCTCGGTCACCCCCGGCATGTGTGGGTCGGAGGCGCGCGCCTTGCCCGGCTCGGCGTCGATGCGGTAGATGTCGCGCCGTGCGCCCGGCGGGGCGGCGGCCAGCAGCACGGCCTGGTAGTCGGCCTGCGCCGAGGCGACCGCCACGCCCTCGTCGGACCTGATCACCTGCACGCGCGGCCTGGGCGGGTCGATGAGCTGGGAGAACGGCACGTTCAACGCCGTCGACAGCGCCCACAGGGTCTCGATGCTGGGGTTGCCCTGGCCGGACTCCAGCTGGGAGAGCGTCGACTTGGCGATTCCGGCGCGCCGGGCCACCTCGGTGAGGGACAGGCCTGCCGCGCCGCGCTCCCGCCGCAGAGCCGCGGCGATGGACTTCATGGGGACTTCCCGCTCCATGTGTTCACCGTAACACCCATCCGTTCGATTTGACGAACACGGACATGAGCGATCATTCTGCACTTCATGCGTTCGATTCTGCGAACACTCGACGGCGGTCGGCTGCGGGACATCGCGCTGGTCAGCCTGGCCGTCGGTGTCGTCGGCCTGTCATACGGCGCGACCGCGGTCGCGTCGGGGTTCCCGCTATGGCTGCCGGTGCTCCTCAGCGTGCTCGTCCTGGCGGCGTCCTCGGAGTTCATGTTCATCGGGATCATCGTCGCGGGCGGCAGCCCCATCGCGGCGGTGCTGGCGGGGCTGGCGGTCAACGCGCGCCACCTGCCGTTCGGGCTGGCCCTGCCCGACGTGCTCGGGCAGGGGTGGCGGCGGCTGCTCGGCACTCACCTGATGAACGACGAGACCGTCGTCTTCGCCATCGCTCAGGAAGGACGCGCCAGGCAACGCGCCGCCTACTGGGCCTGCGGTGTCGGCATCCTGATCTGCTGGCCGCTCGGCGCCCTGGCCGGCGGCCTGGCGGGAACCGTCATCGATGACACCGGCGTGCTGGGACTCGACGCGATGTTCCCCGCCGTCCTGCTCGCGCTGGTCCTGCCCGCCTTCCGCGACAGGGACAAGCGTCACGCGGCCCTGGTCGGGGCCGCGATCGCCCTGGCCACCACGCCCTTTCTGCCCGCCGGCCTGCCTGTGCTGCTCTCGCTGGCCGGGCTGGCGGCCGGCGCCGTCCGACGGGAGGCCCACCGATGAACAACCCAGTCGTGCTGGTCGCCGCGGCCCTGGTGCTGGCCGGCGGCACGTTCGCGCTCCGGCTGGCGGGTCCGCTGCTGCGCGACCGCGTCAGCTTCCCGCCCAGGGTCGAGAGGCTGATGGAGTCGGCCGCCGTCGTCCTGCTGGCGGCCCTGGTGGCCACCACCACGCTGACCGAGGGCCACGGCCTCGCGGGCGTCGCCAGAGTGGCCGGGGTGGCGGTCGCGGGGGTGCTCGCCTGGCGCAGGGTCCCGTTCCTGGTGATCGTCCTGGCCGCCGCGGGGGTCACCGCAGGGCTGCGGCTGCTCGGTGTTCCTTGACCCGGCCGGCCATGCGGCGCCTGCGCTCCGCCCTCACCAGTCGTCGTCCATGGGAAGGTCGGTGAACGCGGTCTCGCCGTAGAAGAGCACCTCACCGTTGAGGCGGATCGGCTGGCCGGCGGGCAGCGGCGGCCCGGTCAGCGCCGGGATGGGCGTGAGCGACCAGTCGATGGTCCGCGCGCCGCGGATCGCCTCACGGAGATCGACGTGCTGGGCAGGGTGGGCCGGGCGGTAGACCGACAGCCAGAACTGCTCCTCCAGGCTGGCGCCGCGCTCCCGTTCCCACGCCTGCAGGTGCTCCTCGGCGAACTCCTTCACCTCGGTCAGGTCCGTCAGCAGCCACGCCCACCCGTTGGTGCTCCCGCTGTGGCCGACGAGGTGCGTCATCTCGAGCGTGTAGAAGCCGCTGGAGTGGTGGAGCGGGAGCCCGGCCTCAGGGTGGGCGCGCTCGCCGCCTTCCAGCGCCGACAGCCTGGCCAGGGCGGCGCTGTCGTAGGGGTCGATCCGGAGCGCGTCCCGGTACGCGGTGAGCGCGGCGCCGGTGTCGCCCGCCCATTCCAGCGCGTATCCCAGCGCGAAGGCCGCCAGCGCGTTCGCCGGGTCGAGGTCCAGCGCTCGCCTGGCATCGCGCACCACCGCGCCGGCCAGCGCGTGGCCCGCCTCGTCGCTCCTCAGCCCGGCGAAGGGGCTGCCGTAGTCCTCCTGGTGCTCCTCGTCGAGCTCGTCGCCGATGTGGGCGCGCAGCTTCCCCAGCGCCAGGAGGGTCAGTCCCGTGGCGCCGGCCACATCGCCTGGCGCGACCCGCAGGATGCGCTCGTACTGCCCGCGGATCTCCGCCTCCTCCTCGATGAGCTCGTCCATCGGCACGCCGTACTCGTTGACGTTCTCCCAGAAGAGCTGAAGGGCGTGAGCGGCCGCCTGCCTGGCCGAGTCGTCGCCGTCGGTGCGAGTCATGGCGAGCACCCTAGCCGCGCGGGTGACGCCGCGTACGCCGCAGGGCGACATCGTGGCCAACGTCCGATCTCAGCCCTTCCCCCTCGCGCCGTGGAGGATGCGCAGCAGGCCGATCTCGGAGACGTTCTTGGTCAGTTCGACGTTGAGCCAGCCCGCCACGTGTGCCAGCGTCTGGTCCTGCCCCCACAGGCCCGCGGTCCTGTCCGCGGAGTCGAGGTCGGCGTCGGTGAGCCGCAGGAGGTGCGCCTGCCAGTCGTCCTTCAACCCGCGCAACCACCCGGCCGCGGCCTCGGCACCGCCAGGCCAGGTGATCTCCTCGCGCGGGGGCGCTCCGTCACCGAAGCAGTGCCCGAGCGTGGTGGTCCACCAGAAACCGATGTGCCACATCACCCAGCCGATCGACACGGCCGGCACGGGGTCCGGTTCCGGCACCTCCCAGTCGGCCACCCATCGGCCCGGACCGTCAGGGCGGACCGTCCAGCAGTTCGGCGCCGGTTGCCACAGGCAGAGCGCATCATCGATGTCCTTGAGGTGGTATTCGAACAGCGTCCATGCGATATCGAGCTGCCGGACGAGAAGATCAACGCGGGCCACGGTCATGCGCGGAGTCTGTCACCGGCCGCGACGACCATGCCAACGATTTTCGCCCCCCCGAAAAGAGCGCGTCCTGATCGAGCGCGTCTCGAACGAGCGCGTCCCGAACGAGCGCGTCCCGAACGAGCGCGTCCCGAACGAGCGCGTCACGCTCGGACGGCTGCCGCCTGGGCGATCAGCCGGGCGGCCTGCCGTACCTCGTGCTCGCTGCTCCAACGGCCCAGTGACAGGCGCAGCGCCGCGAGCGCCCGCTCCGCGGGCAGCCCCATGGCCAGCAGCACAGGCGAGGGGGCGTCGACCCCTTCGTGGCAGGCCGAGCCGGTGGCGGCGGCGATCTCGGGGACGGCGGCCAGCAGCACCCGGCCGCCGGTGCCGTCGATGCTCACGTTGAGGGTGCCGGGCAGGCGCTCGCTCGGATGACCGTTGAGCCGGACCCGTCCGGGCAGCGCGGCCTCCAGTTCGGCCCGCAGCAGGTCGCGCAGAGCGGCCAGCCGTTCGGCGCTGCCGGGCAGCTCACGACCCGCGATCTCGGCTGCCTGTCCCAGGGCGGCGATGAAGGCCACGTTCTCCGTGCCGGGCCGCACTCCGCCCTCCTGCCCGCCGCCGTGGATGACCGGGCGGAGCGCGGTACCGGAACGGACGTAGAGGGCGCCGACCCCCTTGGGCGCGTACATCTTGTGGCCGACCACGGTCAGCAGGTCCACTCCCAGCGCGGCCACGTCGATGGCGACCTTCCCGACGGCCTGCGCGGCGTCGGTGTGGAACAGCGCCCCGCCGGCGTGGGCGACGGCGGCCAGCTCGGCGATCGGCTGCAGGGTGCCGGTCTCGCTGTTGCCGTAGGCGATCGACACCAGCGCGGTCGGCTGTTCGCGGACGGCGGCCCGCAGGTCGTCAGGGTCGAGCCTGCCGTGCCCGTCCACCGGCAGCAGCGTGACGGCGAAGCCGTCCGCCCGCAGGCTGTCGAAGGAGCGCAGCACGGCCGGGTGTTCGGTGGCCAGCGTGATGACGTGCCGCGCTCGGGAGCCGAGGGCCGCGCCCCGGATGGCCAGGGTGTCCGCCTCGGACCCGCCGCCGGTGAAGACGATCTCCTCGGCGGCGGCGCCGAGCAGTCGCGCCAGCTGCCCGCGGGCGCGGTCGAGGGCCTCGCGGGGCGCGGCGGCGTAGCGGTGGCCGCTGGAGGGGTTGCCGAAATGCGTCGTCAGGTACGGCAGCGCCGCCTCCAGCGCCTCGGGGTCGACCGGGGTGGTGGCGTTGTAGTCCAGGTAGATGGGCCCGCCGGCGAGCGCGGGATGCGTCATGGCATGCTCCTCGGGAGAGTCTCGCGATGCGGGCCACGGCCTGCGGGCAGGAACCGCCCTGAAGATCGTTCCGGTAGCCGAACGTACCAGGCCGCCCCGCCCGTCGCGCGGGGCCGGTACCAGGCCATCGCCGGCCCCGCGTGCAGGAGCGCTCCCGCCGGAGGCGGCTCAGCTCGGTGCCATGCGCCGCAGGATCCGTGTGATCCACGGAGGGCAGGCGGGATCGGCCTCGGCCTCGGCGGCCGTCGTCCAGACCAGTCCCGCGACCTCGTCGGGGGAGGCGGCCGAGGGCCTGGCTTCGTCCGGCATGGGGCCGGTGAACGCCACGTTGATCACCGGGTCGCCGTCGTCCGTCACGAAGAACGCGCTCTCGACGTAGGTCAGCCCGGCACCGTCCACATCGACGCCGATCTCCTCGGCCACCTCCCTGCGCGCGGTCTCCTCCAGCACGTCGAGCCCGGCGCCGCGGGTCTGGACGTCGATCTCGACCTTGCCGCCGACCCCGGCGAGCACACCGGGCGCGTGGGACTCCTTCTCGCCCCGCCTGATGAGCAGCCAGCGGCCCTCCCGCTCCAGGAAGACCTCGACGTTGACGACGAAGGCGGGCCGACCGGCCCTGGTGGTGTGAGGCGCGGGTGTGATCGTCATGCCCGGACACTCTACGCACTCCGCTGACCTGGTCGCCGACCGAGATGGGCGCCTGCCACGCGCTGGTCGTGCCCCTGACGTTCGGGTCCCTCGACGGCATGCCGGCCGGGTGGCTCATCAGGGGTGCGCCCGAGGCCGAGGCGCTGTCCCTGCAGTTCAGGACGGCGTGGACACGTTTCGCCAGGACGGGCGAGCCCGGCTGGCCCGCCTACGAGCCGGTGGCGGCGACGACACACCTGTTCGACGTGGAACCGTCCGACGTCGGCGACCCCGAGGCGGCCTCGCGGGCGCTGTGGTCGGAGCGCGGCTTCCCCGTGTTCGAGCCCTAGAGGCCACGGTCGGTACCGATCCCGCGCAACAGGGTGTCGACCAGGCGGGTGGCCATCGCGTCGGGATCGCCTCCGGGCTCGGCGGCCGACTCGTGGATCAGCGCGTAGTAGACGCGCCTGGCCCACTCGAGGTCGACCTCCGGCCTGATCAGCCCCGTCGCCGCGGCCCTGGACAGCAGCCTCGCACAGGTCGCGGCGACCTCGGCGTGGATGCGGGCGACCTCGGGGTCGCCGTCCTGGGCGCGGCTCATCGCGAAGCCCCAGTCGATCTTCACGCGCAGCACGTTGGCGGTCACCTGATAGAGGGCGACCAGCGGTGGCGTGCCGTCGGGGTTGGCCGCGGCGACGGCCTCGGCGAACCGCCGCGCCGCCCACGCGGCCATGGCCTCGACCAGCGCGTCCCTGGACGAGAAGCGCCGGTGGACGGTCGTCCGCGCCACACCCGCCGCCTCCGCGATCTGCTCCATGCTCGCCGCCGGGTTCCTCGACAGGACCCGCTCAGCCGCTTCGAGGATCGTCATGACGGTGCGCTCCGCGTCGGACCGCAGTGGCTTGCCCATGCGCGAGACACTACACGATCGTTCGTATTACGACTGAACTTGCATCATTAATGTTGCAAGTTCTATGTTGATGGCATCGCTTCTGACGCAGATCTGAAGGGCTCGTCATGGACATGGAACTCAAGGGCAAGACCGCCGTCGTCACCGGCGCGAGCAGGGGCATCGGGCTCGCGACCGTCTCCGCGCTCACCCGGGAGGGCGTGCGCGTCGTCGCGGCGGCGCGGACCGTGCCGCCCGCGCTGCGGGAGACGGGCGCCACGCCGATCGCCGTCGACCTGTCGACCGCCGAAGGACCCACCGAGCTCATCGCCCGCGCGACGGACGAGCTGGGCGAGATCGACGTGCTCGTCAACAACGTCGGCGGCGGCGACACCGGAGGGCGGGTCGCCGGATTCCTCGGCTTCGACGACGCCGACTGGCTGGCCGCCCACTCACTGAACTTCCTGGCCGCGGTCCGCACCACCCGTGCCGCCATGCCCAGCCTGCTCCGGCGGGGTGGGACGATCGTGAACATCTCCTCCAACGGCGCCCGCATGCCCCACGCGGGGCCCGTCACCTACACCACCGCGAAGGCGGCGCTCACCGCGTTCGGCAAGGCCATCGCCGAGGAGTTCGGGCCGCAGGGCGTGCGGGTCAACACCGTCTCCCCCGGCCCGGTGCGCACCGCTCTCTGGGAGGACCCCGAGGGGTACGGCGCGGCGCTGGCGGCCTCGATGGACGTGACGCTGGAGCAGCTGCTGGCCGGGCTGCCGGGGGCGGCGGGGATGACCACGGGCCGCCTGATCGAGCCCGCCGAGGTGGCCGCGCTGGTGACCTACCTCGCCTCGCCGCTCGCGTCCAGCGTCAACGGCGCCGACTTCGTCATCGACGGCGGTGCCATCAAGACCGTCTGACACCTGCCCACGGGAACACCGCCCCGACCACCATGCCTCTCCGTGTCGAGGGGCGGGGTCGATCGGGCCGGGTCGAGGCGATGGAGCAGGCTCCCGGTGGGGGGTGGGGCGAGCCTCCGGCCGCCGGGTCGGGCGGATGGCGACCGGAGCCGGGGATGGGGCGGGTCGGGGGCTGCCGAGGCCGGTGGCTGAGGGTTGTCTCAGGTTGCGGCGCGCGGGTGAACATATCGCGATATATCGTGCTAGGCGGGAACATGTGAGCCTCCGGGCGCGGTTGTCCGGAGGGATCGACTTGGGGAGTGTGAGCGATGGCGGCGATGCGCACGGTACGGCGACTGATCGCTGGTGGGGTGGCGCTGGCGGCGGCGGGGTGGGCGTTGCGTGACGTGCCCGCGGAGCTGGGTGTGCGCCCGTTGACCTCGGGCGAGGACAGGGCGAGCAGGATCCGCCGTTCGCCGCAGTTCAGGGACGGCGCCTTCGTCAACCCCATGCCCGAGCAGACCCGGGTGGGCGCGCCCTCCCCCGCGCTGCTGCGCGAGCTGATGAAGGACCGCGAGTCGCGCAGGCCCGCCGGCCCGATCCCGTTGCGCACGCCCGCGGCCGGTGACCTGTCGCCCACCGGGTTGAACGTCGTCTGGTACGGCCACGCCTCCACCCTCGTGGAGATCGAGGGCAGGCGGGTGCTGTTCGACCCGGTGTGGAGCGGCCGGGTCTCCCCCACGCCGTTCGTGGGCCCGCTGCGGCACCACCCGGTTCCCGTGGCCATCGAGGAGGTGCCGAAGCTCGACGCCATCGTCATCTCGCACGACCACTACGACCACCTCGACCTGTCGACGGTGCGCAGGCTCACCCGCATCTCCAAGGCGCCCTTCCTGGTGCCGCTGGGCATCGGCGCGCACCTGGAGCGCTGGGGCGTGCCGCTGTACCGGATCATCGAACTGGACTGGGAGGAGGAGGCGAACGTCGCGGGCCTGCGGTTCGTCTCCACGGCCGCCCGCCACTTCTCGGGCCGCTCGCTGACGCGCAACGACACGCTGTGGGGCTCGTGGGTCGTCGCGGGGAGCCGCAGGAAGGTCTTCTACGCGGGCGACTCCGGCTACTTCGAGGGGTACGCGAAGATCGGCGCCGACCACGGCCCGTTCGACCTGACGCTGATGCCGATCGGCGCCTACAGCCCTTCGTGGCCCGACATCCACATGAACCCGGAGGAGGCGGTGAACGCCCACGTCAATCTGGGCGGCTCGCTGCTGCTGCCGGTGCACTGGGCGACGTTCACCCTGGCCCTGCACCCGTGGTCGGAGCCGGTCGACAGGCTGTGGCGGGAGGCCAAGGCCCGCGATGTGAAGATCGTGGTGCCGCGCCCGGGCGAGCTCGTCGACACCGCCTCCGCCCCGGCGGTCGACGCCTGGTGGCAGGCCGTACAGTCGTAGACGTGAGCAACGTGGAGCCGAACCCGCAGGAGACGGTGTGCGCGGCGGGTGAGCCCGTTCGCGAGCTGGTGAAGGGGCACGAGGTCGCGCTGGGCGGGCCCCGCGCCATGACGGTGACGCGCACGCTGCCGGCGGTCGGGCGGCGGATGGTGGGCGCGTGGTGCTTCGTCGACCACTACGGTCCGGAGACGGCGCGGATGAGCGTCCCGCCGCACCCGCACACGGGTCTGCAGACCGTCACCTGGCTCGTGGCGGGCGAGGTGCTCCACCGCGACAGCGTCGGCAGCATCCAGCAGGTGCGCCCCGGCGAGCTCAACCTCATGACGGCGGGACGCGGCATCTCCCACGCGGAGGAGTCGCCGGAGACGGAGCTGCACGGCGTGCAGCTGTGGGTGGCGCTGCCGGAGGGGTCGCGCCAGGTGGCGCCGCACTTCGAGCACCACGGCGACCTTCCTGTGGTGCGCGGTCCCGGCCACGAGTCCACGGTCGTCATCGGCTCGTTCGGCGGCGCGACCTCGCCGGCGACGGCCTACACGCCGCTGGTGGGGGTTGAGGTGTCGCTCGACGGCGAGGCGGAGCTGCCGATCCGGCCGGAGTTCGAGCACGCCGCGCTGACGTTGAACGGCTCGCCGAGCGTCGACGGCGAGGAGCTGCCTGCCGGCCCGCTGCTCTACCTCGGTCTCGGCCGGTCGTCCCTGCGGGTGTCGGGCCGTGGCCGGCTCCTGCTGATCGGCGGCGTGCCGTTCGAGGAGGAGATCGTGATGTGGTGGAACTTCGTCGGCCGTACGCACGAGGAGATCGAGGCCTTCCGCAAGGAGTGGACGGAGGGCGCGCTCTTCGGCGAGGTCGCCGACTTCGACGGCGACCCGCTGCGCGCCCCCGCCCTCCCCACCGCGCGGCTCAAGCCCCGGGGCAGGGTCCGTTAGGCGTCACAGGGCCTCGAGCAGGCGGGCGACCTCGTCCTCCGTGTTGTAGTAGTGCACCGAGGCGCGCACGGCCGACTCGGGTGAGACGGTGTCGAAGCGCTGGTCGGGCTCGGTGGCGCTGACGTTGATGCCCTGCTCCCGCAGGCGCAGCATCAGCTCGCGGCTGTTCTGGCCGGCCATGGTGAACGTGACGATGCCCGAGCGCTTGGCGCCGCGGTCGTGGACGGTCACGCCCGGCTTCGCCTCCAGAGCCGAGCGCAGGCCGGCGGCCAGCTCGGACACCCTGGCCTCGATGGCGTCGACGCCGATCGACAGCGCGTAGTCGACGGCGGCACCGAGGCCGAGCTGGCCCGCGAAGTAGCGCTCCCACGTCTCGAACCTGACGGCGCTGTCGCGGATCTCGTAGGTGGAGGGCGTCGTCCAGCTGGCCGAGTGCAGGTCGAGGAAGGGCGGTTCGATCTCGTCCAGCACGCCGCGCCGTACGTAGAGGAAGCCGGTGCCGCGCGGGCCGCGCAGGAACTTGCGGCCGGTGGCGGAGAGCATGTCGCAGCCGAGCTCGTCGACGTCGAGGGCGATCTGGCCGGCGGACTGGCAGGCGTCGAGGAGGTAGAGCACGCCCGCGGCCCTGCACAGCCTGCCGACCTCGGCGGCGGGGCTGACCAGGCCGTTGTGGGTGGGCACGTGGTTGATGGCGACCAGCCGGACCCCGCCCTTGGCCAGCTCCGCCTCCAGGACGCCGAGGTCGATGGTGCCGTCGGCGTCGTCGGGGATCACCTCGACGTGCACGCCGCGCGAGCGGGCGACCTGCAGGAAGGCGATGCCGTTGCTGACGTACTCGCTCGTGGTGGTCAGGATCCTGTCGCCGGGCTGGAAGGGGACGCCGTAGAAGGCCATGTCCCAGGCGCGCGTGGCGTTCTCGATGTAGGCGATCTCGTCGCGGCGCGCGCCGAGCAGGGCGGCGACGGAGTCGTAGAAGCCTTCGAGCCGCTCGGCCGCGCGGTCCTTCGCCTCGTAGCCGCCGATGGTGGATTCGAGGTCGAAGTGGTCCCTGACGGTGTCGATGACGACACGAGGGGGCAGTGCCGCGCCGGCGTTGTTGAGATGGACCACTTTCGCGCAGCCGGGTGTATCGGCGCGCGCCTTTTCGATGTCGATCACACCACAAACGGTATCAATACACCGAAATATGCGGATGGTCATAGTGATTGGCCGTGGTGCCGCCCCGGTTGGACATCATCCGCCACGAACCGGTCCTGGCGTGCCAGATCCGCTGCCGGTAGATCACATACATGATGCCCAGCCGCTGGGAGTTCTTGATCGCCCAGGCGGCGATCTCGTTGCCCCTCTGCACCTCCGCGGCCGAGGGCATCGCGCCGCCCCGGCTCAGCATGAAGTCGCAGGCCCGGCCGAGCGGATGCTCGCCGCCGTCCTGGATCGCCCGGTAACACCCGATCCCGTACGGCACGGCGAACCGCTCCGCGATGAGCTTCTTGACCAGGCGCATCCTGGGCGTGATGTTGTCGGGGCCGGAGGGGAGTTGCGGCACCCACGACCCGTCGGGCCTGCGCACGCCCGGCGTCGGGTAGAGCAGGTCGATCCTGTCCTTGATCTTCTCGATGACCTTCTCGGCGTCCTTCTTCTGGGCCTCGAGCTCCTTGATGCGCTCGCCCAGCTCGTCGGCCCGCGCCTGCGCGTCGGTCTTGGCCTTGCGATGCTGGTCGCGCACCCGGGTGAACCCTTCGAGGCGTGCGCCCTGCTCCTCGCCGATCGCCCGCAGCGTGGCCATGCCGGCCAGGTCGACCTCGCCCAGCAGCGCGGGGACGACGCCGAGCCCGCCCGACATGTACTGCTCGGTGGCCATGAGGCGGAGCTGGGCCGACTCCCTGTCGTAGTCGGCCTGGGCGACCTTCAGACGCTCGCGGTCCGACTTCTCCGCCTTCTCGACCTTCTGCAGCTCACGGCGACTGCTGTAGTACTCGGCGATGAGCTTGTCGGAGTTCTTCTGCAGCTCGGAAAGCTCCTTCTTGAGCTGCTTGGCGCTCGGCTTGGGCTTGGCCAGGACCTCCGCGGCGGGCACGGTCATGGGCATGGTCACCGCCAGGCCCGCCGCGAGCAGGATGCGGAGCGGGGCGCGCCGCCGGTCGCCGGGGGCCGCAACCGCCACGCTTCTCCTTCGTCCGAGGGGCCGGCGCCAGGAGAGCGCCGTTCTGTCCGATGGACGATAGTAGAGGATTGATTGAAAAGTGCGACATTCGGGGACGGAGCTAGGGTCCCTGCCTCCTGCCCGAAGGGGCGCCGCCGCGCGTCCGGAGGCGGCGGGCCACGACCAGCCGGCGGCCGAGAAGCAGCACGCCCGGGAGCAGCGCGCCGGGGAAGGCGGCGCCGCCCAGCAGGCTGGAGCCGACCTTGACGCCGAGGTCCGCGCCGACCAGGCCGTCGCCCTCACCGCTCAGGAGCGGGACGTTGACGGAGACCGAGACCTCCGCGGACAGGATCGGCCCCCGGCCCGCGGACGGCGCACCTGGGCCGGGATCGCCAGGCCCCGGCTCTTCCTGGCCCGGGTCGCCGGGATCCGGATCACCGGGGTCCGGATCGCCCGGATCCGGCGCGGGGGTTCCCGGGGCGGGGGGTTCGGGGGCAGGGGTGTCGGCGGGGGGCGGCGTCGCCCGGGCGCGGGTCGGTCCGGGTTCCGGGGTGCGGGTGGGAGGCAGGGCGGGGGTGGTCCTCGTGGCGCTGGGCTCAGGGCTCGGCTGGTCGGCCACGGGCGGCGGCCGGGTGAAGGCGTTCGCCGGGTTCTGACGCGGCTCGGTCAGCCGTTCCGCTTCGCCCGGCCTGGTCGGCGCCAGAGAGGTCGGCGCCAGAGAGGTCGGCGCCGGCGAGGTCGGCTCCGCCGTCTCGGAGGGGAGGGCGGGCAGGGCGGCCGTCCTGGCCGGGCCCGGCTGCCGGGAGAGCGGCTCGGTCGGCGGGTCGCGCCAGATCGCGAAGGTGGCCAGCACCGCGGCGATCGTGGCCACGGTCACAGCCGCGGTCACGGCCAGCTTGCCCACGGGCGCGAGCGCGGTCTGCGCCAGCGTGCTCGAGGTCTCGGCGGCGGGCCCGGCGAGCGGGAAGAGCGCGGTGAACGGCAGGGTCAGCACCGCCAGGCCGGTCCTGCCCCGCTGCTGCCAGTCCTCGCCGTACGCCGCGGCCGCGGCCGTCTCCAACTCGGCGATGAACGCCTCAGCCGAGGCGGGCCGGGCGGCGGGATCCTTGGCCATGCCGTGCTCGACGAGGGCCCTGACCGGGTCGTCGACGTCCTCCAGCGGCGGGGACAGGTGCTGGTGCTGGTAGGCGAGGGCGGCCATGGTGGCGCCGTCGAAGGGGCGGCGTCCCGTGAGGCACTCGTAGAACACCACGGTCGCGGCGTAGACGTCGGTGGAGGGGCTGGCGGGGGCGTCGTCCCACTGCTCGGGCGCCATGTACGACGGGGTGCCCGCCGGCGGGCCCGGTTCGCCCGCGTGGGCGGCGACGCCGAAGTCGACGAGGCGGCTGTCGCCCTCCCCCGTGACGATCACGTTCTCCGGTTTGAAGTCGCGGTGCACGACGCCCGCGCGGTGCGCCTCGGCCAGGCCGAGCAGGGCGCCCTTCAGCACGGTCAGGGCAGCCTCGGGGCCGGTGGCGCCCTCGTGCGAGAGGAGGTGCCGCAGGGTCACGCCGTCGACCAGTTCCATGACGATGGCGGCGCCGTCCTCGCCTTCGACGTACTCCATGAGGCGGGCGATGTGCGGGCTGTCCAGGTCGGCGATCAGCGCGGCCTCGGTTCTGAAGCGCTGGATCAGGCCGGGATCCGACAGGTGTTTGATCGCGACGGGTAATCGGTCGGCGTCACGCAGGGCCAGCACGACGCGTCCTGCGCCCCCGTGGCCGAGCTCCCTGATCTCGGTGTAGCCAGGCACCCGCATATCGGGACGTTAACCTCACACCCCACTCGATGTCGAGATCCACTGTCGAACTATTCCCTGTAGTACTCTGTGGGACATAGCTTGCCATATACCTATAGGGGGTATAGGTTCCGGTGCGAGCAACTTGAAGAAGGAGTTTGGACATGTCGGAAACGCATGGGCACCACGAGCATCACGGTGATCATGGTCAGCACAGTGATCACGGTCATCACGGTGGTCACGGCGGCGGCGTTTCGTGGAGCATGGCCGCCACGGCGACGCTGCACTGCCTCACCGGATGCGCCATCGGCGAGGTCCTGGGCATGGTGATCGGCACCGCGCTCGGCTGGTCGAACGCGCCCACCATCGCCCTGGCGATCGCCCTCGCCTTCGTGTTCGGCTACCTGCTCACCATGATTCCCGTCCGGCGGGCCGGGCTGAGCTGGGGTCAGGCGCTGAAGGTGGCGCTGGCGGCCGACACGGTCTCGATCGTGGTGATGGAGATCGTGGACAACGGCGTCATGCTGATCATCCCCGGCGCGATGGACGCGGGGCTGACGTCAGGACTGTTCTGGGGCGCGCTGGCCGTGGCGTTCCTGGTGGCCTTCCTGGTGACCACGCCGATCAACAAGTGGCTCATCGGCAAGGGCAAGGGCCACGCGGTGGTGCACGCCTACCACTGAGCCTCCGCCCGTCAGGCTGCCGCCCTGGTGGCGGCCAGCAGCCTGCGGACGTTCACGGCGGCGGTACGGCCCGCGCGGTTGGCGCCGACCGTGCTGGCCGACGGCCCGTAGCCGACCAGTTGCAGGCGTGGCTCGGCCATCGCCTGGGTGCCGTCGACCTGGATACCTCCGCCGGGTGTGCGCAGGCGGAGCGGGGCCAGATGGTCGAGCGCCGAGCGGAAGCCTGTCGCCCACACGATCGTGTCGGCCGCCTCGAACCGGCCGTCGCCCCACGCGACGCCGCCCGGCTCGATCCGGGCGAACATCGGCAGCCGGTGCAGCGTCCCCTTCTCCAGCGCCTCGAGCACGACGGGGGTGTAACCGAGACCTGTGACGCTGACGACGCTCTGCGGCGGCAGGCCCTGCCGTACCCGCTCCTCGACCATGGCCACCGCGTCCCTGCGCGCCTCCTCACCGAAGTCGTCGTCGCGCCAGACCGGCGGGCGGCGGGTGACCCACAGGGTGCCCGCCGCGACCCCGCCCAGCTCGGACAGCACGTGCATCGCCGAGGCGCCGCCGCCCACCACGACCACCCTGCGCCCGGCGATCTCGGCAGGCCCCCTGTAGGCCGCGTAGTGGAGCTGCCTTCCCAGGAAGCCCGACGACCCCGGATAGTAGGGCCAGTAGGGACGCGTCCACGTGCCGGTGGCGTTGACGACCGCTCTGGCCGCCCACTCCCCCGCGTCGGAGGCGACCACGAGCCTGCCGTCGCCGCGCGTCACCGCTCTCACCTGGACGGGGCGGACGATGCGCAGCCCGACCTCCCGCTCGTAGGTCCCGTAGTACTCGGGGACGGCCAGCGCGGCGGGCGCCAGGCCGTCGGCGGAGGGCTCCCTGTGGACGCCGGGCAGGTCGAAGATGCCGTGGACCTTGTCCATGGTCAGCGAGGGCGACCTGTGCCGCCACGCCCCTCCCGGACCCTCCGCGGCGTCGAGCACCACGGGATCCAGGCCGAAGCGGTTCAGGAAGTAGGCGCTGGACAGACCCGCCTGCCCCGCCCCGATCACCACGACGTCAGTTTCGTTCACGTTCATGACCAACCACGCGCGCGCCTCGGCCCTTCCCGCGTCCCCTTCTCTCCAGCAGGACGCGCATCTACGATCACGGCAGATCGTCCATGCCCCCGCCTCGGAGTAGTCATCTGGCCTGACGGAGCCGCCGCATGCCCTCCCGCTTAGCCGCCCTCACCGCCGCCGCCCTCCTGCTCCTCGGAACGGGCACCGCCGCGAGCGCGGGCCCGCAGACCGGCTGGGTCGCCAGTTGGGGCGCCTCGCCCGCCTCCGGCGTCCCGAACACCGACAACGGCTATCCGAACCACTCCATCCGCAACGTCGTCCACCTCAGCCTCGGCGGGACGGCGGTGCGCGTGCACCTGTCGAACGCCTTCGGCAGATCACCGCTCGTCATCGGCGCCGCGACGGTGGCGCTGGGACGCGGCTCGACCAGCGCCGACGCCGTCTCCGGCACGGTCAGCGAGCTGACCTTCGGCCGTGAACCCTCGATCACGATTCCCGCGGGCGCGGAGGCGGTCAGCGATCCGGTGCAGATGCGGGTGCCCGACGAGGCCGACCTGCTCGTCACGACGTTCGTCCCCACGCCTTCAGGGCCCGTGACCTACCATCCCGCGGCCCAGCAGACCTCCTTCTACGCCACCGACGGCGACCACACCGCGGAGGAGTCGGGTGCGGCCTTCCCGCTGGCGACGTCCGCGTGGCACTACGTCACGGGCGTGGACGTGCGGGCTCCGGCGGCCAGGGGTGCCGTGGTCGCGCTCGGCGACTCCATCACCGACGGCATCCACTCCACGCCCAACGCCAACCGGCGCTGGCCCGACTTCCTCGCCGACCGCATCATGGCCCAGCCCGCCGGCAGGCGGATGGGGGTGCTCAACGCGGGCATCAGCGCCAACCGGCTGCTGCTCGACGGCGGCGGCCCGCTCGGCGGCAGCGCGGTGAGCGCCGGCGTCAACGCGCTGGCCAGACTCGACCGCGACGTGCTCTCCCGGCCTGGGGCGACGACCGTGATCGTGCTCCTGGGCATCAACGACATCCAGCAGACACCCCACCGGACCGACCCCGCGCCGATCGTCGCGGCGCTCCGGCAGATCATCGAGCAGGCGCACGCGCGTGACTTCACGGTCGTCGGCGGGACGCTCACGCCCTTCAAGGGGTGGCGGGTCCACAACGAGACCCTCGAGTCGGTACGGCAGAGCGTCAACGCCTTCATCAGGAGCGGCGCCTTCGACGCGGTGGCCGACTTCGACGCCGCGCTGGCCGATCCGGCCGACCCGTTGCGGATGTGGCCGTCCTACGACAGCGGCGACCACCTGCACCCGAGCGACGCCGGCTACGAGGCGATGGCCAACGCCGTCCCCCTCGCCGCCCTCGGCCACTAGCCCGACCGGCCGCGAGCAGGGAGTCTCCGCCTCCTCGAGGCGTGCGGCCGGAGGAGGCGAGAGGGCGTGGCAGGCCGGGACGTCAGACGAGCGTGACGCGGTCCAGGTCGGGAGCGTAGGCAGCGTTGTTGAAGAACCGCAGCGTGTTCGTCCCTGCGTCGAGCGGTTGCCCAGGCGCCCAAGCCGTGGAAGTCGTTCACCGGCCGGGCTCCTCATCATGAACGAGCAGCCGGCCAGGGTCACCCGTCCTTCCTGAGCGCGGCGCGGCCCTCGGCGGCGCCGACGAACCGCATCTTGCCGAGAGGCACATCCGCGGGCTCGGGCGCGGCCCTCCTGCTGGTCCTGCCCGCGTCGCGGTCGGTGGGCAGCACGTAGGGCCGCCTGAGCACCTCGTCCAGGATGAACACCGTCTCGGTGGCCTTCACCGCCGGGATGTTCGCCATCCGCTCGGTCACCAACCGGTGCACCTCCGCCACGTCGGACACCCGCACCTGGATCATCGCGTCGTGCTGCCCGGTGGTGATCGCGCAGTACTCCACTTCGGGCATCCGCGCCAGCTCGGCCCTGAACTGCTTCCACATCTGCTGCCGCACGGTCACGAAGACCAGCGCGGTGATGCCGAGGCCCGCGCGCAGGTGGTCGATCTCGGCGGTGAAGCGCTTGATGGCGCCGTCGGCGCGCAGCGCCTCGAAGCGGGTGTAGGCGTTCGCCCGCGAGATGCCCACCCGTTCGGCCAACGCGGCGACCGAGATCCTGCCGTTCTCCCTCAGGACCTCGAGGATCTTCATGTGGGTGGCGTCGAGATCAAGCCCGATACCGATCCGTCCAGTCGAATCCCCAAGCCTCCCGCTATTTCCAGACATTTCACTCATCGTGCGACCAATCCCTTCAGATCTATCTCACTCACCTGACATGAGCTGGACATTCTGCCGCACAATCCTCGACCAACCCCAACCACCCGTCCAGCTTCGGAGGACACCCCATGGCGACCCGCTCTCAGACGGCAGCATTGCTGGTCGTCGGTGCTCTCGCGCTCGCCGCCTGCTCCGCCGGCGGCGTCAAGTCGTCGGCCGCCCCGCAGTCCGGCGCCAAGACCCTCGTCATCGACACGTCCTTCGACCTGAAGACCGCCGACCCCGGGCGCACCTACGAGCCGACCGGCCTGTTCGTCGGTAAGGCCGTCTACGAGACGCTCCTGACCTTCGACGGCTCCGACGTGACCAAGCCGGTGCCCGCGCTGGCCGAGTCCTACACGCTCTCCGACGACGGCAAGGTGCTGACGCTCAAGCTCAAGCAGGGCGCCACGTTCGCCGACGGCTCGCCCGTGACGGCCGACGACGTGGTCTTCTCGCTGACCAGGGTGCGCGACATGAAGGGCACCCCCTCGTTCCTGCTCGACGGGGTCGAGGTGGCCAAGACCGACGACTCGACGATCACGCTGACCTCGAAGTCGCCCAACCCCGCCCTGCCGTACATCCTGCCCAACCCCGCCCTCGGCGTGCTCAACAGCAAGGTCGCCAAGGAGCACGGGGCGACCACGGACAGCGGCGACAAGGCCGAGCAGTACCTCAACTCGGCCTCGGCGGGGTCGGGTCCGTACACGATCGAGTCGTTCAACCTGACCAGCCAGGTCGTGCTCAAGGCGAACCCGAAGTACTACGGGACCAAGCCCTCCTACGACCGGGTGGTCATCCGCAACGTCGAGGCGGCCACGCAGAAGCTGAACATCCAGCGCGGTGACAGCCAGGTGGCGCTCAACCTGTCGGGCGACCAGGTGACCGGCATGCCCTCGACGCTGCAGGTGAAGAAGACGGCCTCGGCGAACGTCATCTTCCTGCTGGCCAACCAGGACTCCGCGGTCAGTAAGGCCACGCCGAACGCCAAGTTCGTCGAGGCGCTGCGCAAGGGCGTCGACTACGCGGGGCTGCTGGAGCTGGCCGGTGAGGGCTCGACGCAGGCGCCGGGCATCATCCCCTCGCAGCTGCTCGGTGCGCTGCCCGCCGACCAGGCGGCCAAGCGCGACGTCGAGGGCGCCAAGGCGGCGCTGGCGGCCAGCGGGGTGTCGAACCCGACGGTGAAGCTCGAGTACCCGAGCGAGCTGACCGTCAACGGCCTGTCGTTCCAGCCGCTGGCCGAGCGCATCCAGGCGAACCTGAAGGAGGTCGGGATCACCGTCGACCTCGCGCCCGCGCCCGTCACGACCGCGCTGGACAACTACCGCAACGGCAAGGAGGAGCTGGGCCTGTGGTACTGGGGCCCGGACTACCCGGACCCGAGCGACTACCTGGCCTTCCTGCCCGGCAAGCTCGTCGGCCTGCGGGCCGGATGGAAGGACGGCGCGGCCAAGGACATCTCCGCCGCCGGTGACAAGGCGGCGACGGCGATCGGCGACGAGGCGCGCAAGGCCGCCTACGCCGAGGTTCAGCAGAAGCTGAACGAGGGCGGGCCTTTCATCCCGCTCATCCAGCCGAGCCAGAACATCGTGACCGCGGCGTCGGTGAGCGGCCTGGAGTACCACCCGGTCTGGACGGTCGACGTGGCCGACCTCACCGCCAAGTAGGCCCCCGAGATGACCGTCTCCGGCGCGGACGCCCCCGGAGCCGCTCCCGCCGCCGCCCCGCGCGGCGGCCGGGGGCGGGTCCGCCGGCATCCGCTGGCGCGCTTCCTCCTGCGCAGGGTGCTCATCGCGATCCTCCTGGCCTGGGGGATCACGCTGGTCACCTTCGTCCTGACCAACCTGGTACCGGGTGACCCCGCCGCCGCCAACCTGGGCCAGCGCGCCCTCGGCGATCCTGCGATCGTGGCCCAGTGGCGTCAGGAGCACGGGCTGGACAAGCCGCTGCCCCAGCAGTACCTCATCCACCTGCAGGGACTGCTGCAGGGGGATCTCGGCACCAGCCAGCAGAGCCACCGCCCGGTCAGCCAGGACCTCGCCGAGACCGTGCCCGCCACCCTGGAGCTCGCGGGCGCGGCGATCCTGGTGTCGCTGGTCCTGGGTGTGGCGTTCGGCGTGGTGGCGGCGCTGCGCAGGGACCGGCTGACGGACCACGCGCTGCGGGTGCTGAGCCTGATCGGCATCTCGGTGCCGACGTTCTGGCTGGCGCTGGTGGCCTTCTACGTGTTCTTCTACCGCCTCCAGCTCACTCCGGGCAGCGGGCGCATCGACCCGGGGCTGACCGCGCCGCCGCCCGTCACGGGCCTGTCGACGGTCGACTCCGCCCTGGCGGGACAGTGGGACGTCTTCGCCAGCGCCGTCGGCCACCTCCTCACTCCCGCGCTGGTGCTCGCCCTCTACACGATCGGCCTGCTCACCCGCTTCACCAGGAGCGCGGTTCTGGAGGTGCTGGGCCAGGACTACGTCCGCGCGGCCAGGGCCAAGGGCCTGCCCGGCAGGGTCATCCTGTTCAGGTACGTGCTGCGCTCGGCGCTGGTACCGATCATCACGGTGGCCGGCCTGGCGTTCGGCAGCCTGCTGTCGGGGACCGTGCTGGTCGAGGCGATCTTCGCCTGGCCCGGCGTCGGGCAGTACGCCTACAAGAGCGCCACCACTCTCGACCTGCCCGCCGTCATGGGCGTGGGCCTCGTCGTCGGCGGCGTCTACCTGGTGATCAATCTGATCGTGGACGTGCTGTACGGCGTCATCGACCCCCGAGTGAGACTGCAGTGACACGACGACTCCCCGAAGCCTGGCGGCAGCCCCTCGCCATCGTCGGCGGGGCGGTCGCGATCGCCTGGCTGGTGATCGCGCTGGCCGCCCCGTGGCTGGCCCCGCACGACCCCCTGGCGCAGGACCTGCCCAGGCTCGCCGCTCCCGGCCCTGGCCACTGGTTCGGCACCGACCAGCTCGGCCGCGACATCCTCAGCAGGGTCCTGTACGGCGCGCGGGTCTCGATCCCGCTGACGCTGATGCTGGTGGCCCTCTCGGTCCTGGTCGGCGGCCTGCTCGGCGCCTGCGCCGGATATTTCGGCCGGTGGGTGGACGAGACGATCATGCGGGTGGCTGACCTCGTGTTCGCCTTCCCCACGGTCATCCTGGCCATGGTCGTGGCCGCGGCCCTGGGCGCGAGCCTGGCGAACGCGGTACTGGCCGTCCTGGTGGTGGCCTGGCCCGCCTACGCCCGCGTCACCCGGGGCCTGGTGCTGGGGGTGCGCGAGCGGGAGTTCGTGCTGAGCGGCAGGCTGCTCGGCTTCTCGGTGTGGCGCTCGCTGCGCGTCGACGTGCTGCCCAACGTCACGGGACCCGTGCTCGTCCTGGCCACCCTCGACATCGGCACCGCGCTGCTCCTGCTGTCCGGGCTGTCGTTCCTCGGCCTGGGCGCCAAGCCGCCCTCCCCCGAGTGGGGCGCGATGGTCGCGGGCGGCGTGGAGGTCTTCGACAGCTGGTGGGTGGCCACCTTCCCCGGCCTGGCGATCCTGACCGTCGTGCTGGCCTTCAACTTCCTCGGCGACACGCTGCGCGACGCTCTCGACCCGCGTACGGCCCGCGCCATCAAGGAGCGTGCCCTCTGATGCTGGACATCACCGATCTCAGGGTCGTCATCGGCGGCAGGGACGTCCTCGGCGGCGTCGACCTGTCGCTCCAGCAGGGCCAGGTGCACGGCCTCGCGGGCGAGAGCGGCTCCGGCAAGACCATGACGGGCCTGGCCGTACTCGGGCTGCTGCCGCACGGCGCCCGCGCCACGGGCACGATCGCGCTGGAGGGCAGGGACCTGCTCGGCCTGCCGCAGAAGGAGCTGAACAAGGTGCGCGGCGGCGAGGTCGCCATGGTCTTCCAGGACCCTGCCACGAGCCTGCACCCGATGCTGACGGTCGGCAGGCAGCTGACCGAGCACATGCGCCACCACCTGAAGCTCGGCCGCGCGCAGGCGCGAGAGAAGGCCGTCGAACTGCTCGGCAAGGTGCGCATCCCCGGCCCCTCCGAGGCGTTCGGCCGCTACCCGCACCAGTTCTCCGGCGGCATGCGGCAGCGCATCGCGATCGCCATCGCGCTGGCCTGCGAGCCCAAGGTGCTGATCGCCGACGAGCCGACGACCGCGCTCGACGTGACCGTGCAGGCGGGCATCCTGCGACTGCTGCGCGGGCTCTGCGACGATCTGGGGCTCGCCGTCCTGCTGGTCACGCACGACCTCGGGGTGATGTCGTCGGTGGCCGACCAGGTGAGCGTGATGAAGGACGGGCTGGTGGTGGAGACGGGCCCGCGCGCGGAGGTTCTCCGCTCGCCCGCCCACCCCTACACCCGTTCGCTCCTCGACTCGCTGCCCGACGCGCCCGCCCCCTTCGCGGCCGAGCCCGCCGACGGCGCCGCGGAGCGCAGCCAGGAAGATCGCCGAGCCGACGGGAAGAGCGCATGACGACGCTGGACATCCGCGACCTGGTGGTGGAGCACCGCTCGCCGGGACGGCCCGTGGTGCGGGCGGTGGCGGGCGCGAGCCTGACCGTCTCCCCCGGCGAGGTCGTCGGCCTGGTGGGCGAGTCGGGCTGCGGCAAGTCGACGCTGGCCCGCGCCGTCTGCGGGCTGCATCCCGCCGCCGAGGGTGAGATCACCTTCGGCGGCCGCCAGGTGACCCCACTCGGCCTGCGCAGACGGGCGCTGACCGAGATCCAGATGGTCTTCCAGGACCCCTACGCCTCGCTGAACCCGCGCCGCCGCGTGGGCGACCAGATCGCCGACGGGCTGCGCACGGGGGGAGACACCACTTCGGCCCCGGCCGACCTGCTGGAGCGCGTCGGCCTCCCGCGCGAGTTCGCCGGCAGGCACCCGCACGAGTTCTCCGGCGGGCAGCGGCAGCGCATCGCGATCGCCAGGGCCCTCGCGGCCAGGCCGCGGCTGCTGATCGGCGACGAGCCCATCTCCGCTCTGGACGCCTCCGCCCAGGCGCAGGTGGCCAGGCTGATGCGGGACCTGGCGGTCGACTCGGGCGCGGGGCTGCTGTTCATCAGCCACGACCTGTCGGTGGTACGGCTGATCGCCGACAGGATCGCGGTGATGTACCTGGGCAAGATCGTCGAGGTGGGTCCCACCGAGGAGGTGTGGGCCGACCCGCGCCACCCGTACACCCGGGCGCTGCTGGGCGCCATCCCCCAGCCCGACGGCCTCGGCGTCCTGCCTGCCGAGCTGCCCGGCGACGTCCCCGATCCCGCGGACCCGCCGCCCGGCTGCAGGTTCCACCCGCGCTGCCCGCACGTGATGGACGTGTGCAGGGTGAAGGAGCCCGACTTCGGCCCCGCCGCCTGCTGGCTGCACGCTCCCGAGTGATGAGGGAGCAGCTCGTCAGACAGGCGATGGCCGAGGCGGGGGTGGACGCGCTCGTGCTGCGCCCCTCCCCCGACTTCCGCTTCCTGGGCGGCATCGGTGAGGGCTTCCTCGTCGTCACGCGCGGCGGTCCTCCGGTCGAGACAGGCGACCCCGTCCCGCACATCCCGCGAGGGGCGCGCAGGGTGGGCGTGGACGACGAGATGCGGGTCTCCGAGCTGTTCGGCATGAGGATCGACGCCGAGCTCATCCCTGCCTCGGCGGTGCTGCGCGACCTGCGGCTCAGGAAGTCGGCGCAGGAGGTCGAGGCCGTGGGGCGGGCCGCCGCGGCGGCCGACTCGGTCATGGCGGCCGCGCGCGAGCTGGCCTGGTTCGGGGCCAGCGAACAGGAGATGGCGCGCAGGCTGCGGGTGCTGCTGATCGAGTCGGGCTGCGAGGAGGTCGTGTCGGTGCGGGTGTCCGCCGGCGAGCACACCGCGGCGAAGGAGCACCGGCCCACCGGCCGGATCATCAACCCGGGCGACGCGCTGCAGGTCGCGGTGTGCGGCAGATGGGACGGCCTGTGCGCGGAGGTGGCCAGGGCGTTCGCCGTGGCCGAGCCGCCCGAGGACTTCGAGGCGATGCTGTCGGTGGTGCTCGCCGCGCGAACCGCCGCACTCGACTCGGTACGGCCGGGCGCCCCCGCCGAACAGATAGCCGCCCGTGCCCGCCAGGTGATCGAGGACAGCGGCTACGGCGGGTTCGCCGACGTCCACGGAAGGGGCGTCGGCTGGGGGCACGAGGAGGCACCCTCCCTGTCCGACGGCGATGCCCTGTCGGACGGGATGACGTTGTGCGTGGCACCGGCCATCTACCTGACGGGGCTGTTCGGCGCGCGGGTGGCCGACACCGTCGCCTGCGCCCCCGGCGGCGCCGTCCTGCTCAGCCCCAGCTCCCCCGCCCTCCACGTCCTGGACGCCTGAACGCCGGACCGCCCGCCGCCCGGCCGTCACCTGCCGGCGCGGCCGCCCCAGCCTGCCGGTCGCTCGCCTGCCGGTCGCTCACGTTCCGGTCCCTCACCTGGCGGTCGCTCACGTGCCGGTTCGTCAGAGGAGGGCGACAGCCGCGTCGACGGCGGAGACCACGTCGTCGTCCGGCGGGTACAGCAGCGACCTGCCCACCGCGAGACCGCGGGCGGTCGGGCACGCCAGTGCCTTGCGCCACCTGGCGAACACCGCGGCCTGGTCGGAGTGGACCTCGCCGCCGAGGATGACGACCGGCAGCGTGGTGGCCGCCATCACCCGCTCCATGTCCTCGACCACGGGCAGCTTCAGCCACGTGTAGGCCGAGGTGGAACCCAGTCCCGCGGCGATCGCGGCGGCCTTGACCACCGCGTCGGTGGTGAGCACGTTGCGCACCTTGCCGTCGACCCTGCGCGAGATGAAGGGCTCGACCATCGCCAGCAGGTCGCGCGAGGCGAGGTCGGTGACGGCCTTGGCGGTGGCCTCCAGCGTGTCGACGCTCGCCGGGTCGGCGTAGTCGATCCTGGTCAGCGTCTTGCCGCCGTCGAACCTCATCGCCTCGATCGTGGCCGCGTCGTAGCCGGTGAACCGGTCGTCCATCTCGAACACCGCGCCCGCGAGGCCGCCCCGGTTCATGGAGCCGATGACGACCTTGCCGTCGAGGGCGCCGAGCAGGAGGAGGTCCTCGAGGATGTCGGAGGTGCCGAGCACACCGTTGACGCCCGGCCTTGCCAGTGCGGTGCAGAGCCGGTCGAGCAGGTCCAGCCGGTCGGCCATGGCCAGCGGGCGGTCGCCCGCGCCGAGCGCTCCGCGGGCGGGGTGGTCGGCGGCGATGACCATGAGCTTGCCGTGCTCTCCGAGCGGGCCGGCGGGGCGGACGCGGCGGGCAGCGGCCTCGGCGATGGCGGCCGGGCGGTGCACCCTGGTCTCGACGAGCGCCGCGAGCCTGTCCTGGTTCATGAACGCTCCTCGTGGTCTGGCGACGGTTCCTGGGAGGACGGGCACGGGCCGCCCGCCCTCCGAGGGGGCGGGGTCACCGGCGCTCGGCCAGCCAGGTGAAGTTGTGCCGCTGGTCGGCGAGGGTCGCCGCCCACGTCTCGGGAGTGACGGGGGCGCTGTCCTGCTCGATGACGTACCAGCCCTGGTAGCCGTTGGCCCTGAGCTGGGCGAGGAACGGTTCGAGGGCGACGTCGCCGCGGCCGAGCGGGCAGGCGACATCGCCCCACCACTCGTCCAGCCGCACGTCGCCCCTGGCCCTGGCGGCCTCGACGACGGCGTGGCGGACGTCCTTGACGTGGACGTGGTGCACCCGGTCGGCGTACTTCTCCGCGTAGGCGGCGGGCGAGGCGCCGCCCAGCTCGAAGTGGCCGCTGTCGAGGCAGAGCGCGACGTCGGTCAGCTCCATGAGCGTGTCGATCTCGGCGGCTCGCTCGACGTAGGTGACGTAGTGGGGGTGGAAGACGGGGCGCACGCCGTACGACCTGACGACCTCGCACGCCGCGGCGACGCGGTCGGCCGCGCGATGCCAGGCGTCGGTGTCCCACCCGTCGGTCCGCCACGGGTCGGCGCGCAGCGCCTCGTCGCCTCCGTCGGCCAGGACCGCCACCACGTCGGGGTTGCCGGAGGCGGCCAGCTCCTCCAGCGTGTGCCGCATCGCGGCCAGGTCGTCGGCGGGCACCTCCTCCGGCTGCGACAGGTTGAGCGGCACGTAGGCCCCGACGACCGTCAGGCCGTTGTCGGCGAACGCCCGGGCGGTCTCGTCGGGAGAGCCGAAGAACCCCGGAGGGCCGAGCTCGCTGCCCGTGTACCCGGCGGCGGCCATGGCCTCGAGGAGCTCGACCGGCTTCATGCCGATGGCGTGCCCGCTGTGGACGCCGTAGCTGCAGGGCGCGGACGCGATGCGGTTCATACGAGGCTCCTGGCGATCTGCTGGAGTGCCGCGGTGTCGTAGGCGGCGCCGGCGGCGGTGGACAGGACGGGGGCGCCCTCGGTGACGGAGGCGTGGAAGGCGAGCAGCTCGTGCAGGAAACCGGTGCGATGGTCGGACCGCAGGTGCGTGCCGGCGCGCTCGCCGCCCTGGATGGTCTCCACCACCAGCGAGGCGCGGGCGTCGCGCAGGTAGGGGCCCGGCATGTTGAGGTAGAGGCGGCCCGCGGAGCCGAAGACGGCGATCTCCTCGCCGTAGTCCGGGTAGTCGGGCAGCCAGTTCCACGACAGCGACAACTGGGCCTCGCCGAACGTTCCGAGCGCCTGCAGCTGCGGCGGCTCCTCCAGCTTCACGCCCGGCTTGAGCCCCGCGGCCTGGGCGTGCGCGATGGAGATCGGCTGCTCGCCGAACAGGGCGCGCAGCACCGACAGCTCGTGCACGACAGAGCCCTGCAACACGTTGGCGTAGATCGACACGTACGGCTCGCCCAGGTCGCCGACCGCCTCGAAGGCCTTCTGCCGCCCGTAGTCGTCGTCGGGCACCACGGCGTCGGTGTAGCGCAGGTAGCGCTGGTGGGAGAACTGCGGGCGGTCGGCCGGGTGCAGCACGGTCACCCGCACCAGGCGGACCGCCCCGAGATTCGCCAGCTCCGCCCTGGCCCTGTCCATGATCGGGTCGTACATCTTCATGTACGCCACCTGCAGCACCAGGCCCTTGGCCGCGGCAAGCGCGTCGAGCTCGGTGCATTCGCCGACGGTGTGCGCGAACGGCTTCTCGGCGAGCACGTGCTTGCCCGCCTCCAGTGCCCTGCGGGTCAGGTCGGCGTGGGTGCCGGGGGTGAGGAGGAGGACCGCGTCGACCTCGGGGTCGGCCAGCACGTCGGCCGCGTCGGTGGAGTGCCGCACGGGCCCGCCGTGCTCGGCCGCGATCTGCGCCGCCAGCGTGGCCGACAGGTCGCAGACATGCGTCACCTGGTACTTCTCGCGCAGCGCCTGCAGGTTCTGCAAGTGAACGGCCTGGGCGATGAGGCCGAGACCGATGACGCCGAGGCGCATGAACGTGCTCCTTGGATCGGTGGGAGTCAGTTGTTTCTATCGAGTCCCGCGCCGACGTGTCAAACCTTTGTTAAGACATTAGGTGGATCTAATGTGTGGTCCCCGTGCGGCGCGGCAGGACGAGGACGGCCGCCACGCCCAGCGCCACGATGACGGCCGTCGCGACGAAGGTGTCGTGCACGGCGGCCGCGAGCGCCTGCCGTACGGGCTCGGCGCCGGGTCCGCCGAGGGCGCGGGCGGCCTCGTCCACGGAGGTGGCGCCGCCCATCCGGCCGGCGAGCGTGGTGTTGGCGACGGCGGCCAGGATCGCGGCGCCGAGCGCGCCGCCGCCGATCCTGAAGAAGACCACGCCGCCCGTGACCACCCCTCTGCGCTCCCATCCGACCACGGACTGGGCGCCCACCAGCATCGACACCGACAGCAGGCCGAGGCCGCAGCCGTTGACGAAGGCGCAAAGGCCGGCGTACACGAGCGAGGAGTCCGGGGTGAGCCCGACGAACAGGGCCGCCGACACCGCGATGAGCGCCAGCCCTGTCAGCGCGGTGTCGCGGAAGCCGTACCTGAGGTAGAGCCTGGCGGAGAAGAACACGGTCAGCGGCCAGCCGAGCGACTGCACCGCCAGTGCGAAGCCCGCGGCGACGGCGCCCGCTCCGAGCACGCCCTGGGCGTAGGTGGGCAGGTAGACCGTGGGGCCGACCAGGATCATGCCGACGACCGCGCTGCCGAGGAACGAGCCGAGCAGCACCCGGTCGCGCCACATCCACGGCGGCAGCAACGGCTCGGCGGCGCGGGTCTCCCACCAGGCGAAGACCACGAGCACGGCCACGCCCGCCGCGACCGGCCACGGCGAGCCGTTCTGCAGGCCGAGCATGACCGCGACGACGCCGGAGGTGAGCAGCGCCGTGCCGAACAGGTCGAGCCGGCGCCTGCCGCGCTCGACGTGCTCGTCGAGGAACAGGGCGATGACGGTCACCGCCACCGCGCCGACGGGCAGGTTGAGCAGGAAGATCCAGCGCCAGGTGGCGTACTCCGACAGCAGGCCGCCCAGCGCGGGCCCGACCAGGGCGGACACGCCCCACACGGAGGAGAGCAGCCCGCTGATCTTGCCGCGCTCCTCCAGCGGGTACAGGTCGCCGGCCACGACCTGGACGATCGACTGGATCGCGCCGGCGCCGACCCCCTGGACCGCCCTCGCCACGATCAGCGCCGGCATCGACCAGGCCAGACCGGCCAGCAGGGAGCCGACGAGGAAGACGCCCATCCCGGTCAGCAGCATGGGCTTCCTGCCGAACAGGTCGGCCAGCCTGCCGTAGACGGGCGTGGAGACGGCCTGGGTCAGCATGTAGCCGGCGATCACCCAGGGGAACAGCGAGAACGAGCCGAGGTCACGGACGATCGAGGGGACGGCGGTGGCGACGATGGTGCCGTCGATGGCGGCCAGCGCCATGGCCGCCATCAGCCCGGCGGAGATCGCCGCCCTCCGGCCGGTCACAGCGTCTCGGCCAGGCGCCTGGCCTCGTCGGCCCATCCGGCCAGGAACATCATCGTCTGGCCGCGCTCCCGGTAGCGGCGGGCGGCCTCGACGGGCCTGGCGCCACCGTAGTCGAGCTGCTCGCGGTCGACGGCGCGGAGCATGGCGGGAACAAGCCAGTCATACTTGATCGCCGAAGCGCAGACGGCCAGCCTGACGAGCCGCTCGTCGCCCCGCCATCCCGCCTCGCGCAGGCCGCTGCCCTTCCACAGGCAGGGCAGCCCTTCGGCGTAGACCTCGGCCTCCCTGCGCCAGTAGTTCCAGTGGCGGGGGTCGTGGGAGGACTCCCAGCCCGGCCTGCCCTCGTCCGAGCCGGTGAGCACCTTGAGTATCACCGGCCGGTCGGCGGTCAGCCGCCAGATCCCCCTGGTCACCGCGTTCAACGCGTTGTGGATCAGCGGCTCCGACGTCCATTCCGTCCAGCCGAGCACTCTCCGGATCTCGTCAGCGCTCACCCGGAGATCATAGACATCGGGCGATCGGGCGCCGCGCCCGCGGACCGGCCCGCGTCAGCCCCAGGACATCTCCCCCGTGGCCACCTTGGCGCCGAGTTCCAGGTTGACCAGGCCGCCGAGCGACGGATAGCGCCTGGTCATCGCCCTGCGCAGCGCCCTGGCCTGGTCGTCGCGGCGTCGGGCGTCGCGCAGTTCGGTCTCGAAGGCCACCAGGTAGTCGCGGGTGAAGCGGATCACCGAGGCGTCCAGCGGGCCGCCGGCGGCGGTGCGGTGGCCCGGCACGACGTACTCGGGGTCGAGCGCGCTCATCTCGTCAAGCGTCCGCCGCCAGCCCTCACGTTCCTCCGCGGCGGCGGTGTCGGCGGTCCACAGGTGGACGCCGCTGAACAGCGCGGCCCCGCCGAGGACGGCCCTGCGGTCGGCGTTCCACAGGTACTCGGTGCGCCACGCGGCGGCGGGGTCGCCCTGCCTGATCTCGAACACGTGGTCCTCGAGCTCGAGACAGCCGCCGAGCAGCGGTTCGGGGATCACGATGTCGGTGGCGAGGTTGCCGCCGAGCTGCTTCCAGATCTCCAGCTTGGACCGCCACGTCGCCTCGATGCGCTCGACGGTTCCCGGCGTCGCGAGGATCCGCACAGTCGGGAACGCCTGCCTGATCACCTGCAGGCCGAAGTAGTAGTCGGGGTCGGCGGCGCTGACGAAGACGGCCGACAGGTGCTTGCCGCTGTCGAGCACGTCCGCGAGGACGCGATGTTGCTCGGCCAGCGTGAACTGGCCGTCGATCAGCAGCGCCTGCTGCTCGCCTGCCACCAGGACGGACGTCTTTCCCAGGCCCGTCTCCCCTGCTGTGTGAACGCTGAAGCGCACGTTGGGCATGCCGGGATCTTTCCCGAGTCAGGTCAAGTGGTAAGGCGGGGTTTCGTCCAGACTTGGTGATTTCGCGGCGCCGGCTCACCCCGCCTGCGTGACGCCTTGGGGTAGGAGACGAAGCAACGCCTGTTTTTCCGGCTTCCTGCACGAATCCGCAGAGGGTCGCCGTGGCCTAGCGTCGGACGACACCCCTGCGACGAAGTGGAGACACAATGAAGATCACCGGAGTGGAGCTACGGCGGATCGCCATGCCGTTGGTCGCGCCGTTCCGCACGTCCTTCGGCACCGAGACCTCCAGGGACGTGCTCCTGGTCAGAGTGGTCACGCCGGACGCCGAGGGGTGGGGCGAGTGCGTGGCGATGTCCGAGCCCCTCTACTCCTCCGAATACGTCGACGGCGCCGCGGAGGTGATCCGGCGCTTCCTGCTGCCGGCCCTGCCCGACAACGTCGACGCCTACGGCGTGGGCAGGGCCATGGAGCCGATCAAGGGGCACCGCATGGCGAAGGCCGCGCTGGAGACGGCCGTGCTCGACGCCCAGTTGAGGGCGGCGGGCGAGTCGTTCGGCCACTTCCTCGGCGCCGCCAGGGACCGGGTGCCCTGCGGGGTGTCTGTCGGCATCATGGACTCCATCCCTGAGCTGCTCGACGCGGTGGAGGGCTACCTGGACGAGGGCTACGTCAGGATCAAGCTGAAGATCGAGCCGGGCTGGGACGTCGAGCCCGTCCGGGCGGTCAGGGAGCGGTTCGGCGACGACATGCTCCTGCAGGTGGACGCCAACGCCGCGTACACGCTCGTCGACGCTCCGCAGCTGGCCAAGCTGGACGACTTCGGGCTGCTGCTGATCGAGCAGCCGCTGGCCAACGACGACCTGGTGCAGCACGCCGAGCTCGCCACGCGGCTGCGGACGCCGATCTGCCTCGACGAGTCGATCGAGTCGGCCGAGCACGCCGCCGCCGCCATCTCGCTCAAGGCCTGCTCGATCATCAACATCAAGCCGGGCAGGATCGGCGGCTACCTCGAGGCGCGGCGCATTCACGACCTGTGCAGGGCGCACGGGATCGCGGTGTGGTGCGGCGGCATGCTGGAGACGGGTCTGGGCAGAGCCGCGAACGTCGCGCTCGCCGCCCTTCCCGGGTTCACGCTGCCCGGTGACACCTCCGCCTCGCGCCGCTACTACGCCACCGACATCACCGAGCCCTTCGAGCTGGACGGCGGCTACCTCGACGTGCCCACGGGCCCCGGCCTCGGCGTCGAACCGGTCAAGGACGTCCTCGACGAGGTGACCACCTCGACCGAGTGGATCGCTCTCGGCTGAGTTGGTTGGGCTGCCGGACGAAGAACGGCCCGGGCTTGATAGTCCAGGACGAATTCCTCCGGCAGCCCTTGGCATACCGTCACGGACATGCCGCTAGATCTCCACCGCCGCGCCCTGGTCGCGGACACGCACAACGACCTCCTGATCGCCGTCGCCGCCCGCCCCCCGCACCGCTGGGCGAGCTTCTTCCGCGATCAGTGGCTGCCGCAACTGCGCGAGGGCGGTGTCAAGCTGCAGGTGCTGCCGGTCTTCATCGACGACGCCTTCCGCCCGGAGGGCGCGCTGCGCGAGACGCTCAGGATGATCGAGTGCGCGCACGTGATCGCCGAGGGCAACGCCGACGCCGTCGCGCTCTGCACCGACGCGGCCCAGATCGACGCCGCCCTCGCCGAGGGCAGGATCGCCCTGGTCCTGGCCATGGAGAGCATGCCGGGGCTGGACGCCAGCGTCGAGCTGATCCCCACTCTCCACCGCCTCGGGGTCCGGGTCGCCTCCATCGCGCACTGGGGCCGCACCCCGCTGGCCGACGGCAGCGGTGAGGACGCCACCGGCAGCGGTCTCACCTCCCACGGCGTCGCCGCGCTGAAGGAGATGGAACGGCTCGGCATCGTCTTCGACATCTCCCATCTGGGCGCCTCGGGCGTCGCGCACGTGCTGGAGCTGGCGACCAGGCCGCTCATCGCCACCCACTCCTCGGCCCGGGCCCTGCGCGACCACCACCGCAACCTGACCGACGAGCAGCTGAGGGCGGTCGCCGCGACCGGCGGCGTCGTCTGCGTCAACTTCGTCCCCGACTTCCTGGCGGACGACCCCGCCGGCTTCACCCTCGACAGGCTCGTCGACCACATCGAGCACATCGCCGCCGTCGCGGGCGTCGACCACGTCGGCCTCGGTCCCGACTTCGTCCGCGAGGTGCTCACGGACACCACCCCGCCCTGCTGCGAGGAACTCGGCTACGGCGAGATCGACCCCCTGGCCACCCTGCCGGGGCTGGAGGGCCCGCGCGGCCTGCCGCTCGTCACCGAGGCGCTGGTCGCCAGAGGCGTGGAGGAGAAGGACATCCTCAAGATCCTCGGCGGCAACGTCCACAGGCTTCTCGGCGAGGCGCTGCGGTGACCGCGATCAGGGAGCTGCACACCCACGAGGAGTTCGACGAGGCCTTCGCGGTGTTCACCGGCATCTGGGGCTTCGACCAGGGCAACCAGCCGATCAACCCGGAGCTGATGCGTGCCCTGTCGCACGCGGGCAACTACGTCGCCGGCGCCTACGAGGGTGAGCGGATGGTCGGCGCCTCCGTGGGCTTCTTCGCCGAGGGAGGGGCGCTCCACTCCCACATCACCGGGGCGCTGATCGGCAGGGGCATCGGGTTCGAGCTCAAGCGGCACCAGCGCGAATGGGCGCTGGCCCGCGGGATCGACCGCGTCACCTGGACCTACGACCCGCTGGTCCGCCGCAACGCGCACTTCAACCTGGCCAAACTGGGCGCCAGGCCGGAGGAGTACCTGCCGAGCTTCTACGGCGTCATGGGGGACGCCGTCAACAGGGGCGACGAGTCGGACCGGCTCCTGGCGGTGTGGCGGCTGTCCGAGCCGGACGCGCCGTACACGCTGGAGGGGGCGGAGGTGGGGCTGAAGGAGGAGGACGGCAGGCCTGTCGCGGTCGACACGGACGCGAAGGTGCTGCTGGTCGCGGTGCCCGCCGATGTGGAGACGCTGCGCAGGCGGGACCCCGGGACCGCCAAGGCCTGGCGGTACGCGGTTCGCGACGTCCTGGGAGGGCTGCTGGAGGACGGCGCCCAGGTAACAGGTTTCCATGCGAAGTCCCATTACGTGGTGGAGCGGCCCTAAGGGGCGCAGTATGGACGCGTACCTCTCTTGAGGAGGACGCGATGCTACCCGAAGAACCGCGCGTGGTCGTCGGCGTCGACGACACACCCGCCTCCCGCTGGGCGCTGATCTGGGCGGTCGGGGCCGCCAGGCTGCGTTCGATGGCCCTGGTCGCCGTCCATGTCAGCAGGGCGCCCGTGCACCCGTTTCCTGAGGCGCTGCCGTACACGCACGCTGTCAGGCAGCTGGAGGAGGCCAGGAGCGTCGAGCTCATCCAGACCCTGTTCGACGACATGGCCGGCGGCGCCCCGCCGGATATCAGCACGCTCGCCATCGCCAGGCTCGGCGAGCCAGGACCTCTCCTCGTGGAGCTTGCCAGGCCGACCGACCTGCTGGTCGTCGGCAGGGGGCGCAGGGGCGCGCTGGACCGGCTGCTGTTCCCGTCCACGCGCCGCTACTGCACCAGCCACGCCCGCTGCCCGCTGGTCATCGTGCCGACCCCGCCGGGATCCGACACGATGACGGGATTCGGTTTCGCCTCCCGTCCCGCGTGGATCCGCTGGCTGTCGCCGCGCCACCCCGCCGAGTGAGGCCACCCGGCGGGGCACCCGGGTCCGGGGGAAGCGCGAGGACTCGCCGGGGCCTGGGGCGGGAACGGCTCAGGCTCGCCCTGCCCGGCCCGCTCAGGAGGCGGGCATGCGCGGCACGGCCGCCAGCAGGGCCCTGGTGTAGTCGTGTGCGGGCGCCTCCACCACCTGGTCGGTGGGGCCGTACTCGACGAGCCTGCCGTGACGCATGACCGCGATGTCGTCGGCGACGTAGCGGACCACCGCCAGGTTGTGCGAGATGAACAGCATCGACAGGCCGAGCTCGGCGCGCAGGTCGCGCACCAGGTTCAGCACGGCGCCCTGGACCGACACGTCCAGCGCCGAGGTGATCTCGTCGGCGATCAGCAGGCGCGGGGAGGCGCCGAGCGCGCGGGCGATGGCGACCCGCTGGCGCTGCCCTCCCGACAGCTCGCGAGGGTAGCGGGCGGCCGTCTGCGGGGGCAGCGAGACCAGGCCGAGCAGGCGTTCGACCTCGTGGGCGGTGGGCCTGCGCAGCCCCTCGGCCACGGACGCGCCGACCGTCATCCGCGGGTTCAGCGAGGCGTAGGGGTCCTGGAAGACCATCTGGACGCCGCCGCCGTCCTCGATCACTCCCGTGTACGGCACCAGCCCGCTGACCGCCCTGGCCACCGTCGACTTGCCGGAGCCCGACTCGCCTACGAGGCCGACGACGCGGCCCTGCGGGATGTCCAGCGTGACGTCGTCGACGGCGGTGAACGCGCCGAACCTGACCGTCAGTCCTTTGATGATCACGAAACCTCCCAGCAGGCGACGCGGTGCGCCTTGCCGTGCTCTTCCAGTGGGGGGCGCTCCTGCGTGCAGCGGCTCGTGGACAGCGGGCACCGGCCGGCGAACGCGCAGCCTTCGCCGACCTCGGCGGGGGTGGGCTGGCGGCCGGGGATGCTGGCCAGCGGCAGCGACCTGTCGGTGGCCATGTCGGGCACCGAGGAGACCAGCGCGCGGGTGTAGGGGTGGGCGGCGGCGGCCAGCTGGTCGGCGGGCAGTTCCTCGACCACGCGGCCCGCGTACATGACGACGATCCTGTCGCACAGCGAGCCGACGACGGCGATGTCGTGCGAGATGAACAGGGTCGCGGCCGCGCTCTCCTCGGTCACCTCGCGCAGCAGGCGAAGGATCTCCCCCTGCACGGTGACGTCGAGGCCGGTGGTGGGCTCGTCGGCGATGATGAGCCTGGGCGTGCCCATGAGGCCCATGGCGATGACCGCGCGCTGGCGCATGCCGCCGGAGAACTCGTGAGGGTGCTGGCCCGCGCGGCGGGCGGGGTCGCTGATCCGCACGTGGCCGAGCCGGTCCACGGCCCTGCGCCACGCGTCGGCGCGGGTGGCGCGCTGGTGCACGGTGGCGACCTCGGCCAGCTGTCCGCCGACCTTCAGCGCCGGGTTGAGCGAGGCCATCGGGTCCTGGAAGACCATGGCGAGCGAGGTGCCGAGCACCTTTCTCCGCTCGCCTTCGGGCAGGGCGTGCACGTCCTGCCCGCACAGCAGCACGGGTCCGCCGCCGACCACCCCCGGGTACGGCACGAGCCCGCCGACGGCGTAGGCCGTCAGGCTCTTGCCGCTGCCCGACTCCCCCACGACTCCGACGATCTCGCCGGGTCCGACGGTCAGCGAGACCTCGCGCACGGGGGTGACGCCGCCGGGAAAGGTGACGGTGAGGTCTCTGACCTCCAGCACCGCCTCGGTGTCGTGCGGCTCGTCGTCGCCCGTGAGGCGCGGGCGCGGGACGGACGGCTCCGCCCCGTGGACGGCAGAGCGTGACGCGGTCCTGGCCAGCGCCTCGCCCACCAGGTTGAACCCGACGCCCGCCAGCACCACCATCAGCGCGGGCCCGAGCGCCACGAGCGGGCTGACGTAGATCCGGCTGAACCCGTCGAACAGCAGCCGCCCCCAGTCGTAGCTCGGCGGTTGTACACCGAGCCCGAGGAAGGACATCCCGGCGAGCCCCAGAAGGCTGCCGCCGATCATGGTGGTCAGGTTGAGGATGAGCGGCTCGGCGATGTTCGGCAGCACGTGCCGGGTCACGATCCTCGTGCGGGATACGCCGAGGAGCCTGGCGGCGGCCACGTAGTCGGATCCGGCCACGGAGGCGGCCAGCGTCTGGGTGAGCCTGGCGAATCCCGGCGCGACGGCGACGCCGATGCCGAGAACCGCCCCGCGCGCGCCGAGTCCCGCCACGACGGCGGTGAACATGGCCAGCAGCAGCCCGGGGAAGGCCACCAGGGCGTTGACGGTGCCGCTGACGAGCCGCCCGAGCCTGCGGGGCAGGACGGAGGGCATGGCGCCGAGCACCACGCCGATCGCCGCGCCGATGGCGGCCGCCAGCACGGCGAGCAGGAGCGAGAACCTGGTGGCCACCAGCATCCTGGCCAGGATGTCGCGGCCGAGGCTGTCGGTGCCGAGAGGGTGCGCGGCCGAGGCCCCCTGCAGCGCCGCGACCGGGTCGATGAGCTCGGCCCTGTCGCCCCAGATGGGGGGTCCGATGACGGCCAGCACCAGCATGAGCGCGACGATGGCCGCTCCGGCCACCCCCGAGAGGGTCCGCATCAGCTCTCCTTGATGGTCGACTTGGGGTCGAGCACGCCGAGCACCAGGTCCACTGCCAGGTTGACGATGAGCACGATCGCGCCGTAGACGAGGATCACACCCTGCGCGACGGGGAAGTCCTTCTGCGTGATCGCCTCCGTCATCCGCATGCCGAGTCCTGGCCATGCGAAGACGTACTCGACCAGCACACTGCCGGCGATGAGCCCGCCGAGCAGCAGGCCGCCCGTCGTCAGCGTCGCGGTCAGCGCGTTGGGCAGCACGTGCTTGAGGTGGACCATGGCATGGGGCAGCCGCTTGGCCCTGGCCAGCCTGACGTAGTCCTTGCCGAGCTCACGCGCCGTCTCCACCCTGACCAGTCGGGCGACGAGCGCCGCCGGCCCGATCGCCAGCGCGGCGACCGGCAGCACGTACGACAGCGGCCCCTCCTTGCCCGCGGGCGGGAACCAGCCCAGCGTGATGGCGAAGACGACGACCAGCGCGATCGAGTAGAGGAACTCGGGGACGGCCACGGCCGCGCCGGTGCCGGCGGTGAAGCCGATCTCGGTGCCCCTGCGGCGGCCGTTCTCCGTGCGGATCGCGACCCAGAGACCGACGGGGACCGCCACCAGCAGCGCGACGAGGGTGGCGAGGACGGCGAGCGTGAGCGTGTTCGGCAACCGGTCGGCGATGATCTGGCCGACCGGTTCCCCGGTGAGGAAGGAGGTGCCGAAGTCGCCGCTGACGACCTGCGAGACGTAGGTGACGAACTGCTCGGGAAGCGGCTTGTCCAGGCCGAGCGCGGACGTGCGCGTGGCGACCAGCTCGGCGGGGGCGGCGGGGCCGAGGGCCGCCCTGACGGGGTCGCCGGGGATCAGGTGGATCATCGCGAACGTGGCGAGCATCAGGGCGGCCAGGCCCACCGCGAACCTGGCCGCGCGGCGCAGCACGAGCAATGGTCAGCCCGCCTTCGTCATGCGGATGGAGGTGGGCGCGATCTGGGTGGCGACGACCTCGACGGTGGCGCCCTTCGTCGCGATGAGCGCGGTGTTCTCCACCACCGGCACCAGGTCGCCGGCCTCGAACAGGGCCGACTCCGCGGCCAGCCAGTCGCCGCAGCTCTCCGCGCCCGGCCTGGCCGCGGCCTTGGCGACCAGCTCGTTGTAGCGGCTGTTGTTCAGGTGGGCGAAGTTGGCGCCCTTGGGGGCGTTCGGCCCGCTGAGGAACCCGATCAGCTGGGAGGGCAGCGACACGCCGATCGGCAGCCACGCCGCGTCCCAGTCCTGCGTGACGTTCAGCGACTCGGCCAGCTTGGTGTCGATGACACCCTGGAGGCGCACCTCGGCGCCGAGCTTCTTCCAGGTGGTCGCCAGGTACTCGGCGGCGGCCAGCACGCCCTGCCCTCGCGTGGTGGCGTGCAGGTAGCGGATGGTCAGCCGCTTGCCGTCCTTGACCCTGATGCCGTCGGGGCCCTGCTTCCATCCCGCGGCGTCCAGCGCGGCGGCCGCGGCCGCGGGGTCGTGGGCGGGCAGGTGCCCGCTGACGCTGTCGCCCTTGCACGGCCGCGGCTCGAGGACGAGGTTGGTGGGTTTCCTGCCGTTCCCCCCGGAGGCGATCGCGGCCAGCTCCGTCAGGTTGACGCCCTGGGTCAGCGCCTTGCGCACCACGGGGTCGGCGGTCGGATGGCCCTCGCCCTGATGGTAGAAGTACTGGCCGTTGCCGCCGCCGACGACGGTCTTCTTGACGGAGGGGTCGGCCTCCACCCGCTGCCTGTCGGGTCCCTCGACGACGGCGGCGTTCAGCCCTCCAGACGTCAGCAGGTTGACCGCGGTCTGCTCGTTGGGCACGACCTTCAGCACGAGCTTGGCCGGCAGTCCCGGCGTCCTGCCCGTCACGCCGTCCGGGCCCCAGCCGTAGTCCTTGCGGAGGGCGAAGGTGTAGTGGTCGCCCGAGACGACCTCGGTCAGCTGGAAGATGCCCGAACCCGAGGTCTGCCTCGCCAGCAGCGAGCGGTCCTTCAACCCCTTGCCGCAGACGATGTAGACGCTCGCGGCGCTCTCCAGGATGAAGGAGAACGGCTGGGGCATCGTCAGCGTCACGGTTCCGGCGGCGTCGTCGGCCTTGGCGGTCATCCCGGCGGGGATGAGCACGCCGTAGACGGGAGACTTCGTGGCGGGGTCGGCGATGTGGGTGAAGTTCTCCGCCACGACCGAAGGGGTCACAGGGGAGCCGTCGGCGCACGTGACGTTCTTGCGCAGGGTGAAGGTCACCGACTCGGGCTTGACATCCCATTTCTCGGCCAGGGTGGGGACGAGCGTCCCGTCGGCCTTCGTGGTGACCAGGGTGTCGTAGGCGTAGTTCAATGTGTTGTTGGTGACGGCCAGGATGGCCGTGGCAGGATCGAGGACGCCGGGGTCGGCGGGGATCGCGGCGGTGAAGGTGGCGTTCTCGACGACGCCACCACCGCCCGGGGTGGATGGCGACGCGCCGCAGGCGGCGGCGAGCAGTCCTGTGACGGCGACCACGGTCACCGCGGTGGTTCTGTTCATGCGAAGCTCCCGGCTGGGTGGGTTGCCTCACCCTCCTCTTTGCCCTGGCGGGAATCTTCGTGCGCCGCGACGAAAGGAGCCGGTCGTCTAGTGCCGTCGTCCGAAGATGCGCATCATGAGCATGGCGGCCAGCCGCGCCTCGGGGTCGGCGAGGTCGAGGCCGCTGATCTCGGTCAGGCGGCGCAGCCGGTACCTGAAGGTGTTGGAGTGCACGTGCACGGCGGCCGCGGCGGCGTTGACGTCTCCGAAGCTGTCGAGGTAGGCCCCCAGCGTGGCGGCCAGCTCGGTGCCGTGCTCGGCGTCGTAGTGCAGCAGCCGATGGTAGGGCCCGGTCGGCATCTGTGCCTCCGCCGCGGCCAGGTCGCCCAGTTGCAGCAGCAGCGACTCGAAGTGCACGTCGCTGTAGCCCGCGACCTGACCTGAGCCGCCCCTTGAGCGCAGCACCCGGAGCGACCTGTCGGCGTCGGCCCGCGACCTGGCCACCTCGCCCAGGTCGGCGGCCAGCCTGCCCACCCCGATGTTGGCGCTGTGGCGCGGGCCCACTCTGGACAGGAAACTCTGCGCCACCCGCACGGCCCGCGCCTCCTCCTCGCCGCTGGCGTGCAGCGGCAGGAGGGCGTAGGCCACCGATCCGACCAGGGCGGCGGCGGCCTTGGGGTGGATGGCGCCGACGTGGAGGGCGAGCGCGTCGCAGAAGCGCTGCCTGTCCGACTCCGACTGGGCGGCGTCGGCGTGCGTCCCGGTGAGCTGCGCGGCCAGCACGCACAATCGCTCGCTGGCCACCCCGAGGCGGCCCGCCGCCTCGGCGGCGTCCCTGCCGCCCTCCAGGATGGTGGACAGCAGGTCGGCCTGCAGCCGCCTGCGCGTGTCGCTGCCCACGCGCTGGCGCAGCAGATGCAGCGCGACGATCTTGGCGGCGTCGATGAGCGCCCACTCGCGCTGCTCGCTGAGCGGCTCCCGTACGGCGGCCCAGATGGAGCCGAGGATCTCGTCGCCCGACCGGACTGCGATCGCCACGCGCGGCAGCGTGTCGAACAGGGCCAGGTAGACAGGGCCGGGGCTCTGGTAGATCTTGCGGAACCAGCCCTGCTCGTCGAGCATGCGCCGGTACACCTCGGGTACCTGGCGGCCGAGCACGGTGGCGATCCTGCCGGGGTCGGCCTCGTCCTGGCGGCCGGAGTAGGCAAGTACCCGCGAGGAGCGATCCTCGATCGTGACCGGCGCGTCCAGCAGCGCGCACAGCGCGTTGGCCAGGGAGAACAGGTCGTCGGGCGGCTCCTGGCCGGGCTCCGTCAGGTCGTCTTCCGCCAGCACGGAGCGCAGCAGCGCCGCCACCTGGGCCCAGGAGGCGGCGCGGGTGAGGCCGAGGACGGCCACGCCCGTCTCCAGGACCTTGGTCCGCACCCGCTCGTCGGCCGCGACAGGCTGCTTGACCACGATGCCGGAGCCCGCTCTGGCGGCCTCCAGCAGGTCGCAGATGCTCTCCGCGCCCTCGACCCCCACGGCGAGCAGCAGCCCGCCCGCGGGCAGCAGCAACTCGTCGAGGGGGTCGTAGATGTGGACGCCTGTGACCTCGGCGTCGAGATCGCCTGGCGAGGCGGCAACGTCGAGCACCGTGCTGCCCAGGTCGTCGAGGATCCGGCGCAGACTGGCCCGCGGACGGGTCGTCATCTCCTCACGATAGTGGACGAAGACCGACATCAGCCGCGTAGCTCGTCGACCGCCTCGCGGGCCGCCGCTCCGATGACGGCGTCCGCCCTGGGCAGGCGGTAGCCGAGGGAACGCGGCCTGAGGTAGACCGCGACGGCGTAGCGTTTCCCGTCGGGATACTCCACGACGCCCGCCTCGTTGCGGATGCCGAAGATCGTGCCGGTCTTGCCGGAGACGCGCACGTCGTCGCCGAAGCCGGACGACAGCCGGTGCGGCCAGACCTGCCGTCCCATGATCTCCCTGACCTCCGCGCACGCCTGCGCGGGCCCCGCCTCGTCGCGCCAGATCTTGGCCAACAGGGTGGTGGTCTCGCGCGGGGTGGAGGCGGAGGTCCTGGCGGGGTCGAGCACCGACAGCGTGCGCAGCCGCTCAGGAGCCGTGCCCTCCAGGTCCTCCCACGAGCTCGCGCCGAGCTCGGTCAGGACGGTGGCCAGCAGGACCCTGCAGTCGCCGATCAGGTGCGTGGAGGTGAGCCCGAGCTCGGCGAGGGTGGCGTTGACGCGGTCCACCCCCACCTTCTCCAGCAGCACGTCGGTGGCGGCGTTGTCGCTCATCGACATCATGAAGTACGCCAGGTCGCGCAGCGACAGCTCGACCTCGTCGGCGCAGCCCGAGGTGCCGATGCCGCCGTCGCGGTGCTCCTTGGTCACGGGCAGCCGCTCGGTCCTGGAGATCAGGCCCGCCTCCGCCTGCCTGGCGTACTCCAGGACGATCGGAATCTTGAAGACGGAGGCGAGCACCACGGGGTCGTCGGCCCCGTGGCACACCTCGAGGTCGCCGTCGATCTCCCGCGCGTGCAGGTATCCCTCGACGTCCGCGGCCTCGAACAGCTCACGCACGTGCCACCGCCCTGCCGCCCCCGTGAAGGTAGAGGCGCCCGTTCCGCTCCAGGAAGGTGATCGTCCCCTTGCCCTCCAGGTCGATGAAGGACCGGTCCGAGTGGTGGACGTACTTCTCGGTCGTGCGCTCCACGCCGGCGTTGCGCATGAACTCGCCGGGAATGGTCGTCAGCTCCAGTCCGCCGTCGACCGCCGCCACCTCCTGCACCGCGGCGGGCCCGGTGTAGGTTCCCGCGAACTCGGAGGCGTCGACGCTCTCCGGCCGCTCAGGGACGGTCGGCAGCGGGGTGGGCGTCACCCCTGACAGCTCGCTGATCACGGGGAAGGCGAGATCCTTGATGAGCCCGGCCACGTCGCCGCCGTTGCAGCTCATCGCGATCGAGAAGTCGGCCCCGGGCACGATCCGCCAGAACGTGCTCTGCCCGACGGTGCCGCCGTCGTGCCCGTAGACGGGGGCTCCCCAGTCGAACAGCTCGAAGCCGAGCCCCCACCGGTCGGCGAGCAGCCCTCGCACGCCCGGCACGTCCACCTGGGCGGTGGTCATCGCCGTGACGGTCTCCTCCTCCAGCACCCTCGTGCCGTCCTCGGCCATGCCGCCGTTGAGGAACATCCGCCCGAAGCGGACCAGCTCGCGCGGAGCCAGGCACAGGGTGGAGCCGGCCGGCGCGTTCGAGCGCGGCATCTGCCAGTTCGGATTGACCACGTTCTCCGGTCCGAGGTGCCCCACCGAGGCGCGGAACACGATGGCCTCCTCGGCGAACAGGCCCGCGTGGGTGACGCCGAGCGGACCCATCAGCCGCTCCCGGACGGCCTGCTCCCAGGTCCCTCCGGTGAGCCTGGCGGCCAGCGCGCCGAGCACGACGAAGCCCGAGTTGCAGTAGGAGAACATCGCGCCGGGCTCGAAGACCTGGGCCGCGCCGTGCAGGTAGCCCACGAACCGGTCGAGGCAGTCGTCACCACGCCCGGTGTCCTCGAACAGGTCGCCTTCGAAGCCGCCGGTGTGGGTCAGCAGGTGCCTGATGGTGACCGTCTCCGAGGCGGCCGCGTCGGCCAGGCCGAACTCCGGCAGGTACTTGCGCACGGGCGCGTCGAGGTCGACGACGCCCTGCTCGACCAGACGCATGACCAGGGCGGACGTCCAGATCTTGGTGGTGGAGCCGACCTGGAACAGGCTGTCGGGTGTGGTCTCCACGCCCGTGTCCCTGTTGACGACGCCGGTGGCGGCCTCGATCAGCTCGCCCCCCGCCCAGACGGCGATGGCGGCGCCGGGCACCTTGTGGTCGCGGGCGACCTCGTCGAGGCGGTTCTGCAGGTCCATGCGTTCTCCTCAGGCGATCTTGGGGGTGGCGCGGACGCCCAGGTGGACGTAGGGGGAGCCGTCGGCCAGCTCGTAGAACACCGCCGACAGCCACTGCGGGTCGCCGGGGCGGCGGCCGACGTAGGTGACCTCGTCCACGGGGGTAAGGTCGAACGCGACCGGCTCATCGAGCTCGGACAGGGCTCCGGTCGACTCCATCAGCAGCTTCAGGCCGCCGTCGCCTTCGGAGATCGTGAACCGCGCGCCGACCCGCTCGTACACACCCGCGAACCGGCTCCCGTCCACCTGCACGGGCTGCGCGGGCGGCCCCAGCACCGGCGGTACGGCCACGCCGTCCGTCTCGCGGAACAGCTCGGTGGCCAGATGGTGGAAGAAGGCGGCGGTGTGCCCGCCGTTGGCCACGGCGCAGGCGATGGTTCCGGTGTCGGGCAGCATCCACAGCATCGACGACTGGCCGATGGTGTTGCCGCCGTGCGAGACCACGCGGTGCCCGTCCCACTCGTCGAGGATCCAGCCGATTCCCCAGTGCGAGCCCAGCGTGTGCGGGTTGGGGATGGCCACCTGCGGCTCCCACATCGCCCGCGGGTCCTTGAGCAGGCCGCCCTCCAGGTGGGCGCGGGCGAAGGCGACGACGTCCGCGGGCCTGGCGGTGATCAGGCCCGCGGGGCCGCACGAGCGCATGAGGCCCCAGGCCGGGGCGACCTCGCCGTCGACGTGGCCGACGGCGGCGCCGAAGCGCAGCACGTCCTCGGGAAGGGTCCAGGTGTGGGTGAGGCCGAGCGGTTCGATGATCTGTTCGCGCAGCGCCTGGTCCCACACCTTGCCCGTCAGGTGCTCGACGAGCCTGCCCGCGATGATGAAACCCGAGTTGCAGTAGGACTGGGAGGCGCCGAGGGGGTGGTTCTGCGCCAGGTCGGCGCAGGCGGCGACGTAGCGCTCGACGCAGTCGTCGCCCCGGCCCGTGTCGAGGAAGAGGTCGCCGTCGATGCCTGAGGTGTGGGTGAGCAGGTGTCGGACCGTGACCTTGGCGGTCACCTCGGGGTCGGCGACCTTGAAGTCCGGCAGCAGCTCGGCGACGGGCGTGTCGAGGGTGAGCACACCCTGCTCGGCCAGGAGCATGAGCTGGGTGGCCGTCCACACCTTGGTGACCGAGCCGATCTGGAAGAGCGAGTCCGGTGTCACCTCCGTGCCCGTGCTCCGGTTCAGGACGCCTGCCGCGCTCTCGTGCACCTCACCTTGGTGGAGGTAGGCGAGAGCGGCTCCTGGCACGTCGTATTCGGCGATCAGCTCTCGGAGCCGATCACCCATTGCTCCAGCCACGCGACGATCCTTTCGTTGTAGTCGATCCTGTGGGACGGGCGTCCGTTGAGGATGAACAGGTGTGAGCCGCCCGGGTAGCGCACGAGGCGCGCGGGCACGCCGCGCTCGCGCAGCGCGGCGAACCACTGCTCGGCCTGGCCGACGGGGCAGCGGTCGTCGCGCTCGCCGTGCAGCACGAGGGTGGGGGCCGTCACGCCGGCGACGTGCGTGAGCGGGGACTGCGCGGTCAGATCGCCGCAGCACTCGAACATCTTCAGGAAGTACCCGGCGTCCGAGGTGCCCGACATGCTGGTCAGGTCGCTGACGCAGCCGCCGGGGATCGCGGCCTTGAACCTGTCGGTGGTGGCCGACAGCCAGCAGGTCATGTAGCCGCCGTAGCTGTAGCCGGTGATGGCCAGGCGATCGGGGTCGGCGACGCCCTCCCTGACGAGGTCGTCGAGCGGGCTCAGGAAGTCGTCGGCGTCCTTCAGGCCCCACGCGCCGATCGCGGCGGTGTAGAAGGCCTCGCCGTACCCGTCGCTGCCGCGCGGGTTGAGCGTGAGCACGCTCCAGCCGCGAGCGGCCAGGACCTGGTGGTAGAGGTGGACGCCGTCGAAGACGGGCGCCCACGCGTTGTGCGGCCCGCCGTGCACGTCGAGCAGGAGCGGTCCCGGCTCCTTCAGGGCGGGGTCGCGCAGGAGGAAGCCCTCGACGGGGGTGCCGTCCGGCGCGGTGAACACCCGGCGTTCGAGCGGGAACAGCTCCACGTCGGGCAGCGCGTGGTCGGTGAGCCGCCGGTCGTCGAGGTAGACGTCGCCCGGGCTGCCCGGAGTCGCGGCCACGTAGGCGAGATGGCCGCCCGCGGCGCTCACGCCCATGACGCTGTTCTCGCCCCCCACCCTGGTACTGCCTGGCGCGGCGAACAGGTGGGTCAGGCCGCCGTCGCGGGCGCAGAACAGCAGCTCGCCGCCCAGGACGACGGGCGAAGCACCCGGGTAGCCCGGGGCGCCCACCATGATGTTGCGGTCCAGGCCCGTCTCGATCTCGGTGAGCCCCGTGGCGTCGAGCTCGAACAGGCGGGTGTGCCCGATCGGGTCGCCCTTGAAGCCCGCCACGACCACGCGCTCGCCCAGCCACCACACGCCCATGCAGATCACGCCGGGGTCGGTCAGCCGCTTCGGCTCCCCTTCGTCGAGACCGACGACGTAGACGGCGCCGTCGGGGGTCAGATCCCTGTCGGGCTCCATGCTGGAGACGAAGGCGAGCTGCTGCCCGTCGGGCGACCAGGCGGGTTCCCCCGCGTGGAAGTCGCCGCCGGTGAGCCTGCGCCACTCGCCCGAGTCCACGTCCACCACGACCAGGTGGGCACGCAGGTCGCGCAGCAGGCCGGCACCGTCCACCTTGTACTCCAGGGTGTCGGCGACGACAGGCGCGTGCGGCTCCGCCTCCCCGTGCGGGGCGGTGAAGGCCAGGCGGCGGCCGTCGGGCGACCACACCGGTGTGCCCGCCCCCTCGGTGGTGACCACGCGCGGCTCGCCGCCGTCCATCGGCAGCAGGTGGATCTGCGGCTTGCCGTCCACGGGGCGCAGGAAGGCGAGCGTGCGCCCGTCCGGTGACCAGCGGGGCGCCTGGTCGCCGGGGCCGCTGGTCAGGCGGCGAGGTTCGCGGCCCGGCTCGGCCAGCCACAGCTCGCAACGATTCTCGTCGGCGTCTCTGTCCGCGGTGGTCACCGTGTAGGCGACCGCGCCGCCGTCGGGGCGCACCTGCGGATCACCTGGTACGGCGATGCGGAAGAGGTCGTTCGGGGAGAGGCGGGACATGATCGAACGGTAGGCCAGGTCCTTTCCCGCTTCTTCGGTCGCGCGGACGAAGCGGGGACCGTTCATTGTGCTGGAGGACGAGGATCTCCCGCTGGAGGGTGACGAGCGAGCGGGGGACGGTGCCTGCCCCGCCACGGCGAGGCGGCCGGATCCCGGGTGGGATCCGGCCGCCGTCGTGTGCCCTGCCGGGCCTCGCTAGTCGAGGACGGTCAGCACGGTGCCCGCGCCGACCGTGACCCCGCCCTCGCGGATCGCGAAGCCCAGGCCGGGCTCGAGGGCCACCGCGCCGCCCAGCTCGACGACGGCCTCCACCGTGTCGCCTGGCCCGGCCGGCGCGTCCAGGACGATCTGGCCTGGCACGTCGGTCGTCCGGAGGTAGAACTGCGGACGGTAACCGCTGGCGATGGGCTTGCGCCGCCCGCCCTCGTCCTCCGTGAGCAGGTAGATCCTGGCGGTCAGGCGCCGGTGGGCGCTCTGCGTGCCGGGCGCGGCCAGCACCTGCCCGCGGCGTACCTGCTCACGTCGCACGCCCCGCAGGAGCACCGCGGCGTTGTCGCCGGACTCGCCCCGCTCCATGGTCTTGCCGAAGGTCTCGACCCCGGTCACGACCGCGGTGAAGCCGTCCCCGAACCCGACCACCTCGACGGTGTCGCCGATCTTGACGACGCCCCGCTCGATCGCGCCGGTGACGACCGTGCCGCGACCGGTGACGGTGAGCACGTTCTCCACCGGCATGAGGAACGGCGCGTCGACATAGCGGACGGGCACCGGGATGTGGTCGTCGACCGCCTGCAGCAGCGCCTCGACGGACGCCGTCCACTCGGGGTCGCCCTCCAGGGCCCGCAGCCCGGAGACCCGGACCATGGGCACGTCGCCGTACCCGTGCTCGGCCAGCAGTTCCGACAGCTCCAGCTCGACCAGGTCGGCCAGCTCGGGGTCGGCGCCGTCGGCCTTGTTCAGGGCGACGACCAGGTGCTCGACCCCGACCCGCCTGGCGAGCAGCACGTGCTCGCGGGTCTGCGGCATGATGCCGTCCTGCGCGGACACGACCAGGATCGCCCCGTCGAGCTGCGCCGCCCCCGTGATCATGTTCTTCACGTAGTCGGCGTGCCCCGGCATGTCCACGTGCGCGTAGTGCCTGGTGGCCGTCTCGTACTCGACGTGCGAGATGTTGATCGTGATGCCCCGCTGCGCCTCCTCGGGCGTGCGGTCGATCCTCTCGAACGGCGTGTACGTCGCGCCGCCCCGCTCGGCGAGCACCTTGGTGATCGCGGCGGTCAGCGTGGTCTTGCCGTGGTCGACGTGACCCATCGTGCCGATGTTGAGGTGCGGCTTGTTGCGCACGTAGGCCTGCTTGGCCATGGTTCCTTCCCTTGACGCCTGAGATTTCTCGTGACCCGTGCGGGCCGGCCAACCTCCCCCCGCCGGGTCACTTCAGGACTTACGGGAAGAGGTCAGCGCTCCAGGCCGTCGAAGGCACGCTCGAACGCGCCCGCGGCTGCGGGCGTCGTCAGGAGAGCGTGGCGGAACATGAACGTCATGGTGTCGCCTGACAGCAGCGAACCGCAACGGATTATTCCGTCGCCCGGTGTCGCGACGGATCGGCCGCGAGGCGAGTGGGCGCGCGGCTGCGTGCCGGCGTGTTCGGCGTCGCCGGCGCCCGCGGCCGATGCCCTTGGCCATCCGGGTGCTGTGGACTCTGGCGAGCCCACAGCGCTGGAGGCTACGACCGCGTCGGCGACGCCGGCGGGCTCGTCGGCGGAGCCGGCGCCGGGCTCTCAGGCGGCTTCGTCGTCGGTGGCTTGGACGGGGACGGCCGCTGGCAACTGTGGAAGCCGGAGTTGTAGCCGTCGCGGAAGCCGCGGTAGAAGGCACCGCTTCCTGAGATGTTGAGGTCGTAGGGCCTTCCGCTCTTGCAGTCGGCCCGTCCGTCGGCGAATCCGGCGTTGCGGCCCTTGCGGTACTGCTTGGGCTTCGGCTCCAGACCGGTGTTCGCCATCGCCGGACCCGCCGGAGCGCTCACGACCATGGTGGCGCCGACGCCGCCCGGAGACTCCGCGGACGCGTGAGCGGCCATGGCCGGGCCGCATACCAAGGCAGTGAGGAGCGCTGGGCCGACTAGCACACGTCGAGTGCGAGGCATTCCTGTCTCCGTCCTCTCTTGCCGGGGTCACCGTGGCGATCATCTGTGCGCCCGGCCCGGCCCCGGCGTTCACTGTCATCGTGTGCAACCGCGTGTCACGCCGCCGCGATGACCGCGTGACGTGCGCGTGACGGGCGCGTCACCCGCCGGCCGGCTGCAGTCCCGCGAGGAGCGCGCTCAGGCGCGACGTCGGTTTGAGGCCGAGTTCGGCCTGGAGCCGCTGCTGGTAACGCCTGAAGTGGTGCAGCGCCTCGGCCTGGTTGCCTTCGGCGAGGTGGGCCTTGACCAGTGCGGCGCAGGCGCTTTCGCGCAGCGGCTCCGCGTGGACGGCCACGCCGGCGGCGGCCACGGCCTCCGCGTGGCGCCCGGCCGTGACGAGGTCGGCCGCCAGCGCCTCCAGGGCGTGCAGGCGTTGCTGGTGCCATTCCTCCGCGATGAGCAGGACCCAGTCGTCGTACCAGCCGGGCAGCAGGCCGGCTGACAGCACGGACACGGCCTCCGAGGTGAGATCCTCGTCCCGGGTCGGTTCGGCGCGGTCGAGGATGCGCAGCGCCAGGGACCGGGCGTGACGGAAGTCGACCTCGGCGTCGGGCGACAGCCGGATCTCGCTGGCACCGACCTCCATGATCCGCCGCCCGGCGTCGTTCAGGCGGGCGAGCGCCGACCGCAGGTTCGCGTAGGCGCGCCGCTCCGACACGTCGGGCCAGAGGCTTCCCGCGATGAGATTCCTGGGAACGCTTCCCTTGCTCAGGGCGACGAACGCCACGAGGCGTTCGGAGCCGCCGGACAGCGGGACATGCTCGTCGCCGGCCTGTAGCCGGAACCCGCCGAGAAGAGCCACCCGTGGCGGAGGCCGGTCGCTGCTCTCCATAATCCTCCCGCCCCCGAACCATCCGGGAACAGCGTCACCTGGTGGGCAGCCCTTCCGTCATCCCTGTTCATTGTCCGATACGGGCCTGCCGGATGTCGAGCAGAAGGTTGCACACACAACCACTGCTCAGGGCGAAGCCGTCGACCTTCCAGCGCCGCCCGGTCGTCCGGCGTCAGAGCTTGCCTCTCAACCAGTCGGGCAGGTAGGTGCGCAGTCCGGCGGCGTCATGCGGTACCACGGATGTCACCTGGAAATGTCGAGCGTCACGCCGGCGGCCGGGCGAGTTTGGCCGCCACGGCGTCGAGGACCCAGTCCAGCCCGGTCGCGAAGGACGCCTCGGCGTCCACCTCCGTGCCGTCGTACACGGCCTTGGCCAGCGCCGGGAAGCGGCCCGTGGCCAGCATCCTCCTCACATGCGGGCCGTAGGCGCGCTGCCAGTCGCGCTTGGACAGGCCCGTGGCGCGCTCGGCCCGCAGATTCGCGATCTCGTGCCTGATCGCGCCGGTGAGGTAGGCACTGACAGTCTCCACGGCGCGCATGACGGTGTCGAGGTCGGCGAGGCCGTCGAGGGCGGCCAGCGTGGCCTCAGTCACGGCGAGGGCGTTCGGGCCCAGGGTCGGACGGCCGCCGAGCAGGTCGGCCAGCCATTCGTGACGGAGGGTGGCCTGCCTGGTGCGGTGGGCGCGGATGCGCAGCACCTCCCGCCAGTCGCCGGGCTGCTCCTCGGGGAGGATCTCGGCGTGGACCTCGTCCACCATGAGGTCGAACAGCTCCTCCTTGGTGGAGATGTATCCGTACAGCCGCATCGGGCCGGCGTCCAGCCGGGCGGCGACCTTGCGCAACGACACCGCCTCCAGCCCGCCCTCGTCGGCCAGCGCGATGGCGGCGGCGACGATTCGCTCCCGGTCGAGCGGCACGGGGCGAGTCGGCGGCTCCGGCCGGTCCCACACAGTCATGGTTACATCGTACTGTTGCGATACATCGTATTTGTTAAATACAGTGTATCGACATGAGACATCGTATCGCCGTGATCGGTGGCGGCCCCGCCGGCCTCACCTTCGCCCGCGTCCTGCACCGCCACGGTCACCCCGTCACCATCCTCGAACGCGATCCCGCCCCCGACGCCCGTCCCCCGGGCGGCGTGCTCGACCTGCACGAAAGGATGGGCCAGCTCGCGCTGGGCAAGGCGGGGCTGCTGGCGGAGTTCCAGGCGCTGTCCCGTCCCGAGGGGCAGGCCATGCGCATCCTGGACGTGGACGGGACCGTCCTCCGCGACTGGCGACCCCGTCCGGGTGACCGGGCCAATCCCGAGATCGACCGGGGGCAACTCCGCGACCTGCTGCTCGGCCCCCTCGACGTTCAGTGGGGGCGGGGCGTGACGGAGGTGGTACCGAGGACCGGGGACGGCGTGCTGGTCCGTTTCGCGGACGGGCGACAGGAGACGTTCGACCTCGTGGTCGGCGCGGACGGCGCCTGGTCCCGGGTTCGCCCGGCAGTCTCGTCCGCGACGCCGCACTACACCGGCATCACCTTGGTCGAGACCTCCCTGGACGACGTCGACACCCGCCACCCCGACCTCGCCCGGCTGATCGGCGACGGTTCCATGGCTGTGTACGGCGTGAACCGCGGCCTCGTCGCCCAGCGCAACAGCGGCGGCCACGTCAAGGTGTACGCCCAGTTCCGCGCGCCGCTGGACTGGCACACGAGCCTGGACCGGCATATGGGCCTGAACCGGCGCGCGGGCATGAACGCGGGCATGAACGCGGGCATGGACACGGGCCTGGACACGGGCCTGGACCTGGCCGACGCCGAGGCCATGCGATCAAGCCTGCTGGCTCTGTTCGACGGCTGGGCCGCTCCCGTCCTCGACCTCCTCCGCCACGGCACCGCTTTCGTCCACCGCCCCCTCTACGTCCTGCCCGTGTCCCACACCTGGGCCCACGTTGCCGGGGTGACGCTACTGGGCGACGCCGCCCACCTGATGCCGCCGTTGGGGGTCGGCGCGAACCTCGCGATGCTGGAAGGCGCCGAACTCGCCGAGTCCGTCGCCGCCGCGCCTGGCCCTGCCGATCTGGACGAGGCCGTCCGCGCCTTCGAGGAACAGATGTGGGCACGGGCCGGCGGGTGGGCGAAGATCACGATGGCCGGTCTGGAACGCCTTGTGAGCCCGGACCCCACCGAGGCCCTCGCCCTCTTCGACGAAGTTCAGCCATCCTGACTGCCGAGCGCGAGAGGCCCGTTCCCGCCTGGCGCCAGGTGGGGACGGGGCGCGCCGTCGATCGTCTACACCGCGGAGAAGCGGAAGCCGAACCGCGCCTCCGCCGCTCGCAGCTCGTACGGCGCAAGCACGCCGGGCCCGCAGGCCGCGGTGCCGACGCCGTGCTGGGCGTGGTCGAGGTGGACGTGCACGCGACTGCCCGGCCTCAGGTCCGTCAGGTGGGCGGCGCGCTCCAGCTCCGCGGTGCTCCACCTGCGCATGGTCAGGCCGAAGGCGGGATCGCCCGTCACCCGCACCCCCCTGCCCTCGTCGTCGACCAGCATGGCCCAGCGCACGTCGGCGCGCTGTCCGTTCTCCTGCGGATACACGTACGGCGTCTGCAGCTCCTCGATCGTGGCTTCGAAGCCGCCGGTCACGGCCGCCATGCCCGTGTCGGGGTAGGCCTCGCCCGGTCCCCTGCCGAACCAGATGACCTTCGCGATGCCCTGCGGCAGCGTCATGGCGACCCCGAGCCTGGGCAGCGGCAGCGTCCACTCCCCTTCGGGCACCGCGTGCACGTCGAGGGAGAGTCCTGTCGCGTCGGCCGTCCAGCGGTAGGTGACGCGGACCCCGAGGTCGGCGGCCGCGGGGGCCACCCGCGAGCGGACGGTCAGGGCTCCGTCGTCGTGGGAGACGGACTCGACCCGATGGGTGAGACGGTGCAGGCCGAGGTGGCGCCAGTTCCAGTCGAGGCCGCCGAAGCGCTCGTTGTCGACGGGCGCCCGCCACAGGTCGAGCCGCGGGCCCTCGACGTCGAGCCCGAACAGGGTGGTGAGCCGCCCCGTCCTGGCGTCGAACACCGCTGCGCCCAGCTCGACCGTCTCCCCGCGCACCACGGGAGCCGGCCCTCGCTCGGGCGAGGGATGGGCGCGCCCCTCGTCCACCTTCAGCTCGCCCCACGCGATCTCGTGTCCCGCCGGCGCCCACGGCAGGTCGTGCGCGAGGACCGCCCGCACGGCGAGCCACACCTCGCCGGGCTCGCCCACCTCGGGCAGGTCGGGCAGCTTCACCTCAGCCCGTTCCCCGTCGGGCACCTCGAGGACGCCCTCGGCGACCAGCGCGCCACCCGCCGTCAGCGCCCACGGGAACTCCAACGGGTACGGCACCGCCCTGGTCACCGTCACCGCCCCGTCCGAGAAGGTGATCTTCACGGGTTCGAACACCTTCTTCAGGTCCAGCAGCCCCGGCGAGGGCGTGCGGTCGGGGAAGACCAAGCCGTCCACGACGAAGTTGGAGTCGTGCAGCGGCTCGCCGTAGTCGCCGCCGTAGGCGTAGCCGTACTTCTCGTGGGTCAGCCCGTGGTCGATCCACTCCCAGACGAACCCGCCCGCGAGCCTGGGATAGGTGTCGAACAGCTCCTGGTACTCCGCGAGCCCGCCGGGGCCGTTGCCCATCGCGTGCGCGTACTCGCACTGCATGAACGGCATCGCCCTGCGCCGCGCGTCCAGGGCGGGATCGTCGAGCGGGTCCTCCGTACCGCGGCCGATCGCCTCGACCTCGGCGTGGGAGGCGTACATCCTGCTGTAGACGTCGACGTCGGCGCACGACAGGTCGCCCTCGTAGTGGATGGGCCTGGACGGGTCGCGCTCGCGGGTCCAGCCGGCCATGACCGCCAGATTGGCGCCGACGCCCGCCTCGTTGCCCAGCGACCACATCACCACGCTCGGGTGGTTCTTGTCGCGTTCGACGGTGCGCTTCATCCGGTCGAGCAGCGCCTCGCTCCAGCGCGGGTCGTCGGTCGGGTTGCGGCGCCAGCCGACCTGCCCGAACCCGTGTGTCTCCAGGTCGCACTCGTCGACCACCCACAGGCCGTACTCGTCGCACAGGTCGAGGAAGGCGGGATGCGGGGGGTAGTGGCTGGTCCGGACCGCGTTGACGTTGTGCCGCTTCATGAGCAGCACGTCCTCGACCATCGTCTCGTACGGCACCGCCCGCCCGTGGTCGGGGTGGAACTCGTGCCTGTTGACGCCCTTGAAGACCAGAGGGACGCCGTTGGCCTTCAGCACGCCGTCCTCGATGGTGATCGTGCGGAAGCCGATGCGCAGCCGTACCGTCTCCTCGCCGGTGGTGAACGTGGCCTCGTACAGGCGAGGCGTCTCGGCCGACCAAGGCTCCGCGGCGACGCGCACCTGCGTGCCCGGCGCCAGGTCGCTCACGCCCAGCTCGGGGACGGACAGCAGCCCGTCACCCTCGAAGCTGAGGGTGCCGTCGGCGGCGGCGTGCACGAACACGTCGGCGGTGGAGCGGGGGAGCGTCACCTCCCTGAAGATGCCGGGCAGCCACCACATGTCCTGGTCCTCCAGGTAGCTGGCGGCCGACCACTGGTGCACACGTACCGCGAGCACGTTGCGTCCAGGCGTGAGGTACGGCCCCGCGTCGAACTCCGCGGCGAGCCTGCTGCCCGTCGTGAACCCCAGTTCGTGACCGTTCAGCCAGACCCTGGCGCAGGAGTCGACGCCCTCGAACCGGACCCGGCCGCCTTCCCAGCCCTCGGGCAGGTCGAACGCCCGCCGGTAGTCGCCGGTGGGGTTCTGGTCGGGCACGTGCGGCGGGTCGACGGGGAAGGGGTAGGAGACGTTGGTGTAGGCGGGCTCGCCGTAGCCGTGCAGCGGCCAGTGGGAGGGGACGGGCAACGTGTCCCATGCGGCGTCGTCGAAGTCGGGGGCGGCGAAGTCGTCAGGCGCGTCGGCGGTGGCCGACAGGCGGAAGCGCCAGTCGCCGCCGAGGTCGATCGAAGGGGCGTCGGAGTGGAGCGCGGCGCGGGGGTCGAGTCGGCCCGCTCCCGGAGCGAAATCGGCGAAGTACACAAAAACCGATGTTTTCCCAATTAATCACACATGTCTAGACGGTTTCCCTCCCCACGGACGGATGGCCGCCTGGCGATCGGCCTCCGGAGTCGCGGGCCTGCGGCCGGTCGCCACCAGGGACCGGCCGACGCCGCCGGCCCGCGGCAGGCGCCCGTCGGGCGTGCCGTACGGAAGGGGAGTCTCAGCGCGGACGCAGCTCGCCCGAGCCCCGGGGGATCAGCCGGGTCGCCACCAGCGTCTTGGCCACGCGCGAGCGGTCGCCGTCCAGGCGGGACAGCACCAGCGACGCCGCCGCGGCCCCGATCCCCGCCGGGTCCTGGGCCACCACGGTCAGGGGCGGGTCGAGGACCTCAGCCAGCGGCAGGTCGTCGTACCCGACCAGGGCCACGTCCTTGCGCCCCGCCTTGGCCAGGCCGACCACCACGCCCGTCGCGGCGAAGTTGTTGGCCGCGAACAGCGCGGTCGGCGGGTCGGGCAGCGCCAGCAGCCGCCCGGCCGCCGCGGCGGCCGCCTCGGCGGAGTGGCCGGTCTCCACCAGCGTCTTGTCGAACGGCAGGCCTGCCTGCGCCAGCGCGTCCCTGTAGCCCTGGAAGCGCTCGCGCCTGGTGTAGAGCGTCGCGGGCAGGTCGCCGATGAAGCCGATCCTGCGATGGCCGTGCGCGATGAGGTGCGCGGTGCCCTCGCGCGCCCCCGCCCGGTTGGAGCTGACCACGCAGTCGGCCGCCAGCCCGATCGCGGGCCGGTCGAGGAAGACGATGGGCAGCCCCGCATCGCGTTCGGCGCGCAGGTAGCGATGATCGCCGCTCGCCGACGGCACCACGAGCAGCGCGCTCACCCTGCGCGCGAGGAACGTGGCCACCAGAGAGCGTTCGAGCTCCTTCGTCTCGCTGGAGGAGCCCACGATCACCGTCAGGCCGCGCTCGCGCACCGCGCTCTCGATGCCGCCGGCGACGGTGCCGAAGAACGGGTTGCCCATGTCGGGGATGACCAGGCCGATCGCCGCGTCCCTGGCACCGACCCGCATGTTGCGGGCCATCAGGTTGGGCCGGTAGCCGAGCCTGTGCACGACCTCCATGACCCGCGCCCTGGTCTCGGGGGCGACGGGGCCCTCCTCGTTGAGGACCCTGGAGACGGTCTTCGCGGTGACACCGACCTCACGGGCGACGTCGGTCATCGTCGGGCGCCGCGCGCTCGCCATCGAACCTCCCCGTGTCGTGAACAGGGTAGCGGGATCAGGACAGGCCGATCGCCTCCGCGGCGTCCTGGTCGGCGATGACCGCCTTGCCGTCGGTCACGTCCATGGCGCCCGTCATGATCGCCACCACCTCGGCCATGTTGTGGTCGCCCGGCTTGAGCTGCGCGACCCTGCGGCCCAGCCGCTGGACGTGGATCCGGTCGGCGATCTCGAAGACGTGCGGCATGTTGTGGCTGATGAGCACCACGGGCAGGCCGCTGTCGCGGACCCTGCGGATCAGGTCGAGCACCTGCCCCGACTCCTTCACCCCGAGCGCCGCCGTGGGCTCGTCCATCACGACGACGTGGGAGGCCCACGCCACCGCCCTGGCGACGGCCACACCCTGCCGCTGACCGCCCGACAGCGCCTCCACGGGTACGGCGAGCGAGCGCAGCCCGATCTTGAGCGCGGCCATGTGCTCGGCCGACTGCGCCCGCATGCGCGGCTTGTCCAGCATCCTGAACACCTTGCCGAGCAGTCCGGGCTTGCGCAGCTCCCTGCCGAGGAACATGTTGGTGGCGATGTCGAGCGAGGCGGCGATCGCCAGGTCCTGGTAGACGGTCTCGATCCCGGCCCTGCGCGCCTCCAGCGGGTCGCCGAAGCGCACGCGCTTCCCGTCGAGCAGGATCTCGCCCGAGTCGGGCTGGATGGCGCCGGTCAGCGCCTTGATCAGGGTGGTCTTGCCCGCCCCGTTGTCGCCGATGACCGCGAGCACCTCGCCGGGCAGCAGGTCGAAGTCGGCGCCGTCCAGGGCGGTGACGTGTCCGTAGCGCTTGACCAGGCCGCGCGCCTGGAGAACGGGTGTGGTCATCGGGTCCTCCTGCGGGAGAGCTGGTCGACGCTGACCGCGAGGATCACCAGGATGCCGGTGATGAGCGTCTGGTAGATCGACGGGACTCCCATGAGCTGCAGCCCGTTGCGGAACACGCCCACGATGAGCGCGCCGATGAGGGTGCCCATGACCAGGCCGCGCCCGCCGAACAGGCTCGTGCCGCCGAGCACGACGGCGGTGATGCTGTCGAGGTTGTCGGTCTGCCCCGCCTGCGGGTCGCCCACGCCGGTGCGGGAGACCAGCAGGAGGGCGGCGATGCCGTACACCAGGCCGGCCAGGGCGTAGACGCCGACGAGCAGCCGCGAGGTGCGGATGCCGGTGAGCCTCGCGACCTCGGGGCTGTTGCCGAGGGCGTAGACGTGCCTGCCCCACGCGGTCTGGCCGAGCAGGTAGGCGAACAGCAGGAAGAGCGCGATCGTGAGCACGGAGCCGTAGGTGACGCGGGTGTCGCCGATCTGGAAGGTCTGGCCGAGGAACGTCAGCTCATCCGGCAGTCCGGTGATCGTCTGGTCCTGGGAGTAGATGTGGGTGAGCGCGAAGACCACGTTCAGCATCCCGAGAGTGACGATGAACGGCGGCAGCGAGATCCGCGTCACCAGCAGCCCGTTGACCAGGCCGAACCCCGCGCAGACCGCCAGCCCTGCGGCGATCGCCAGGAGCGGCGGCATGGACAGGGCCAGCTTGGCCATCACGATGCCGCCGAAGGCCATGATCGCGCCGTTCGACAGGTCGATGCCGCCCGTGAGGATGATCAGCGTCTGGCCGATGGCGAGAGTGCCGACGACCATGACCTGCTGGATGATGAGCGAGAAGTTGCCGCCGGTGAGGAACTGCTCGCTGTTCAGCGAGAAGAACGCGCAGGCGAGCACCAACGCCGCCAGCGGGCCGGCCGTCGGCGTGGTGAGGATCCTGCGCGGCAGGGTCGCTTCGATGACCGCCATGTCAGCCCCAGCAGTTGGCCAGGCCGAAGGCGGTGTCCTTGGCGTCCACGCCCGCGACGGGCTTGTCGGTGATGAGCGTGACCCCGGTGTCGGTGTAGCCGGTGGCCTTCTTGCCGGTCTTGGCGAAGTCGGTGACGGCCTTGACGCCGCTCTCGGCCATCTTCAGCGGGTACTGCTGGGAGGTCGCGGCGATCTGGCCGCTCTGCACGGCCCTGGTCCCGGTGCAGCCGCCGTCGACGGAGACCACGAGCACGTCCTTGTCGATGCCCTTGGCCTTCAGCGCGGTGTGCGCGCCGAGGGCGGCGGGCTCGTTGATGGTGTAGACGAGGTTGATGTCGGGTGCCTTCTGCAGGCAGTTCTCCATGGCCGTCTGGCCCTTGCTCTGGTCGCCCTGCGTGTCCTGCGAGCACACGATCGACGGGTCGCCCTCGGCGACGCCGAAGCCCTTGAGGAAGCCGTCATGGCGCAGCTTGCCGACCGTGATGCCGGGCGCCAGGTCCAGCGTGGCGATCTTGGCGGGCTTGCCGGCCATCGCCGCCTTGGCGTACTGGCCGATCAGCTCGCCGGCCTTGAAGTTGTCGGTGGCGAACAGGGCGTCGGTGGCCTCCTGCGGTTCGGTCGGGGTGTCCAGGGCGATCACCAGCACACCCGCGTCCCTGGCCTTCTTGACGGCGGGCACGATGGCCTTGGTGTCACTGGGTGTGATCAGGATGCCCTTCACCCCCGCGGCGACCATGTTCTCGATGGCGGTGATCTGGCTGGCGTTGTCGCCGTCGAACTTGCCCGCGGCGCTCATGAGCTCGGCGCCCTGCGCCTTGGCGGCGGCCGACGCTCCCTCCTTCATCTTCACGAAGAACGGGTTGGTCTCGGTCTTGGTGATGAGCCCGACCTTGACGGTGTCCGAACCTGAGCCGGACGAGGGGCCGCCGCCGCATCCGGCGGCCATGAGAGCTGCGGCCATGAGGCCTGCGATGAGTCGTTTCATGGCGGGTGTTCCTCACATGAGCTGGACAGACTCGGTGTCATCGTTGACATATGTCAACGTTGACATCCGCTGTGCTGCGATGATGAACTCCGTTTCGGGAAACGTCAATGCCCTCGGCCTGTAACGAAACCGCAACAGCGGAAAAAGGGAGGCAGATGATCGCCGTCCTTGGCGAGTGCGTCGCCGACGCCTTCGCCGACAGACTCCCGGGCGAGCTGGCGCTGCGGGTGCTGCCCGGTGGCGGGCCCAGCAACACCGCGGTCGCGCTGGCCCGCCTCGGAACCCCCTGCAGATTCCTCGGCCGGCTGTCCGACGACGTCTTCGGCGCGCTGTTCCGCGAGCGCATGGCCGCCTCCGGGGTCGACCTGTCGGCCTGCGTGACGGCCCGCGAGCCGAGCACGCTGGCCGTCGCCACGCTGGACGCCGAGGGCCAGGCGCGCTACTCCTTCCACGCCGAAGGCACCGCCGACTGGGGGTGGAGCGCGGCCGAGCTGTCGGATGACCGGCTCGGCGGCGCGTCCTGCCTGCACACGGGGTCGCTGGCGCTGGTCAGGGAGCCTGGAGCGAGCACCGTGGCCGCGTTCGCAGGGCGGGCCGCGGCGACGGTCTCCATCGATCCCAACGTGCGGCCGAGCCTGGCCTCGCGCGAGGACTACCTGTCGCGGTTGCCGCAGTGGTGCGCGCTGACCGACATCCTCAAGCTCAGCGCCGACGACCTGGCGTTCCTGATGCCGGACGTCCCGACGGCCCTGGCGTGCGAGCACCTGCACGCGGCGGGGGCCCGGCTGGTCGTGGTGACATCGGGGGCCGCCGGGGCGCTGGTCTCGCTGGACGGGGCCATGGCGACGGTTCCTGCGGTGCCGGTGAAGGTGGTGGACACGGTCGGCGCGGGAGACTCCTTCACGGCGGGGTTGCTGCACCGGCTCGAGTCCAGGGGGCTGCTGGGCGGGCGGCTGGACGGGCTGGACCTCGCCTCGGCCGCCGACGCCGCCGCCTTCGGGGCCGAGGTCGCGGCGCTGACCTGCGCCGTGGCGGGAGCCGACCCGCCCTGGGCGGACCAGCTCACCCCCGCTCCCCACGATGACACGGAGGCGCCCGCCTCCCGGTAGGGAGACGGGCGCCCCGAGGTGCAGGTCAGGCGGCGGCCCTGGTCGCGGTGGCGACCGTGGCCTCCTTCTTGACCCCGTTCACCGTCACCGCGACCAGCACCTGCCCGCGCCGCAACGCGGTCAGCGTCCCCGTCGCGGGGTCGAGGGCGGCCACGTGCCACGGCTTGGCCTTCGACAGCGGCCCGATGTGCAGATTCGGCGATCCGGACCACTCGGCCGACACCGGGTAGGCCACGGGAACCGTCCTGTCACCCTGGGTCAGCGACGCCTTCACCGTCGCGGGCGAGCCCACGGACACCGCCGCGGGAGCCGTCAGCGTCAACGTGTCCACGTGCGGACGCACCTGAGTGCCGATCCAGGCGGGCGCGTCGACGAACCAGTTGCGCCTGACATGCTCGGCCTCCTGCGGCGTCACCGGGTCGACGCCCCATAGCGACCAGCCGGTGAACCCGCCGTCGTCCGCGGCCGTGGCCGGGTTCTTGCCCGAGTTGCCGTTGATGAAGTACGGCACCGCGTCCACGTGGGAGGCGTTGAAGGTGCCGACGTGCGCCCCCACGTAGGCGGCGCCCTTGCCCGTCGTCCGCTGGAAGTCGGCCAGCCACCCTTCGACGAGCGCGGCCTCCTTCCTGTCTCCGAGCTGGCTGCCCTTGCCTGGCGTCGGGTCGCGCGGCGGCACGTGGAAGAGCACGACGACCGAGCCCACGGAGTCGTCGCCGGCCGCGGCGGTGAGCTGGTCGCGCAGGAGCGCGATCTGGTCGAAGCCGCCGCCGCGCAGGTTCAGCCTGGAGGTGTCGAGCGTGATGAACCTGGTCCCCTTGTGGTCGAAGACCTGGTAGGTGTCGCCGAACACCGCCTTGAAGTTGTCGATCTTGCCGCCCATGACCTCGTGGTTGCCCGGCACGTAGTGGTAGGGCAGGGCGCCGCCGAGTTCCTCGTCCAGGATCCGCTTGGCCAGCGCGAAGTCCTCGGGCGAGGCCTCGTCCACCAGGTCACCGTTGATCAGCAGGAAGTCGGGCTTGGCGGCCTTCAGCTCGCGCAGCGTCCTGCGCGCGTTCTTGACGATGTCGCTGTCGGGCTGCCTGGCGACGAACTGGGCGTCGGACATCACCGCGAACCGCCACGGCATGCCGTCCACGGACGCCTTCACCACCGGGTCGCTCACCTTGGCGGCCGGCGGCGCCTGCACGGACGGAGGCACCCTGGCCACCAGGCCGTCGATGGCGATCTCGTTGGTGTACTTGGCGTCGGCCCTGGTCTCGGCCACGTAGAAGCGGCGCAGCCTGAGCGGGTAGCTGACGCCCGGCGGCACCGCGAACTCGACGTACTTCCAGCCGCTCCAGGTGAGGTACGGCCCGCGCAGGATCTGCGACTGCCCCTGGGCGTCGTAGAACTCCAGGCTGGGCCACTCCCCCTTGCCGGTGGAGTTGATCCACAGCCCGAACGCCTGCGGCTGGCCGGGGATCACGAGCTGTTGCGGCGGCGAGGCGTAGGCGGCGCGGGTGGCGGTCGACTGGGTGAAGTCGTAGGTGAGCTTGAGCCCGCCGCCGCTCTGCCCCTGGCCGGCGCCGAGCGAGCCGGTGGCCCTGGCCGCGGCGAACGTCCACGAGGCGGCGTTCTCGAAGTCGGCGACCGCGACGTCCTCGAACCCGACGGTCACGGGCACGGCGGTCGTCGATGCGCCGACGCGCGCGGTGATCAGGCCGGACCCGGTCGCCTTGAGCGCCTTGACGGTGAAGAGGCCGTGCTGGCTGGGCCGTACCTCCAGCAGCGACGTGTCGTAGTCGAGCTTCAGGTCGTCAGGCTCGATGGGCGCGGAGTTGCCGTTGCGGTCGTAGCCGACGACGCCGAAGGAGCCCGTGGCGTCGGCCGCCGCCAGGCCGACCCTGTCAGTGGTCGCGCCGATGCGGACGAGCGGCTGCAGCACGGTCAGGTCGATGCTGCCCTTGGCCGCGCCGCGCGAGGCCCTGACCGTGGTCTGACCGGGGACCCAGGCGTGGAAGACGCCTTCCTTGTTGACGCGACCGTGCACCGAGGTCGAGGTGTTCCACGACGGCACGCCCTCGGCAGGGCCGTACGTCTCGTCGTACCCGGCGGCGGTCAGCCGCCTGGTCAGCCCGGGGAAGACGCGGTCGGGGCGGCCACCGGCGACCGGTCCCACACCCGGAGCCTTGGCGGGGTCGCCGGCGGTCTCGAGCCAGAAGCCCTTCAGCTTGCCGCTGCCCTGCGGGGCGTAGAGGGCCAGGCCGTTGGGGACGTGACGCTCCCCGCCGTCGGAGGGGCTGTTCTCGACCTGGACGTCGGCGCTGCCGGGCTCCCGGGCGAGCAGGGTGGAGGAGCCGCCGCCGTCGAGCTCGAGCGCGTTGTGGGCGCCGAGTTCGACCATGAGCGCGGCCATCTCGCCGAGCGTGAGGCCGCGGCTGTCGGCCTGGCGTCCGTCGACGGTGAGCAGGTACATCTTCCTGCCGTCGGCGGAGAAGCCGACGGAGGTGCGCGGGTGGCTGTCGGTGTCGGTGAAGGGCAGCGCCTTGCCGTCCTTGACCAGGACGTTCCTGCCGCCGACCGCGGTCCGCACGGCGCCGCCGTCCGAAGGCTTGGGCTGGTACTTCACCTCGACACGGTCGCCGGCCTTGAGCGAGGCCAGGGCGTCGGCGCCCGCCTCCCTGCCGACGAGGATCGTGGTCCCTGCCGGGATGGGGCCCTGGCCCGCGGAGGTCCTGACCTCGGTGACGGCCCCGTTCACGAGCACCACTTCGGTGACCTTCGCGGCGTCGGAGCGCCGGTAGGAGCCCCACAGCGGGGTGAACAGGCCGACTCCGCCTGACTGGACGTTCTGGTTGAACTGGGTGAGGGTGATCGGCGTGCCGCCCTCGGGGGTGGCGGTGCCCTCGAAGTGCATCTGGAGGACGCGGCCGACGCCTTCGTTGAGCGCGACCGCGTTGTTCCAGCCCTGGACGGGCGACTGGATGAGGTCGCCGTCCTTCACACCGATGCCGAGGGCGGCGCCCGAGCGGTTGATGTCGAAGTAGTCGCCGTTGACGGCGGCCACGGCGCGCGCCCGCTTGGCGGGCCCGGACAGCGCCTCGGTCTTCGACACCTCACCGGAGTTGAGGTAGCCGGCCGTGACACCGCCCGACAGGTCGGCCGAGAGCGCGTCGGCGCGCAGCCAGCCCGCCGCGTCGAAGCGGTCGAAGGAGGTGAGCGTGATGCCCGGCGCCACGGGCCGGGTCTTCTTGGCCGTCTCCAGCGACCGTCCCGCCGGAGCGTTGAGCAGGAGGGTGGAGTCGGAGCTGTAGGACGACGCGGGGGGCGCGTCCTCTGCGGGAGCGGGTGGATCCGCGTGCGCCGGGGCGGCGACGAAGGTTAAGGCGAGCGCGGCGGATGCCATGTAGCGGAGGGTCTGCACGACCGAACTCAATCGCGCAATGGTGACAAGTTTCAAGACTTCGCAATGAACTAAAAGAAAATTTCAGATCTTGTCCGCCCTCCACCGGGCTTGGACGATGGCACGCGTGGACCCCTACGCGTTCTACCGTGACCCGTACCTCGTCTACACCATCGCCAGGCGGACGCCTGGCCTGGCCTTCGTCCGCGATCTCGACGCCTGGCTCGTCGCCCGGCACGCCGACGTGCGCGAGGTGCTCGGCAGGCCGGACGTCTTCTCCTCCGCGGGCGCGCTGCGCCCCGACCAGGTGCCTGGGCAGGAGGCGATCGCCGAGCTGGCCAAGGGTTTCCAGCAGACGCGGACGGTGCTCACCACCGACGGCGAGGCCCACCAGCGCTACCGCAGGCCGATCACGCGCGGGCTGTCGCCCGGCAGGGTCGGCGCGGCCGTGCCGTACATCGCCGAGAGGGTCGACGCGCTGATGGACGCCCTGCCCGGCGAAGGTCCGGTGGACTGGATGGCGGCCTACGCCAGGCCGCTGCCCGCCGAGGTCTTCGGCCACCTGCTCGGCCTCGACCCCGCCGACGTGCACCCCGCCGTCGAGGCGGGCAGGCGCGCCGAGGAGCTGCTGTTCCGGCCGCTCTCCCCCGCCGAGCAGGCCGACGCGGCCCGCGCGGCCGTCGGCCTCCAGCACCTGCTCCACGGGTACGCCCTCCGCGAGCCCGGCGAGGACCTCATCGGCGAGATGGTCAGAGGACTGACCCCGAACGATCCCCACGAGCTGGTCTCCAACCTGCAGAACCTGCTGCTGGCAGGACACCTCACCACCAGCGCCCTGCTCGGCACGCTGCTGCTCAACCTGCTGCGCCACCGCGAGCAGTGGGAGCTGTTGTGCGAGCGGCCCTCCCTCATCCCCGCCGCGATCGAGGAGGGCGCCAGGTTCGACGCCCCCGTCCAGGGCTTCCGCCGTACGGTCACCGCGCCCTACACGCTGGCCGGCCACGAGCTGCGGGAAGGCGATCAGGTGTTCGTCTCGTACGGCTCGGCGGGCCGCGACGAGGCCGTCTTCGAACGCGCCGACGCCTTCGACATCACCCGGGACCCGGTCAGGCACCTGTCGTTCGGCCACGGCGCGCACGGCTGCCCCGGCTCGCAACTGGCCCGCGAGCAGGTCCGCCTCACGCTGGAGCGGCTCACCGCCCGCCGGCCCGGCCTCCGGCTCGTCTCCGGCCGCATCACCATGGAACCGAGCCTCATCCACCGCTCGCCCGAGACCCTTCACCTCACCTGGTGACGCCGGCCGAGCACACCCCGGCAGACGTCCGATCTGTGAGGGCCGGGCCTTAACCACTGGCTTTCGGGTAGACGTGAACGCAGACTGAAAGGGCAGATCAGCGCAGAACGCGTGGAGCAGCCGTGGACACTCTGTACGATCACATGCCGATCCTGTCGCGAGGCAGGCACCGCAACCCGCGCAAGGGCGCCTGCTTCATGGAGCTGGCCTCCTATCTGGCGGGCGAACGGTGGAGCGACCATCCCGCGTGCACACACCCGCTGCTCGCGGGCCTGGCCCGCCTGGTCAACGACCACACCACCGACGAGGGCAGGAGCAGGCTCGTCCCGCTCGTCCCCTCCATCATCGGG